>CAYMSU010000277.1:0-8649 GCA_964393165.1 uncultured Enterobacteriaceae bacterium
GTAGAACGGCAGCTTCAGCGCCCGGTCGCGACGCGCCGTAGAGGGCGACAGCACCTCGCACACCCAGTCAGGCACCACCGTGACCTGCGCCGCCGACGGCAACCGCGGCATGGTCTCCCGCGTCCAGCCCGCGAGGTCGGGGATCACGGGATCGTAGTCCGGGTCGACGCCGAGCGACAGCTCCGTCTCGTCCAGGATCTCCCAGCCCCCGGGCCCCCCCTGCCCTAGGCCGAACGGCGGGATCAGCAGCGCGCCCAAGACGCTGGCGGCACGCTGATGGGGGGTGGCCGGGCGGGGGCTCACCACCAACTCGCCAGCGAGGATCTCGCCGTTGACGTGGTCCGGCAGCGCTTCGATGTCTGCGTAGGTGGGGCGAGGCTTCGCGTGACCCAACGTTCGACTCTCGGCTCTAGCAGCATCCACATTGTACTCCGGTGGACCTCCCCTACCGAAGCACTCGAGGCCCGGCGCGGCCGGTCGCCCCAGACTTCCGCCCCCCCGGGGGGCCACGCGTCAGCCGCCAGGCGCGGCCTTCGCCGCCGCGATGCCCTCGTCCTCGTCGACGTAGTACAGCGCCACCAGGCCTGCGAGCAGCAGCCCCGCCACCGCCAGCACGCCCGCGCGCTGCGTCGCGAACGCCCACGTCAGCCAGCCCATCGCCAGTGGCCCGATGAACGACGTGGCCTTCCCCGAGAACGCGAAGAACCCGAAGAACTCGTTCTCCTTGCTCTCCGGAACCAGTCGGCTCATCAACGACCGCGACGACGACTGGTTCGGCCCCACGAACAGGCCCAGCACCATCGACGAGATCCAGAACGCCGTCTTGCTCGGCGCCACCACCGCCGCCAGCGTGCAGAGCAGCAAGCCCACGATCGAGATCATCACTGTACGCTTTCCCCCGATGCGGTCGTCGAGGAACCCCATCACGAACGACCCGAGGCCGGCCGACACGTTCAGCGCCACCCCGAAGCCCAGCACCTCCTCCGTCGTGAACCCGAAGGTGCCCTGCGCATAGATCGCCCCGAACGCGAACACCGTGACCAGCCCGTCGTTGTAGAGCAGTCGCGCGATCAGGAACCGCACCACCTGCCGGTACTCCTGCACCTCCCGAAACGTGTCGCGCAGCTGCGCGAAGCTGTCGGCTACCACGTTGCCCCCCACCGGCGTCGTGCGCCGCTGCGTCTCCTGCACGAACAGGAACTGCGGCAGCGCGAACACCAGGAACCAACCCGCGACGAGCAGGTTCGTGGCGCGCACGTTCTGGCCTGCCTCGGTGGACAGGCCGAGCCACGGCTGCTCTGGCATGACGAAGCCGACGAGCGCCAGCCCGAGGCACAGCAGGCCGCCGACGTAGCCCAGCGCGTAGCCGTAGCCCGAGATGCGACCGGTCTGCGCGGGACGGTTCAGATCGGGCAGGAAAGCGTTGTAGAAGACGAGCCCCATCTCGAACGCCACGTTCGCGATCACGAACACGATGGAGGCCGTCCAGACGTAGCCCGGCTGCCCCGCCCAGTAGAGCCCAGCCGTCGCGAGCACGCAGACCACGACCGTGCCGATCAGGAACTCCCGCTTGTAGCCGCCGCGGTCGGCCACCGCGCCCATGATTGGCGAGAGCAGCGCCACCAACACGCCGGAGAGGGCTACTACGTTGCCCCAGATCGAGGTGCCGGTGACATCGTCGCCGACCACGCCGGCGGTGAACCAGGTGGCGAACACGAACGTGACGACGAGCGTGGGGAACGCCGAGTTGGCGAAGTCGTACAGGACCCACGAGGCGACGGCCAGCGGGCTCGCGGGCTCGCGCACGGGGCGGACAGGGTCGGTCATCAGCGCGTGCTCCACGGTCGGCTCTGGCCGCAACGTACGCCGATTCCCCTCCGGCTGGTAGCATGCCCCTCATGTACGACCCCCTCACGGTGGCGCTTGTCACCGACACCCACGTGCGGGTGGCCTACGACGACGGCCAGCTCGCGTTCCCCTCCGACGTCGACCACAACGCGCGCAACCGCACGATGGCAGCGGCGCTGGCGGCAATGGACCCGGCGTTGATCGTCCACCTGGGCGACGTGGTCCACCCGATCCCCACGCTGCCGACCCACCGGGAGGCGCTGCGCGAGGCCCACGCGATCTACGGCACGCTGGGGGTGCCGCTGCTCGTGGTGCCCGGCAACCACGACGTGGGCGACAAACGCACGACGGCCAACGCACCAGCCCACGTCGAGGAGGGCCGCCAGGCGTTCCGCGAGCAGTGGGGGCCGCCGTTCCAGAGCCGGAATGTGGGCGGCTGCCACTTCGTGGTCGTCGACGCCACGCTGCTCGACGCCGACACCGAGGAGGCCCACGCCCAGCGGGCCTGGCTCGAGGCCGATCTGGCGGGCGATCACGACCGCATTTTCGTGTTCACGCACTACCCGCCGTTCCTCTGCGATCCCGACGAGCCCGAGCACTACGACAACGTCGGGCCCGAGGGTCGGGCGTGGTTCCTCGACCAGGTCGTGCGCCACGGGGTGGAGGCCGTGTTGACGGGCCACGTTCACCGCTTCTTCTACAACCGGTACCTCGGAGTGGACATCTATACCTTGCCGTCGGCGGCCTTCACGCGCCCGGAGTACGCCGCCATGCGGCCAGCTCCCCCGCCGGATGCGGAGCAGGGCCGCGACGACCGGGAACACCTGGGCGTCACGCGACTCACGATCGAGGCCGAGGGCCACCTACTGGGGTTCGTGCGCCCGCTGGCCCGCTCGCCGATGCCGGGCCCCCGGCGGCGGCTGGGCACGTGGCTGCGCCACCGCCTGGGCCGGAGAGCGGAGCTCCCTTACGGGGATTTGGACGCGCTGGCCCACAAGACCGCCCGCGACGACGCGCCCCTCGTGCACCTGCTCGACCTGGGGCTGTCCCGGATCCGAATCCCGCTCGCCGACCTGCACGATCCCGCCGTGCGCGACCGGGTGGGGTGGCTGTCCCGGCAGGGCCTCGCGATCACCGCGTTCTCGCCGGCCCCGCCGAGCCCCCAGACGCGCACCACGTTCGACGCGCGCCTCGCGGATCTCCCGGGCGCCGCCTGGGAGGTCGTGCTGCGGCCGGCCGACGTCCACGCGATGGCCATGCTCCTCGCGCAGTGGACGGGGCCCGCGCTCACGCTCGGCCGCATCGGCAAGCCGTTCGACGCGGAGGCCGGCGGTTACCATTCCCACTTCCCGCGGGAGGGTTTCGATCCTGCGGATCCCGCGCTCGACACGCTGGTGGGGGCGGCGCGGGAGGGCGCGGTGGCGGGCGTGGCCTTTCGAGTGCACGAGGGCGACCCCGTCGCCGACCAGGTGGCCGCGTGCGCCGCCCGGGCGGCCGCGCTCAGGGTGCGGGCCACTTGCCACGTCGAGCTGCCGCTGAACACAGAGGCGGCGGCCCAGATCGACGACTCCCGGGTCACCGCGATGGTGGAGGAGGCGGCGGACGCCGCGGAGTCCCACCGGGACGCGCACGTCCTGCTCGACCTGCTGGTGGACAAGGACCGCGGCTACTGGTGCCGGCATGGGCTGCTGGACCCGTCGGACCGGCCCCGGGAGGCGTATCTGGCGCTGAAGGTGCGGACGATCGCGGGGTCCTGAGCAGGCTCGAACACCCCCTTGTTGCGATCAACCTTCCGCACGCTGATCGTTGCGCGGGCCGGCTCACCGTCCGGCGATCAACGGGCTGACGCAGGGGACGGTCGCGAGCAAGCAGACCGCTGCACCTGGCTGCGTCAGCACGAGAATGTAGGGTCCAGCTTCTCCCTAAGCAATCCGTTCGCAGGCTGACGCAGGGTGCCCAGCGGCCCGAGCGGCCTGCGGTGGCCCCTGCGTCAGCACGAGAATCCGCATACCAGGGGCGGGCCGGGGCACGGCCGCCAGTTCAACGAGGCGGAAGTGTTTCGGGTGGAGGCCCCACAGCGCGCGAGCAACGGCCTACGTGGGTGTCATGATCGACCGGATTCCCGCCGTCCCGCCCACGCCGGGCACCATCGTCACCATCGTTCCGGATGAGTATGAAGCCGCCGAATGGCTCTTCCAGTTCCGGTGGCCCGAAGGATTCGAGTGCCGAAGGTGCGGGGGCACGCGGGCTACCCACCTTCGATGCAGGCCACGCGTCTGGCAGTGCAGGTGTGGCGCTTTCAACTCCGTAACCGCCGGCACGGTGCTCCACCGCACCCGCATTCCTTTGGGGAAGATCCTGCTCGCCTGTGTCCTTCTCTCCCGCCCGGGCAGCATCTCATCGAACCGGCTCCGAGCTGTGCTCGGAGTGCGCTACGAGACCGCCTATCGCCTGGCCCACCGGCTCCGCCTCGCAGTGGGACTGGAAAAGGTCAGCCTCGACTATCCAATGGCCGCGGCCACGATCGGCCTGCGCAAGCGAGCGCGGCCCGGCGAGATTGGGCAGAGGATCAAGGTGTGGGGAGTCTTCGATCGCTCCGGGCGCGCAGCGGTCACTGTCGGCGACCGCGACATCGCGCTGTCGCAACAACGGTTGCTCGAGCAAGTCTCCCCTGGGATCTGCGATCCGCACAACCTACCCGCTGCGCGACTCAAGCTCGAAGGCCTCCGGCGGGTCGCCCATCGGACGCATCAACGCGTCTCGCGTCGGTGGAGCCGCCGATATGCACAGGCGTGGGCGTGGTTTGAAGGTCGGAAGGACCCGCTGTCGGATCTGGTCTGCGCGATTCTGCGAACCCCGCCCCGGCCCTGGTCCAGCATCCCCCCGAGCAGGCTTGAACCCCCCTGGCGGATGTAGCTGGGCAGCAAGGCCAGGCAAGCATCACCCGCCCGACCAGACCAGCACTGGGCCACCTCCCCGAATGTTTCCTGGACGACCATACAGCCACCTCCGCCCCGCGATGGCGTCGCTGAGCGGCACGATCCGTCGCCCTTGCCGAGCGTCCTTGAAAGGTCGCCGTCTCCGTTCCCCGAGCCGCCGCGTTGTCGGCATCGACCACGATGGTGCGCGCGCGTACCACGGTGGTACGCCACGACCCGATCGCGGATGACTCCCAAGCAATACGCGAGCCACGCAACCACGCCACTGCTCGCGCTGAGCTCCTCGAGTGGGCCCGAGGGCCCGGGGGTCGTCCATGCTGCTCGTCCTGTCTTCGCTCGCCCTCGCGCAGTCCGTCCAGACCGTCCAGCCCCCCTCGGCCGGCAAGGCCAAGCTCGGGATCGGCGTCCAGGCCGACCTCGGCTTCGTGCCGTCCGGCCTCACCATCGGCTGGGCCGGCACCCTCTTCGTCGGGGTCGAGGGCGGCGTTGGGTTCTCCTGCTACGGCGGGCGCGCCATCGTCGTGACCCCGTCGGATGCCGCCGTCTTCGGCTACGAGGGCACCTACTGCCGCGACCTGTCGTGGCAGGTCAACGCCGAGTCCGGCTCCACCGGCCTGTTCGTTGGCGCCCGGCGCAAGCTGGCGCCCGGCCGCTACGCCGGATTCCAGCTCGGGCTTGGGTACTCCGCCGGCACCATCGAAGATCTCGACGCCACCTGGGATGGCTTCTACATCCGCCCCCGCGGGTCCGCGTCCATCGAGCAAGGCCCCGTCGCCCTCGACGTCGGCCCCTTCATCCAGCTGCCGATCCTCTTCACCCAGCGGGTGGAAGGCGAGGGAATCGGCCCCGGTATGCTCACCCGCATCGGCCTCGAGTTCTCAATCTACGTCGGCCGCTTCGGGAGCTGACCGCGGGCGGCGTCAGCGGGTCGTCACCGAGTCCGGGACGACTCTGAGGAGCATCGGGTTGAGGTCCGGGATCAGCTGCAGCAGCCACTGCCGCTCCCGCCGCCACTCCTTGAACGCCTGCTTGGGCCGGTGCGCATCCGCGAACACCTTCGCCTCCTGTAGCGCGTGCCACTCGATCTCCCCCAGCGCGAGCTGCTGCCCTTGCCGTTCCTCGAGCTGGGCAAGCGCGTCGGCCGGCTGAGCGCTCGCGCCCTTCGGGAACCCCTTCGTGCGCACCGCGATCGGCGTGTCGGGGCAGTGCTTCAGGAACGCCTCGAGCTGCTCAGCGAGCTTGTGGTCGCGGTTCGGCGCCTCGCACAAGGCCACCACCCGGCGCTCCACCACGTGGCCGCCCTCCGAAAACTCGATCTCGACGAGGTGCGTGCTGAAGTCGTCGTCGGTCCGGCGCTGGTGCACCTCGATCACCTCGCCCGAGGTCCGCTCCTCGGCCGCCGCCCGCACCCACCACGCGATCAGGTTCGCCTTGGTGGTCTCCGGCATCTCCTCCAGCGTGACCGAGCTCGAGTCGCGGTGGTCCGCCCACAGCTTGTCGAAGTCGACCGGCTCCTCGCTCGCCGGCGGCGCGGCCGCGGGCGCCGGCGTGGGGGGCCCCTTGGCTGCCGCAACGACGGCCACTGCCGCCGCTGGTCGGGGCGTGGGCGGCGACGCGACCTGCACCACGGCCGGCGCCGGCCCCCCCGACGCCGGTGCACCCGGCTCGGGCTGGTCGGACAGCGCCGCGAGCTCCTCCTCGGTGGGCATCCGGCCCTTCCGAAAGCCAAGCTCGCGCAGCCGGTTCACCTGGCGAAGCGCGCCCCGCGCGCTCCGCGCGTTCTCGACCCGAGGCAGGAACCAGGGCGGAAGCGGTGCGAAGTCGTCGCGCTCCGCGGGCAGCCCCTCGCGCTCGCGGAGCGCGGTCAGCCGCTGGGCCACCACCCGGCGCAGGAAGTCGCTTGTGGGCCGCTCGAGGCGCACCGCAGAGGGCAGCTCCCGCTCGATTCGGTACAGGTCGCCGGCCGTCAAGCCCTTGATTTGGTCGGTTCCCGAGGCGATCCGGTCGTACTCGTCGGCCAGCACCGCGATCAGGATGGCGACGTTGAGCACCGACTCGGCGATTCGGATTGCCTGGACGAGCGCGTGCACGAACAGGTTCTCGGAGCCGAGCCGCACCGCGTTCTCGACCTGGTCGAAGCCAATCGCGAGCGACGCGCCGACCAGCTGCGCGGTCATCCCGAGGTCCTTGAGGACCATGATCCGATCGACCGGGGTGTCGACGACGATCAGGCCAAGCGGCTCGATCCGCCTGTCGACGTGGCTGCGCCGCAGGTAATTGAGCGCCGACCAGTCCCCGAAGCCGGCGAGCACCACGCAGGCGATGAACCCCGCGGAAGGTGGATCCTCGGCGAGCGTCTCCTGGCCCTGGCGGCGCAGGACCTTGCCGATCGACAGCGCGGTGCGGACGAGCTCGCCGTCGTCTGCATCGTCGTCGAGCAGGGCGAGGAACGCGTCCGCGCGCGGCGGCGGGACCCGGTCGAGCAGCCGCTGGGCGAGCCGCCGTAGAGGGCTCTGCGCGGTCTCGCTGCTGAAGTGCCGCGCCCCGACCTCCCGGAAGGTGGCCTCGAGCAGCCAGCGCTCGTAGGTCTCACGCTGCACCGGCGCGGTGAGCTGCAGGATGACCGGGTAGACCTCACCCTCGGGCTCGGACGCCGCCGCCCGCAGCGCCGTGGTCAGCACGTGGGTCTTGCCGGAGCCGACCTCGCCCTTGACCAGCGCGATGCGCGCGCCGGCGCTCGGGCGCTGGCGGCGCGCGTTGTCGATCGCCAGCGCGATGGCCGACCGCGCGTCGGTCTGACCCTCCACGTCCAGCGCGTGCAGCTCCCGCGCGTCGGGAACCGATGCCACCGACACGAAGAGGTCGTCCGCCTGGGGGCCCAGGAATGCCTCGATCAACGACATCGCCTCACTTCCACTCGCTCACGACGAAGTGCATGCGCTCTTCGCCCCAGGGGGTCGAGCTCCGCTCACGGAGCTCTGCGGTCATGTACTCGGGCAGGTCGAGCGAGCTCAGATCGATCAGCCGCTCCCGGGCCGCCTCGACGAGCCGCTCCTTGAAGTGCGCCAGGGTGCCGCAGTCGGCGCCGAACGCGTCGTAGACCTGCGCGATGGCCACGCGGCCGCGAAACGGCGGGGTCTCGAGGCCTGCCGCAGCCTGCCGCACTCGGGCCGCGAATTCGGCGTTGTCGTGCAGCGGGGCGGCGGCGAGAGGGCTCGCGTCGACCCCGTGGAGGAGCGCCACCCGCACCAGCCGCTGGCGCAGCGCCTCCATCTGGTGCACGTCGACACCGAGCGCGCGCGCGGCGAGCAGCTTGAGGACCTGACCTTGGGGCGCCCCCACCGCGCCGGCGAGGCCGCCGAGGATGGTCGTGCCGACCACCCCGGGCTCCTCGATGAGGGGGAACGGGCCGCTCCCGACCACGTCGGCCATGGTCGCGCGCAGCGACCGCCAGATCAGCTCTGAACAGGTGTGGCGCACCGACAGCGTGGCCGAGGCGGGGAGCCCGTAGCCGACGGCGACGATGGCGGCGACAAGCTCCTGGTTGGTCGAGATGCGACGCCGCACCTCGGAATCGTCGGCATCGAGGCCGAGCGCCTGGACGGGGAACCGCCGCTCGAGGAGCCGGTCGCGCGGCGCCTCGACATCTGCCCCGAGGTCCTCGCGGGCCGCCGCCCGGCCCTCCTCGGTGAGCTCCACCCGCTCGTCCTCGGCCACGAGGTGCCCCCGCGCCACGCCATCGGCGATGGCGCGGTCGACCAGCGGCGCCGCCGCCCACTTACGCAGGTTCGTGCGCAGCTTGGCAGGGGTCCGCGACCGCCGGGCGTCCAACAGGTAGACGGCGAGGAAGCGGGCCGGGTCG
>CAYMSU010000278.1:0-8628 GCA_964393165.1 uncultured Enterobacteriaceae bacterium
CCGCGAGGGTGGCCGGACCGTCGGCGCCGGCGTCGTCTCCAAGATCAGCGACTAGCGAAGCCTGCCTCCTCGTCTTCGAGGAGGTGTATGTCATGAATTGTCAGGAGGCCGTCCTGCGTGCCCCTGCGGCTTGACGTGGCCGTCTTGGCCCATAGCTCATCAGGCGAGCGTGCAGCTCGGCCGTGTGGCCGGCTGTCGTCTCTGGTGACGGGTCGTCTCGGACGGAACCCCAGCGGCACGTCACTGTAGGACCAACGGGGTTTGCCGGAAGATCGAATCGCTTGTTGTGCTTGCGCGTCGCGTGCCGCCGCGCTACCTGGCACGTCGTTTGCTCACACCGCGCGTCCGAGAGTGCTACCGCACTGCCGGAGAGACTGTTCGAGACGCGCCCGAGGCCTGTTTTGTCGAAGCAACGCTACGTCATGCTCGCGTTCATCGTCGGCTCGATTCTCGTAGGGCTCACCCTGCAGTCGGCTGTGGTTTCTGCGTTCGCGCAGTTCGGGTGGCCCGACAACCGGCTGTTCTTCGGGCTGCTGAACACCAGCACGGCGGTGTCTTCGGCTGGTGCCGCGGCGACGTTCTTCGCGCTGATTCGGACTCCCATCGCGCTGCAGTTCACGGGCGAGGTGGTGGGCGAGCTTCTCCGCGTGATCTGGCCATCGCGAGACGAGACGGTTCGGGCTTCCACGACCGTCGTCGTCACCACGTTGTTCACGGCGGCTCTGCTGGCCGTCTATGACTTCACCTGGAAGAACCTGGCTGACGCGTTTCTCTTCGCGGACGGGTAGGCGCGCAGACAGCCGGCGCGCGGGCCGGGGACGGGAGCATCTTGATGCGGTGGTACGCCGTGCATACGCTATCGGGCTCAGAGGACAAGGCCATGCAGGCGCTGGAGCAGCGCATTCGTCAGCATGGCCTCGAGGACCGGTTTGGCCGGGTCCTGGTTCCGTCCGAGGTCGTCGTCGACCAGAAGACCAAGCGCAAGGTCACTCGCCGCTTCTACCCTGGCTACATGCTGGTCGAGATGCTGCTCGACAACGAGACGTGGCACCTCGTGAAGAACACGCCCAAGGTCACCGGGTTCGTCGGGGGGGCTCGGAACCCTCCTCCTGTGCCAGAGGCGGAAGTCGCGCGGATCACCTCGATGTTGAGTGACGAGGAGGAGCCGAAGCCCGTCATGGACTTCGAGGTCGGCGAGGAGGTTCGCTTGACCGAGGGCCGGTACGCCTCCATGCGCGGCACGATCGAAGAAGTCAACGAGGCCCGCGGCAAGCTGCGTGTCGTCATCAACATGTTCGGTCGCCCAGTCCCGACCGAGTTGTCGTTCCACCAGGTAGAGAAGCTGTCCTGAGGCCGCTGCCGGCATCCCGGCCCCACCTCGGCGCAGTCACCGCTCGGGAGCTCCCACCATGGCCAAGAAGGTCGTCAATCAGATCAAGCTGCAGATCCCGGCGGGCCAGGCGCGTCCGGCGCCTCCGGTTGGGCCGGCGCTCGGCCAGGCCGGGGTGAACATCAAGCAGTTCTGCGACGAGTTCAACAACAAGACCAAGCCACAAGCCGGCGAGGGAATGATCATCCCGGTCGTGATCACGGTCTATGCCGACCGCTCGTTCACCTTCGTCACGAAGACCCCGCCGGTGGCCACGCTGCTCTTCAAGGCCGCGGGGATCCAGAAGGGCTCCGGTCAGCCGAATCGCGACAAGGTGGCCAAGATCACGGCCGAGCAGGTGGAAGAGATCGCCAAGATCAAGATGCCCGACCTGAACTGCACGACGGTCGAGTCCGCGATGGCCCAGGTGTTGGGAACGGCGCGGTCCTCGGGGATCGAGGTCGAGGGAATGTAGGTTCCGCGGATCCCGCAAGCTCTCGTGGGATCCATCACCACCGGCGCGCGGCGCCGTGAGCCAGACGGGGGAGGGTGTTCGCCTACCCGCTACACCCCGGAGGCATGAGGAGGAGGCGAGTGGCAAGACCCGGAAAACGGTACCGCAGTGTTCGAGACCGAGTGGACTCGGCAGCGCGGTACGCCCTGGAAGAGGGCGTGACGCTCGTGAAGGAGTGCGCGACAGCGCGCTTCGACGAGACGGTGGACGTGTCGGTCCGGCTAGGGGTCAACCCGCGCCAGGCAGATCAGATGGTGAGAGGAGCGATCTCGCTTCCTCACGGCACGGGGAAGTCGGTGAAGGTCGTGGTCTTCGCCGAGGGGGAGGCCGCCCGAGCAGCAGAGGAGGCCGGCGCCGACGAGGTCGGAGACGATGAACTGATCAAGCGAGTCGCGGACGGCTGGACTGACTTCGACAAGGCCATCGCCGTGCGGAACATGATGGCGAAGGGTGTAGGCCGGCTCGGGCGCGTCCTCGGGCCGCGGGGGCTCATGCCGAACCCGAAGACCGGCACCGTCGTGGCCGCCGAAGACGTGGCGCAGGCCGTGCGCGAGGTCAAGGGCGGGCGGATCGACTTCCGGGTGGAGCGGGCGGGGATCGTCCACGCGCCGATCGGAAAGGCGAGCATGGAGCCCTCTCACATCCAGGAGAATCTCCTGGCAATCCTGAACATGCTGCTGCGCCTCAAGCCTTCTACGGCGAAGGGCAACTACGTGAAGAGCGTGGCCATCTCATCGACGATGGGGCCGGGGGTCCGGCTCGACGCCAACGAGGTCGTCAAGCTCGCCGGCGAGTACCGGTAGGAGACCATCATGGATCGTGAACAGAAAGCACAGGTGGTCGAGGATCTCCACAACCGGTTCTCCGCCTCCCCCTTCGTCATCTTGACAGGGTACAAGGGCTCGACGGTCGACCAGATGAATGCGGTTCGGCGAGCTTGTGAGCCGCTGGGCGTGCACTTCCAAGTCGTGAAGAACACGCTCGCCAAGCGCGCACTCGAGGGCACCGACATGGGCGTCCTCGCGGAGCACTTCACGGGTCCCATCGGCGTTGTCATCTCGGGAGAGGACCCGGTCGCCACGGCAAAGACCTTCAAGACCGTGGCGAAGGACAACCAGCATCTCGAGGTGAAGGCCGGGTATTTCGAGGGCGACCTGCTCGACGCCAAGGCGGTGATCGCGGTCGCGGATCTCCCGAGCAAGGAAGAGCTGCAGGCAACGCTCCTGGCGACGCTGCTCGGGGCTCCCCGCAAGGTCCTCAGTCTCCTGCAGGCTCCCGCGAGGGACCTGCTGTTCTTGCTCAAGAACTACGAGCAGAAGCTTCAGGAAGCAGAGCAGGGGTAGGGCGCGCCAAGCGTCAGTTCACCCACACAACCCACAAGGAATTTCGCTGGGTCCTACCCCGGCAACTGGAGGCATTCCGTGTCCATCGCACAGCAGGACGTCGTCGACTACATCAAGAACATGAAGCTCTCCGAGGTTCAGGGTCTGATCAAGATCCTCGAGGAGGAGCTGGGGGTCGAGGCCTCGGCTCCCGTCATGGCCATGGGCGCCATGCCCGGTGGGGCCGGTGCAGCGGCGGAGCCGGTCGAGGAGAAGACCGAGTTCGACGTGGTTCTCAAGGAGTACCCCGACAACGCCAAGATCAAGATCATCAAGGCGGTGCGAGGTTTGACAGGACTTGGGCTCAAGGAAGCAAAGGCGGCGGTCGAAGGGGTCCCGCACAAGCTCAAGGAGGGGATCTCCAAGGAAGAGGCCGAGGAGGCCAAGAAGCAACTCGAGGAGGCGGGTGCTGTCGTCGAGCTGGCCTAGTCGGCCACTCGCGTCCGCCCCTCGGTCGTGTACCGGGAGTGACCGCCGTCGCTCTCGGACGGCTTGGGTGGGGGCACCTCACGCCCCCAGTGGACCGCGGTGGCCACCGCGCGTCCAACAGCGACGTCAGAGCCGCTGACGTCGCAACCGTGCAGCATCCGATTCTATCGCGACAATATACGGAGAGGGCCCGATCGCCTCTTCGCCGCCCCTCCCCCGACGCCCGAGGATCTTCCCGTGGTCGGGTTGGGGGCCCCCTGGAGCACACGCCAGGGGTCGATGCCCCGCTCTGGGGCGCTCGAACACAGTATCCCGGGGGTCCGCCGAATGTCCAGACTGATGGCGAACAACTACCGCTACCGCCGGTCCTTTTCCAAGGTTCCGACGGTGGTGGAGGTCAACAACCTCATCGAGATTCAGAAGAAGTCCTACCATCAGTTCCTCCAGCCGGAAGTGCCTCCCGACGAGCGTGATGATCACGGCCTGCAGGCCGTCTTCAAGTCTGTGTTCCCGATCGAGGACTTCTCGGGTCGGGCGTCGCTGCAGTTCGTCTCCTATGAGCTCGAGGAGCCGAAGTACGACGTCGACGAGTGCCGCGAGCGCGGCATGACGTTCTCGGCGCCCATCAAGGTGGTCGTGCGCCTCGTCGTCTGGGACGTCGATGCAGAGTCCGGGAGCCGGACCGTCTCGAACATCAAGGAATCGCCGGTGTACTTCGGCGAGATTCCCCTGATGACGGAGAACGGGACCTTCATCGTCAACGGCACCGAGCGGGTGGTGGTCTCGCAGCTTCACCGGAGCCCCGGCATCTTCTTCGACTCCAACCGGAGCAAGACCGGAGGTCAGAAGGAGATCTTCAGCGCGCGGATCATCCCCAATCGAGGGTCTTGGATCGACTTCGAGTTCGACACGAAGGACATCCTCTACGTTCGAATCGACCGGCGCCGGAAGCTGCCCGCGACCGTGCTGCTGCGCGCCCTCGGCTACGATGCTGAGGCCCTCCTGAACTACTTCTACGAGTCGGAGCGGATCTTCCGCACCGAGGAGGGTTGGTTCAAGGAGACCACGGCGGACCTTCTGTTTCAGCAGAAGGCCTCTGTGGATGTGGTGGCCCCCGACGGTACGGTCATCTGCCGCAAAGACAAGAAGTTCCTCAAGAACATCCTCCGCAAGATGCGGAAGGTGGACATGCTGCGAGAGGAGACGCGCACTGTCGATGGCCGGGAGCGAAAGGTCGAGGTGGGCGTCATCCCCATTCGCGAGGATGACCTCGTCGGCAAGGTCTCGGCCTACGACATCGTCGACATGCAGTCCGGACGGATCCTGGTGGAGTGCAACGAGGAGTTCACCGACGAGGGCATCGCCAAGGTCCTGGGCACCGGGATCGACTCGTTCAACGTGCTCTTCATCGACGGACTGCTCGTCGGAAGCTTCCTTCGCGACACGCTCCTCGTCGACAAGATCGAGAGCTCCCAGGAAGCGATCATCGAGATCTACCGCCGGCTGCGCAGCAGCGATCCGCCCACCTGGGATCAGGCCCTTCAGCACTTCGAGAACCTGTTCTTCAACTCCGAACGGTACGACCTCTCCCGAGTGGGGCGTCACAAGCTCAACCACAAGCTGAACGTCGACGTCCCGCTGGACCAGACCACGCTCACCCGCGAGGACATCCTGCAGGTCGTCAAGTACCTGATCGACCTCAAGAACAACAAGGGTCAGGTCGACGACATCGACCACCTCGGCAATCGCCGTGTTCGCGCCGTGGGGGAGCTCCTCGAGAACCAGTACCGGGTTGGGCTGGACCGGATGGGGAAGGCCATCAAGGAGCGGATGAGCCTGTCGGAGATCGAGGCGCTGATGCCCAACGATCTCATCAACAGCAAGCCGGTCTCTGCTGTGGTCAAGGAGTTCTTCGGGTCGAGTCAGCTGTCGCAGTTCATGGACCAGACGAACCCGCTGTCGGAGATCACCCACAAGCGCCGCCTGTCGGCCCTTGGGCCCGGCGGGCTCACGCGGGAACGCGCTGGCTTCGACGTGCGCGACGTGCATCCCACTCACTACGGGCGAATCTGTCCGATCGAGACTCCTGAGGGACCGAACATTGGCTTGATTGCCTCGTTGTCGACGTTTGCTCGTGTGAACGAGTTCGGCTTCATCGAGACGCCCTACCGCCGGGTCGTTGGCGGCGTGGTTCAGGAGGGCATCCACTACTACGACGCGATGGACGAGGAGCACGACGACGACGGCAATCGGAACACGATTGCCCCGGCGTCGGCGCCGACCGACGAGTCCGGTAAGTTCACCGAGGAGCAGGTGAGCGCTCGTCGCGGGGGCGACTTCGTGCTCGTCGACACCTCCGAGATCACGATGATGGACGTCGCGAGCAATCAGCTCGTGTCGGTCGCTGCGTCGTTGGTTCCGTTCCTCGAGAACGACGACGCCAACCGTGCCCTCATGGGTTCCAACATGCAGCGGCAGGCCGTTCCCGTGCTCCGTACGGAGGCTCCGCTCGTCGGCACTGGCATCGAGCGGGTCGTCGCGCGGGATGCGGGGGTGACGGTCACCGCCAGGCGCTCGGGGGTGGTGGAGACCGTCGATGCGAGCCGCATCGTGGTGAAGACGGACGACGGGGTCGACGACGGGATCGGCGCTGACGTCGACATCTACAACCTCACCAAGTTCATGCGGTCGAACCAGAACACCTGCATCAACCAGAAGCCGGTGGTGCGACCGGGCGACGTCATCCACGCAGGAGACGTCATCGCGGACGGCCCGGCAACCGACCGCGGCGAGCTCGCGCTCGGGCAGAACGTGCTCGTGGCCTTCATGCCGTGGGGTGGGTACAACTTCGAGGACTCGATCCTCATCTCCGAGCGACTGGTCCGCGAAGACCTCTACACCACGATTCACATCGAGGAGTTCGAGGTCGCGGCGCGAGACACGAAGCTCGGCAAGGAAGAGATCACCCGGGACATCCCGAACGTCGGCGACGAGGCGCTGCGCGACCTCGACGAGTCGGGCATCGTTCGCATCGGCGCCGAGGTCCGCCAGGGAGACATCCTGGTCGGCAAGATCACCCCCAAGGGCGAGACGCAGCTGTCGCCGGAGGAGAAGCTCCTCCGAGCCATCTTCGGGGAGAAGGCGGGAGACGTGCGCGACACGTCCCTTCGGGTCCCACCGGGGGTCGAAGGCACTGTCATCGGTGCCCAGGTCTTCGCGCGCGAGGGCGTCGAGAAGGACGCTCGCGCGCTTGAGATCGAGCACCAGGCAATTCGCCGCATCGAGCGGGACCGGGACGAGAAGGTCCGCACGGTCAAGGACTCGGCCCTGCGCCAGCTCGCCAAGGCGCTCGATGGCCAGAAGGCAACGATCCCGGTCGTCGACCCCAGCTCGCGCGACGAGCTGATCGGGGCTGGGGAGACCTACACGTACGAGAACCTGCGGTCTCTCACGATCGACCTCTACGACCGCATCGGGGTCGAGGACCGCAAGGTGGAGGAAGACGTCTGGCGGATCACCGACCAGATCCGGGCCAAGATCGACGAGATTCACGAGCGCTACGCCGCCAAGGTGGAGCGGCTGCGGAAGGGTGATGACCTTCCCCCAGGGGTCATCAAGCTGGTCAAGGTCTACGTCGCCATCAAGCGAAAGCTGTCGGTGGGCGACAAGATGGCGGGCCGGCACGGCAACAAGGGGGTCATCTCGAAGATCCTGCCCGTGGAGGACATGCCCTTCCTCGAAGACGGCACACCGGTCGACATCGTCCTCAATCCGTTGGGGGTTCCCTCCCGGATGAACGTGGGTCAGATCCTGGAGACCCACCTCGGGTGGGCCGCGCGCGGGATGGGAATGGCCATCGCGGACCTCCTCGAGCGCCACGAGCGCAAGGAGCTGCGGGAGTACCTCAAGCAGTGCTTCTCGGATCAGCCAGAGGTGGTTGCGTGGCTGCCCGACGCGCCCGACGACGACATCGACGACTTCGCCCGGAAGTACCTGAGTGGTCTCACGATGGCCACGCCGGTGTTCACGGGGGCCAAGGAGCGCGAGATCCAGGAGGCTCTCGATGTCGCTCACTTCGCTCGCGACGGGCAGTCGATGGTGTACGACGGCCGAACTGGAGATGCGTTCCACCAGCGCGTCACAGTGGGCATCATGTACATGCTGAAGCTGCACCACCTGGTCGACGACAAGATTCACGCCCGGAGCATTGGTCCGTACAGCCTGGTCACCCAGCAGCCGCTCGGAGGAAAGGCGCAGTTCGGTGGCCAGCGCCTCGGCGAGATGGAGGTCTGGGCCATGGAGGCCTACGGCGCGGCCTACGGCCTTCAGGAGTTCCTGACCGTCAAGTCGGACGACGTGGCCGGTCGAACCCGCATGTACGAGTCCATCGTGAAGGGCGAGAACGTCCTGGAAGCAGGGCTTCCCGAGTCCTTCAACGTCCTGGTCAAGGAGATGCAGGCCCTCGCGCTCGATGTGGAGCTCATCGAAGACAAGGAGGTCCTGCGCCAGTGAACGCCTGCACCACACCTGGCTTCGCTCGGCTCGCGGCCTGCAGGGCCAAGCGTCACCCCTTTCTCGTCCCCGTCCCCGCCCATCGGATGGGCCTTCCGGCGCTCCGCGGTCTCGTACCGCGTGAGCGCCCGGTGGCGTCTCGTCCGGCCCACAGGAGGTCCCCGTGAGGGAGATCTACAACCTCTACGAGAAGCCCAAGAACCCCCTGAACTATGTTGCGGTGAGGATCAGTCTGGCCTCTCCGGAGAAAGTCCGGAGCTGGTCGCATGGTGAGGTCAAGAAGCCCGAGACCATCAACTACCGCACGTTCAAGCCGGAGCGGGATGGGCTGTTCTGCGCTCGCATCTTCGGGCCGGTGAAGGACTACGAGTGCCTTTGCGGCAAGTACAAGCGCATGAAGTACCGCGGCATCACCTGCGAGA
>CAYMSU010000279.1:0-8620 GCA_964393165.1 uncultured Enterobacteriaceae bacterium
GTACGTCCAGCCCCACGGGCGGCTGGCGCGGGAGGGCGGGCGGGTCGGGGTCGCCACCCTGGTGCTCCGGCTCGACGCAGAGGAGGCCGAGACCACCGAGGGCGTGCTGTCCGACGACGGCACCGCGGTGTTCCTCAACGACGCCCGGAAGCGCCTCGACGCGCTGGCGGCGCACGACCGCCTGCTGGTCCGGATGAACGTGCACGGACGAGGACCCGCGGATGCGGTGTTCGAGGTGTCGGACTTCGGGCCGGTCGCACAATTCCTCAAGCGCGCCTGTCCGGAGCGTTAGACGGGCACCGACGACGGCCGGCACCCCCAGGGGCGGGCCAGGGAGAGCGTATGTGGCTGATCCTTCTGACCAGCGTGGCCTTCGGCACGGAGCTGCGCTTCGCGCTGGAGACCGACGAGGGCACCCAGGAGCAGTGGTCCCTCGACCACATGGACTCCTTCACCGAGACCTACGGGCCGCTCGCCAAGGGCAAGAAGCGCGTCAAGTACGAGGTCGCAGTCATGCCGTCGGTCTACGACCCGCTCCAGGAGCGCTTCCGCACCCAGATCAGCATCTGCCGGTCGTGGTCCAAGGGCAGCAAGCGAGATCAGGACTGCGTGAGCGAGACCATGCTGGTGCCCCCGAAGGCCGAGGGCCCGGTCGTCATGGGGGGCAAGGTCAAGGGCAGCGAGAAGTTCGAGCTGCGGTTCGGCGCGTACTACGAGGGCGCGCCCCCGCTGCCGGGCGGCCAGGAGCCTGAGCCCGAGCCCGAGCAGGCCGCCGAGGCGGCGCCCGAGCCCGAGCCCGAGGTCGACGAGGAAGCCGAGATGACCTCCGCCCTCGAGAACATCGCCTCGGAGATCGTCTCGGGCCTGCAGGCCGAAGACGACAGCGAGTCCTCGGAGGAGAGCGACGAGTCTGCGGCGCCGGAGGCCGAGGCGGCAGACGACGAGACCGAGAACAGGAAGAAGAAGCGGCGAAGCAAGGACTGACGAGCGGCGCGCGCCGGGGCGCCGTCAGTCGCTGACGCGCGGCCGAATGACGGTCACCGGCAGCCGGTTCTCCGCGGCCGGGATCGGCACGAAGGCGCTGGGGAGCTCGCTGATCGGCGTGAGCTTGCCGGCGCGCGCGATCTCCGTCTTGACGGGCTCCGCGGGCACTCTCGGGAGGGGTGGCGCCACGACGGGCTGGGGCCGGGAGCTGTGCCGGTCGCGCGTGGTGGCGAACCAGCGGCTCGTGGTCTGCAGGCCGCGCACCGCCGCCCAGTCCGTGCGGGGGATCACGGGCACGACGGTCACACCGGCCCGCGGCGGGACCGCCGGGGCGCGCACGCCGGTGACCGGGATCGGGGGGGGCACGGACCCGGTGAACATGGGAACGGGGCCGGCGAGGGCCACGCCGAGGGTGAGCCAGAGCATAGACCGGATTGTACCATCGGCGGAGGACGTTGCGGGCGCTGTCTGACGTATAGTGCGCCCGCCGCACGGGAGCGGCCGAGGGAGGATGTCGTGGCCGGAGGACCGGAGAACGGGTGGACCAAGCTGGCGGACTACTGGACGCCGCTAGGGGTCGTGGTGGCGGCGCTGCTGTTGGGCATCGCCAAGTTCATGGGCACGTCAGAGGACGGGTACTCGGGGTTGTACACCGTCTCCGGCATCCTGCTCGTCGTGGCCGGCGGCCTCGACCTGCCGGCCGGGCACATGCGGGCCCGCGGGGCGGCGGGCATCGTCGACCTGGTCCTGGAGTACGCGCTGGTGGTGCTCGCGCTCGCGGTGACGATTGCGGCGGCCGTGGCCTGGGGCAGCGGAGAAGAATGCACCTACGATGACCACTGCCACCTGAAGTGCGCCCGCAAGACGTCGCTGCTCTGGGCCTACGGCTTCGGCGTGGCCACCTACACGGTCAAGTTCGCGCAGAAGTTCGTCAAGGGCATGTTCAAGATGACGAGCGGGTCCAGCTCGCACTGAGCGACTTGCGAGCGACCGGCGAGGTGCCGCGCCGGCGCTCGCTCACTCGGCCGAGCGCGCCAGCCGGAACCCCACGCCCGTGAGCCGGGTGCCCGGCGGCAGGGGGTTCCGCTTGGCAATCCGCGCGTTCTTCGCCGGGCTCAGCCAGGCCCCGCCGCGCGTGACCCGGTAGTTGCCCGTCGACGGGCCCGCGGGGTCTACCGCGCTGCCGCTCCGGTACTTGCCGTAGCGGTCCCAGACCCACTCGGACGCGTTGCCCGTCATGTCGACGAGACCGAAGCCGTTCGCCGCGTAGGCCCCGACCTCGGACAGGCCCGGGTGGATGTCGCTGCACTGCCGGCCCTCGTCGCCGTTGTACGTGTTGGCGTACTTGCACAGCGCCTTGAAGTCCGACGCGCCCGCGAACAACGCGGCCGCGTTGCCCCCGCGGGCCGCCCACTCCCACTCCGCCTCCGTCAGCAGCCGGTAGCCGTTCGCCGAGCGGCTCCACTTCACGTCGCTGCCCGCGATCTCGTAGGCCGGCGTGAGCTTCTCCCGCCGGGACATGGCGTTCGCGAACTTCACCGCGTCGAGCCAGGACACGCAGACCGCCGGGTAGCGCTCGTCGACCAGGGTGACGTCGGTGGCCGTGCCCTTGAACGCCGCGCACGACCGCATGGCCGCCGGCAGCGTCTTGCCCGGGATCGACTGCTGCCCCTTCGCGGGGTTGCTGCCCATCACCTCCTGGTAGAGATCCTGGCTGACCTCCGACTTCATCACGAGCAGCGGCTTCACGGTGACCTGGTGCACGGGGCCCTCGTCGGCCCCGCGGTGCGGCTCGCCCCCGGGAGAGCCCATCCGGAAGGTGCCCCCCGGCACCTTCACCAGGAAGTCGGCGTAGCCCTTGGCGGGCTCCGGCCGCGTCGGCACCACCTGCGCCGCCGCCATCACCTCGGGCGCGGGCCGCGGTGCGGGCGCGGCCTTGCCGTCCCACTGCTGGTTGGCGAACACGAACAGCCCGCCCTCGTGGCCGGCCCCCGTCATCCGGCCCGAGTGCGGCCGCTGGTTCGCGTTGTCCATCACCCCCACGCGCAGTGACGGGAACCAGTCGTCGACCAGCACGAACTGGCCGGTCGCGTTGGTGAGCTGCTGGCGCAGGAAGTACGCGAACACGCTCATCCCGCTGTTGCGGTACTGGTCGGCGACGAGCTCCTCGCCGCCGCTCGACAGCACCCAGCGGCTCCGATCCCTCGCGATCGTGGAGGCGCGCCGGACGTCGCCCGAGACCGGCTCCTGGGGCAGCACATCGAGTGCCCGGAACAGGCTCCCCGAGAAGCAGGAGTCGGAGATCAGCAGCACGTGCTTGGCCTTCATCGCCTTGAGCCGCTGCTTGATCGCGCCGTTGGCCACCCAGTCGCTCTTCGAGTCGCGCTTGGCGTCGACCGGCAGCCAGAAACCCTCGCCCATCTCCTGGTCGAGCTCGCCGTGACCCGCGTAGTACACGATCAGCGCGTCGCAGTCCCGAAGCGACGAGCCGAGCTGGTCGAGGGTGTCGAGGATCTGGCTACGCGTGGCGTCGGGGTAGGTCTTCGCCTCGAACCCGTACTTGTCGCGCAGCACCTCCGCGATGCGCTCGATGTCGGTGTTCGGCGTGTCGAGGTCGCCCACGCGGTCGTCGGCGTAGTCGGACGCCGAGAACAGCGCCGCGTGGTAGCCGCAGATGCCGATCGCGTCGCCGGGACCCTTGGCGTGAGCGGGCGCGGACAGCCCGAGGCCGAGACTTGCGAGCAGGTGGATCATGACTCCCCTCCGAGCATCACCGCGACCCGCCGGCCGAGCTCGATCGCCGCGTCGCGCACCGCCTCCTGCGCGACCGGCAGGATCGCCGCGTCGGAGTCCAGGGTCAGTGCCTTCTCGTTCTTGCCCTGCTCATTGCGGTCGAGCTTGGCCGACAACGTGGACTGGGTCCACATGGTGTAGGTGGGCACGGCCTCGTCGGCGCTCGGCGCCTTCAGGGGCACGGGCTGGCCGCCCTCGAGCACCTGGGCCTCGATGTCGACGCGCACCGCGCGGCTCACCTTCTGCTTGCGCTTGCCCGAGCGCTCGTCGCTCACGCTGACGCGCATGCGGACGTGCAGCTCGCGGTCGGTCTCGATCGGCGCACGCTCGATGCGGCCCGCGAACCCGCTCCGCGACACCGTCTTCGCGACGTCGTCGAGCGCCTCGGCCTCGGCCCCCGAGGCCACCACCACGAGCCCCGGCGCCACGTGCAGCCCCGCCTCCGCGCTGCTGTGGAGGTCGGGCAGCCCCTCCGCGGTCACCTCGTCGATCACGACGCGCATCGGCTCGACCCCGCCCTTGCCGCCGACGGGCACGAACACGTCGTCGCGCTTGGCGGATCCCGGGGCCACCCAGGCCGCCTCGAGCCACTTGCCCTTGGTGCGGACCACCCGGGCGACGCCCTGCAGCTCGAGCGGCCCCCCGAGGTCTTCCCCCGTGGCGGGGTGCGAGAAGCGCTCCTCGATGCGGTGGACCTCGCCGATGACGCCGATCGGCAGCGGGGCGGCCTTCGCCTCCCAGCGAAGCACGTCGCTCGCTTTCTCGACGACCGCGAGCGGCAGAGGCGGGGCGGGTCGCGCGCCCTCCTGCGCGGGCAGCACCGCCGCGGCGTCCTTGACGGACGACACGAGCAGCGTCTGCGCGAACACCTCGGTCAGGGATGCGCTCGTGTCGTGCTCTGCCTTGTACGGCGAGGCGATCGACTGCAGCAGCACCCCGGTCTGCGCGTCGTAGATGTCCACCTGCAGGTCGGCCCAGGCCTCGACGCGCCCCTGGCCCTTGCGCTCCTCGCTCGTGACCGAGGCGAGCCGCCAGATCCGGGGCACGGCCACCCGATCGGGGGGAGACTGCGCGTTGAGCAGCTGCTCCTGGGGGATGTCGATCCGGGCGGACTCGCGGATCTGCGAGCCGAGGAGCTCGTTGCCGCGGGGGACGACGACCCAGCCGGACTGGGCGAGCGCCTCCTCCGTCCACATCGCGACGGACTCCGCGTCGGGGCCTCCCCCGCCCGCGAGGGCCGGCACCCGCGTGGGCGGGACCACGAGGACCCGCGGGGCGGCGCCCAGCGGCCGCGCGAGCCCCGGCTTGGCGATCTCCGCGCCCTCCTTGGGCACCTTGGCGCCGGCGATCGGCACCACCCGCGACACGCGGTCGGCGCGCTCGACGACCTCGAGGATGCCTCCTTTGTCGCCCCGGAAGCGCTCCCCCACGAAGCCGCCGTCGAGCCGGCCGCGCGCGATCCAGGCACCCTGCCGATCCGACGACAGCACGGTGGCGACCAGCCGATCTGGCTGGAAGGCCTCGGCGAAGCGCTCCACCGCGCGGGGCACGCCCTCGCTCACCAGCGAGCGGATCAGCTTGTCGCGGTCGGACACCCGCTGGCCCACGCCCTTGCGCTCGGCGGTCGCGAGCCAGGTGAACGGCGCCGACGTGAGCACCTCGCCGGTGCCGAGATCCACCGCGTAGGGGGCCACCGTGGCGCGGAGGACCTCGAGCGTCTTCTCGCCCCCGGCCTCGAAGCGATCGAGCTCGAACCGGGACAGCCGCAGGCCCACGTGCACGATGGGGTCGGCGTCCGCCGAGACGCGGTTCTGCTCTCGCTTCTTGCCGGCCTTCACGGCCTCCGGCCAGGTGGCCTCGACCGCCTTCTCGAACTCCGCCTGCGCCTTCTCGACGACGTCGGGGTCGACGGCCACCCCCTCGCCCACCAGGGCCCGGTGGAGGAGCCGCACCGGCAGGTCGTCGCTGGCGGCGGCGTCGCCGACGCCGAGGAGCGCAATCCACGTCACGAGCATGGGACTCTCCAGGGGTTGCCCGGCCTCACCGGGCCTCGAACGTCCACACCGCACCCGCCGCGGCGGTCTCGGCGAGGCCCGACGTCTCGGAGTCGGCCCGCAGCGCGGCGGCCATCTCCGGGCGGAGCTTGCGGGGGCTCGACTTGGTGGTGACGACGAGCTCGACCACGCCGTCGGCCTCGTTCGAGAAGCGGGTCTCCGCCTCCTTCACGCCCTCGACCCCCTTCAGCACCCGCTGCATCGCGTAGCCGAGGTCCGCGCTGGCCCCGGTGACCCGCACGACCAGCTCCCAGCCTCGCTCGTTGCGGGTGTTCCAGTAGTCGATCAGCCCCTTGGCGAAGTCCTCGCCCACGATCTCGCCCACCCGGCGGGCGGCGTTGGCGCGGGCCGCGGTCTGGTCGGCGCCCACGCCCGCGTTGCTCCGCGAGGTGAAGCCGAGCACGTCGCCCGTGGCGGTGTCGACCACCTTTGCGGCGAGGCTCGCGGTGGCCATGAAGGTGCCGTCGTCGGTCGGGGCGTCGTCGATCTTGGTGACCCCGACGACCACCGCGTCGGCCCCGTAGCGCTGGCCGAACAGGGTCGCGGACTCGCCGAGGCGCGTCGCGTCGATCAGCGTGTCGACCACCGTGCCGCCCGTGGCGAGGTCGCGGAGCATGTCGCGTACGGCGGCCGACTCGACGAGCTTGACGTCGCGCTCCCCGAGCTGGGCGCCGATGGCGGCGCCGCTGTAGGGGTCGTTGGCCTTGGTGCGCGGCAGATCCTCCTTCTCGAAGTGCTCCCCGACAACCGCGTCGAAGGCTTCGGTGGCGGGAGGGGGCGCCTCGTTGATCGCGCCTTCCTCCTCGAGCCCGGCGAGCACCAGGAACTCAATGGCGATCTCGGGCACGGGCTCGGGGGGCTTCGGGGCGGCCTTCGGCCCCTGCTTGCGCGCCGGCGCGACCTCGCCCTCCATGTACTCCTCGACCAGCACGGCCACGCTGATCCGCTCGCTCACGAGGTCGGCGCGGATGCCGACGGACTCGAGCGTGCTGCTCAGCTTGTCCTTGTCGATGATCGCGCTGATCGTGACCTCGTAGGTCTTGTCGGCGCTGCGCTCGTCGACCACCTCACTCTTGGCGACGAACGCGGCCGACTTCACGAGCACCTTTCGCTCGATGTCGTCCTTTCGTGCGCGGGCCACCTCGTCGTTGAGGATCCCGATCACGGCTTCCCAGACGGCGTTCTGCTGGGCGAGCCGGATCGCGTCCTGACGGGCTTGCATGGCCGTCTTCTTCTTGATCTTCTTCTTGGACTCGTACACCCCGAGGCCGGTCTGCTCGAGCATCTCCCCCGCCTGGGCGGGCGCGGTGGTCGAGACGGCGGTCCACAGAGCCAGCGCGGCGATGCACCGCGGGATGCGCCAGGTGCTCATCGAAGCCTCCTCGGGAGTTCGGGGCGAGGTGATGCGACGCTAGAAGGAGCTCGCGTCGAAGTCCTTCTTGACCGCGGCGAAGTCCACTTCCTCGAGCTTGCGCTTCTTCTGGACCTTCTTCATGGTCTTGGCGGCGTCCTTGCCGTTCGACACGAAGGCCGAGGCGTTGGTCTTGAGGCTGCCGACCCGTGCCTTCTGGGTGTCGGCGAACTCCTTCGGGTCGGACGCGTGGTTGCCGATGTCGGCGAGCGTGGCCGAGTCGCCCTCTCCGATCTTCTTGACGAGCCCGGGCATGGCGAGCCCGACGTTGCTCGCCTCGCTCACGATGGAGCCCATGACGAGGCCCGCCTTGAAGCGCTCCATCCGGGCTTCGTTGACGAGCTCCTTCGTCTCCTCGTCCATCTCCTCCTTGCTCTTGCTCGCCTCGACAAGCGCCTCGAGGACCGCGGGGTCCGTGACGACCTCCACCAGCTCGGCGGCCGCCTCGTCCGTCGCGCCCTTGGCCTTCAGCTCGGCGATCGCGCCCGCGAGCTTCTCGGACTGCTCGGCGAACCCGAACGCCTTCAGCAGGGTGGCGAAGGCGTTGCCCTGGAGCTCGGCGCCCTTGAAGAAGCGGACGTTGAGCGTGTCGAGCGTGCGCAGCATCTCGCTCGCGGTCATCTCGGGGACCTCGGGGGCCTCCGGGGCGCTCGGCTTCTTGACGCCGGGCATCTGCGCGTCGGCCACGCCGGGCGCCGTGAGGGCCCCCAGGCCGAGAGCAAGCATTCCAACATAGATAAGTCGACGCATCAGTGTTCCCTCCCCTTCGGACCCGCAGTCGGGGCCCGCCGGCGGGTCGGACTCTACAACGGGGGGTCGCGGCCCGCGAGGGGCCCTGCGGAATCCGAGGGAGTACCCATGTTTGGTATGGAAGTACGCAGATCGGCCGTCGCGCGCGCGGTCGCGGTACGCTCGACGCTCGGTGGGGGCACCGTCGCGCACGACGGCCGGCGGGCGATACTCGGTCCCGTGCAAGCCGCCGAGAGGAGTCCACCTTGACGACTGCGCCCTACGGTTCCTGGGCCTCCCCGTTCCCCGCCTCCCGGGTCAGCCAGAGCGCGGTCTCGCTCCGCGACGACGCCCCCCAGGTCGACGGCGACGACGTCTACTGGGCGGAGAGCCGCCCCCACGAGGGCGGGCGGAGCGTGGTGTGCCGCCTTCATCAGGGCCACGCCGCCGACGCCGTTCCCACCTACTTCAACGCCCGAACCCAGGTCCACGAGTACGGCGGGGGCAGCTACGTCGTGCGCGACGGCGTGGTGTACGCCAGCCGCTTCGAGGATCAGCGCGTCTACCGGATCGAGCCTGGCCAGTCGCCCCAGCCGATCACCCCCGAGCCCGAGCGACCGGCCGCGCTGCGCTACGCCGACCCCACCAT
>CAYMSU010000280.1:0-8607 GCA_964393165.1 uncultured Enterobacteriaceae bacterium
GTGGGTCCCGCTCCCCGCCAACAAGCAGCCCGGCGCCTGCCTGGACCAGCGCGGCCTTCGCTACGAACTCGTCCAGCGGCATGTCCTGGCGGACCTCTTCGACCCTGGTGCGCATGAGGTCACCGACGCGCAGGTCCGTCAGCGAGTCCTCGAGCAGCATGCGCGCGTGGGAGCTGCGCGCCGCGTTGTTGAGGAACCAGCCGATGAACATGAGCCACAGGCCCGAGAGGTTCCCTCCGAGGACCTCGAAGATCCCGAGCGCGATCAGGCCGAAGGCGACGACCTGACCTGCGCGTGAGGCCCAGGTCGTGGCCGTCACGCGGTCCCCCGTACCCGCCCAGATCGCCGCGCGGAGGACCCGCCCCCCGTCCAGCGGGAACCCCGGCACCAGGTTGAAGACGCCCAGCATCACGTTGATCGGCCCCAGCCACAGCAGCAGGGTGGACACCACGCCGAGCGACGCCACTGCCGCCTCGGGATCGTCCGTGAGCTGCTCGCTGAAGCCCGCGGGGACGATCGCGGCCCCGATGCCGAGGCAGACCAGGCCGATGGCCAGGCTCGCGAGCGGCCCCACGATCGCGATCGCGAACTCCTCCCAGGGCCGCTCGGGCTCGGACTCCATCTCCGACAGACCGCCGAAGAGGAACAGGGTGATCCGGGGCACTGGGATGCCGTAGCCGAGCGCCACCACGCTGTGCGCGAGCTCGTGCACGAGGATCGAGGCGAAGAAGAGCAGGCCGGCGGCAAGCGCCACGCCCCAGCGGAGCGCGGTGGACCACTCCGGGTGCCAGCTCGCGAGGGTGCCCGCGCCCAGCGTGGCGACCACCAGCGCGAAGATGAGGGCGACGCTCCAGTCGAGGCGGATCTCGACGCCGACGATCTCGCCGAGTCGCAGCCCCTGACGGGCTCGCTCGCGGGCCGGGGGTTGGTCGCGATCGGCCGTGGACTCAGCCGTCTGCATGGGGACTCCGGGACGAACGGTGCTGCCAGAGCCTAGGGAGTTTGGTCTTCCGAGCAAGCGCTCAGTCGCCGCTGCGTGATCGAACGGGCACTCGACCCCATCGGCGAGCCCAGGCCTTCGCCGGATCGGCGCGCGCGGCGGTGGCGTACCAGCTCCGCGCGGAGTCTGGATCCCCTGCCGCGACCGCCGCGCGAGCGCGCCGCCACGCCTGGGCCGACAGCCGGTGCTCGGCGAGGGCGGTGTCGTCGGCACGCGGAGCCCACGCGCGGGCCCGGTCGAGGTCCAGGATGCGGTCGTGGATGAGCTCGCCGCGCATACGGCCGCGAGCGACGCCCGACCAGCACCCGGCCATCGCAGGAACGAGCCCCGACTGCGCCGCCTGCAGCCATCCGTTCGCGGGGGCTGCAGAGACATGATCGCGCACCCGGGACCACGCCCGCTCCGCCTCCACGCAGACCTCGCGCTCCGCCCAGGCATGGGCCAGTGCGAGATCCACCGCTGCGGCGGAGGCAACGGACCCGCCGACCTGCAGGGCCACCGGCAGCCACACCTCCCCTCGCGCCAGCGCCGGCACGCCGGGCAGGAGCACGCCGCGCTCGCTCCCGGGAAGGGCAGACAGCCCCTCGCCGTCGGCGTCCGTCGCCCACAGGCCCACGCCATACCGCCCGGCGGGCAGACCCGCGGGGAGCGCCAGCCGGTAGGTCCCGCGGAAGACCTCGCGGCGGCCCCACTCCGACGGAGGCACCAAGCCGTACCCTGGCGGGATCTCCCAGCTCTGGACCACCTCTCCGTTCGAGTGGAGGAACGCAACCAGCCTGAAGTCGGAGCCTCGCGAGTCCAGGTCGAGCCGGAGGGTCCAGGCGGCCTTCGGGGGCACGTGCGGGCTCGGCACGCTCGCCCAGTCCACGCCGATGCGGGTGGCCCCCGAGAAGAGCACCACGCGGGCGCCCGGCGGCCGCTCCACCTCGGGACCGAGCAAGAGGGATCGGCGCACCGCGACCCCGCTCCGCCGACGGAGCGCGACCGAGGCCGATTCGTAGCCCAGCTTCGCTGGGCTGGGGTCTCGGCCGACCGAGCGCGGAGGCGCCGGAGTCTCCAACTGATGCGGGGCGGGGAGGAAGGCGGACGACCGCGCTGCTCGCGTGTTCGGCGCAGCGAAGTCGGCCGGCGGGCCGCCCCGCACCGCTGGCCGGATCGCCCACGGGGCTCCGAGGTACGCGACAAGCCCTGGCGGGGCCGGATCGGCGACCCATCGCACCCCCGGGACGGGGGCGTCGACGACGTCGGCGAGTGAAGCGTAGGCCGCGATCCGGCGCTCGAGGGCGGGCCGCGACGTGGGCGGGGACCAGGACCCGCGCCACGCCGACACCTGACCGGCCACGAGCCCCAGCCCGGCGAGCACGCCAAGCGCGAGCGCGGGCAGGCGACGCTCGCGGGTCGTGACGAGCGCGCTGGCGACCTCAGCCACCCCGTGGCCCAGGAGCACCGAAGCGGGAACGAGGAGCAAGGCGGCCGCGTGCCCCCCCACCCCAGCGAGGCCGCCGACGGCCAGCAGGCTCCCGGCGACCCACGCCGAGCGCGCCCCCCCGACACGCCACGGGAGCGGGAGCAGCGCGACGGCCACGAGCACCAGCCGCAGGCCGCCCGCGCGCACCGCGGTGGGAAGCCCCGGCAGCAGCAGCAGCCCCAGCACCGCGGCGACGACGAGCCCGGCCCGACCGCGAGCGCCCGACAGCCCGGCGGCCCCGAGGGGCAGCAGGAGGAGCCACGGGGCGAACCAGGACTGGCGGACGACGGCGGCGAGGTCGAGCAGGCCGGGGTCGACCACGAGCCCCGGGGGCACGGGATCCGCGTAGAATGCGGTACGAACTGCATGGTACACCGCGAGGGGGACGAGAACTCCGCCTCCCCATCGGCGAAGTCGAAGGGAGGCCTCCCCCCCGCCCGGGGCGGAGGGGCTGGCGAGCGCGACCGCGGTGGCCGCGAGCGCGTAGAGCACTCCCTCCGGCCGCGCGAGGCCCAGGGCGAGGAACGCAAGCGGCGCGACAAGATCCCGGTCGCCTCCGACGGTCAGCCGCCAGCCCCCGAGCGCGAGCAGCGCCGCCGCGAGCCCGATCCCGAGCCCACTCTGCACGGCGACGGCGAGCGCGGCCGACAGCGCGACCACGCCGGCCGCGATCAGGCCTCGGAGGCCGAGAGGCCTGCGATCCCCGTGGCCCGACCACACCCCCACGAGGACGACCGTGAGCGCCGCGAACGCCGAGCCCAGGACACTGGCGGTGAGCTCCACCGACCCCCCGGCCGCCTCCACGACCGCCAGCACGGCGACCCACAGCGCACTGTCGTAGGCCTCCACGCGAGGCCCTCCCGGCCAGGGGACGGGCCCGTGCCCCGCGGCGAGGTTCCCGGCCGCGGCGAGGGTGGCCCCCGCATCGTCGGCGATCCACCCGAAGAACGGCGCCTGGGCGACCACCCCCAGCCCCACCAGCGCGGCGAGGGCCACAAGCTCAGCGCGTCGAGCGGGCATGCGTTGCACTGGGCGGAGGTAGCCGCTCGCGCTGCGCCGTTCCAGGTCGGTTAGGAGGCCGCCCATGCTGACTGCCCTTCTGATGTCCGCGATGTCGCCGCCCGCCCTCGCCCTCGGCGGGAGCTTCGCCGGAGGTGTCGGCCTCGAGCCGCCCGCCAGCGGGGCCACCCAGGTGGCGATCACCCAGGCCTCCGACCGCACCGTGCTCACGGTCACTGCGCGCGCGGCCGAGGACATCGAGGTCATGGCCTGGTTGTGGCCCGCTCCCGGCTACGTCGCGAACTCCCTGCGGCAGCCCGACCCCGAGGCGCTGGAGCGGATCGAGGCGTTCACGCAGCCTCGCGTCGAGTCGCTGACCTGTGAGGAGCTGATCACGGAGACGCGGTACCGCACGGTGCCGGGCTGCGCCTCGTACGAGGTCCCCGAGGTGGAGCGCGCGGCGGAGGGAGAGGCGGCCGTCGGCGTGGTCCCGCTCGACGCGGTCACCGCGAGCATCGACTTCGAGCTCGTGTCCCTGGCCGCCGACGAGGTCGACACCTGGCTCGCAGACCGGGAGCTGGCCCTCACCGCGAGCGTGCGCGCCGGGCTCGAGTCCTACGTGCTCGCCGGCGTGCCCTTCGTGGCGGCGTACTACCCGACCCTCGTGCCCCGCGGGGCCTGGCTGCCCCCGGTGCGCTTCGAGCTGACCGGCTCTCCCGCCCAGATCGTGCTGCCCCTGTCGGGGTTCGCCTCCGAGGCGGTCTCGAACCACGAGCTGTACGTCTATACCCTCACGGACGACCCCGAGATCGACCCCACGGTCCCCAACTACGAGCCTCTCGTCATCCCCGACGAGTGTCAGCTCCCCGAGGGCTTCATCGCGTCCGAGTGGTTCGACGACGAGGCGGCGCGCTTCGAAGCCGGTGAAGACGCCCGGTGGCTGCGGGTGCACAGCTCGGCGGCGGCGTCGTGCGCCCCCTGCGCCGGCGAGCCCCTTCGCCAGCAGGATCTGACCGATCTGGGGGCCCCCCAGATCCCGCCGGCCCAGGCCCGCGTGGGTCGGCTGTTCTTCCAGTACTCGCCGGGTCAGCTGTCGGTCGACCCCATCGTCTCGTTCACCGAGCCCGCCGAAGACGCGTCGCTGCTCTGGTACGAGGCGCGCGAGGGACTCGGCTTCGCCTTCCCGGTGTGCCGTGAGGACGTCGACCCGCTCGACGTCTGTCCGAACCTCGAGACGGAGGCCACCCGGGGCTGCGTCGCCGCGCCGGGCGGGGCCGTCGGCGGCTGGGCGGGGGGCGCGGCCGCGATGGCACTCCTCGGCCTTCTCGGGCTCCGTCGGCGGCGCGGTCGGGCCCCGTCAGGGCTCCTCCTCGGGCTCGCCGGGGTCCTCGGGGTGGCCGCCGCGCCTTCGCCCGCCCACGCGATCGACGATGGCTTCCTCGACAAGCGCCCCCGGTGGGAGGCGATGATCTCGGCGGGCCTCGCAGGCACCGACCGGGTGCGCCTCGACACGTTCCGAAGGGCCGGGCCCTCGCCGTCCCGACCGTTCCTCGGGGTGCTGGGTCGCTTCGCCTTCTGGGGCTGGAAGGACGGCGCCAACTTCGGACTCGTCGCTGGCCTGCGAGGCTGGCGAGGGAGTCCCCCGCCGGCAGGCGGCGTGGGCGAGGTGCGCTTCACGCTGATCGAGCCGAGCGTCGGTGTCGACGTGCGTCACGGCATGCTCCGCCGCAGCGGCCTGTCGCCGTTCGTCCGGTACGGAGGGCGCTTGGTCGTGCCGATCATGAACCCCGACACCTCGGGTCCGCAAGCGCTCGTCTCGGGGCTGCTGCACCTCGGCGCCGGAGTCTGGATCGGCAAGCCCGACGACCGTGCGTGGTGGCCGACCGTCGAGCTTCGGCTCACGGCGATTCCTCGCACCGACGGCATCGTGACCGAGTTCCACCCCGACCTCGGGCTTCCGTCGTTCACCTTCTTTCCTGGGACCGCGAACCTGCAGCTGATGCTGGGCGTCGGGTTCCGCTGATCGGTCGCGTCGCTGCCCGTCGACATGATACGCGGCCGGGACACGGGAGGACGACGATGAGAACATGGCTTTCGGCTGCCCTCGCTCTGCTGGTGGGCGTGCTCGTGGCGCTGCCCCGAACTGCCCGCGCCACCGAAGGCCTGGAGTGGAAGTGGGCGGCCGATCAGGAGCGGCGCTACCTGATGCAGGCGAACGTTCGGCTTCCCGAGTACTTCTTCGTCCAGTCGCCCCTCAACAAAAACCTGCGGCTCGTCGAGTTCTACGTGGCCGCGGTCACCCGCTGCAAGAACGGGCCGAAGGCCGGCAAGCGCACCGTCGAGCTGCGGTGCACGTTCGAGGACGTGCAGTACAAGGCCGCACCCCCTCAATCCGACGCGGGGCGCGGTCTCGTCGAGCTGCTCGACCAGTGGGACGAGCTGCTCAGCCAGGCCACGGCCCAGGTGGTCTTCAGCCGGGACGGCCAGGTCAAGAACATCAGCCTGGAGGGGGTCGACACCCGAATCCGGCGCTTTCGGGAGATCGAGGAGACGATCCGCCTCACCGTCGTCCGCATGTTCGCGGGCCTCGACCTGGAGCTGCCGCGCAAGGGCGACGACAAAGACGAGTCGTGGACCCAGCGAGAGGCCCTGGCCCTGGCCCTCGTCACGAAGTCGGGCTCGTTCGGCGTGTCGCGCCTGGTCCTCGAGGTGAAGGCGAAGAAGGGCCCTGTCGCGATCATCCGCCGGGAGGGCGAGGGCACGATCAGCTCGGGGGAGACGGTCGGGACCAGCGGCCGGGAGCGTCCGCGCAACACGTTCAACATGCAGCTGCAGGGCGAGGCGCAGTTCGACACCGAGAAGGGCGAGCTCGTCAGCCACGACTACGCGGTCTCGGGCGAGCCCACCCCCTCCTCCACCCTGGCCACGGGGACCGCGGGCACGCTCTATGTGCAGGCGGTCCACGTAGAGCTGATTCCCGAAGGCGCCAAGGTCGCCCCGCTCGGCCCGAACGAGGAAACCGTGCCCGGCAAAAACGGGATCTGAACCTGAGCAGCCCGAAGCGGCCCTCTCGGTGGCCGTGCGTCGCGCCCTCTTCATTTTCGAAGAGAAGGTTCGTAACACTCGTCCGTCGCCCGGCCGGTCGCCCCGACCGGCGGATGTAGGAGGAGATCATGCTGCTTCTGGCCCTTCCCTTTGCTCTCTCGGCCCCTACCGCCGAGGCAGGCACGACCAAGGAAGAGATCAACCGCACCATCAAGCGCAAGGATGGCGGCGCTGAGAAGAGCTCGTCGTCGCAGGGGCGTCAGCGCGCGAACAAGCGCCGCGGGAAGAAGAAGGACAAGGGCCCCAAGTACGTGGGGCCCTTCGAGAAGGACGAGTACCCGCTGCAGGAGCGCCTGCGGCCGCTCACGCTGCCCGCCGGGATGGCCGAGGGGGAGCTCGCGTTCGGCTACGCCGACCCGAACTACCCCTCCGCGGATGGCGGGGTCGACACGCAGATCCGGGCCGCGCTCGGCATCGCGGATCGCGCAGAGGTCCGCGTGGGCACCGGCATCGCCTGGTCTCCCGACGTGGCCTGGCAAGACAACGTGACGCTCGAGGTCCACGCGCTGGCGAGCGATGGCAAGCGCTTCGACTTTGCGCCGGGCGTCGTCGTCCCCCTCACGTTCGTCGACGACGGGCCGCTGGTCGACGTCAACGTCGACCTGTTCGGTCGCTACCTGACGGGCCGGAGCTTCCTGTACTTCGGGCGCAACGCGATCTCGATCAACGTGAACCCCGACTTCGGCATCGGCATCAACGGCAACGTGGGCGCGGGCACGCAGTTCACGAAGTCCACGGTCGGCATGATCGATCTGAACCTGTTCAGCGCCACGCTGGCCCCCGACGCGGCGGGCAGCGGCATCTGGGAGCGCCTGACCAGCACCGTGACGCTCCAGCACTCGCCGAGCAACACGGCGGACATCGGCATCCGGGGCACCGTGGGCCTGCCCTACGAGAGCACCGATGCAACGGCGTGGTCGGCGCGCATCTTCGGCGCGCTCCGGATCTGATCCTCGCTGCGTGATCCGAGCGCGGGCGACGCAGGGGACCGCCGCCAGGGACTGCAGCGCGCCGTGGCGCGCTATTCCCCCGTCGCCTCGACCATGGCCGCCTTCGGCGTGCGATCGACGTGGTACAGGCCCCAGTGCTTCTCGACCTCGCGGGGGTCGTCGCTGCCCTTCCAGGGCTCGTCGAACGCCTCGAAGTAGAAGTAGCTGACGTTCTCACGGTCCGCCCAGGCCGTGAACGCCTCGTAGAACCTGGCCTGCTCGGCTTCACCGGCGGGCGCCTTGATGTACTTGTGCTCGCTGCCCTCCGGGTTCAGCTCGGTGGCCCACCCGGTCTCGGCCAGCACCACCGGGTGCTCGGGGTGCGCTTCGACGATGCTGTCGTAGGTCGCGTCGGTCCACGCGATCGCGTTGTCGAGCGACTGCTGGTTCCACATCGCGTAGGCGTGCAGCATGATGAAGTCGATCTCGTCGGCGACCGCCTGGCTCTCCGGCTTGTTCCAGAAGTTGTAGTCGTCGGAGGTGGCCACCGGCTGCGAGACGCGGGACCGGACCGTTCGCAGGTGCTCGATCAGCATCTCGCGGTCGCTGCGGTGGGCCGACCACGACACCTGGGTCTCGTTGCCTACGTTCACCCCGACCACCACCTCGGGGTAGGCGTTGGCCAGCCGGATGAGTGCTTCGACCTCCCGGGCGTTCGCCTCGGTGTCGTCCGGATCGATCCAGGCCCCGACGACCACGCGCACCGGCAGGTCGTGACTCCGGATCGTCTCGAGGATCTGCTCGGTCGGAGCTTCACTCGCGTAGACGCGGATCATCGGCCACCGGTCGGCGACGATCCGCAGATCCTCCTCGATCTGCGCGGCCGTCGGGAGCGGGCCTCCCGGTGCCTGGCCTTCGCGGAATGGACCGTAGGCGATGCCGCGCCGAATGCGCTGGCCGTCCAGCGTGGGCGCGAACGGCCGGCGCGTCTGCTCGGCGGCCGCCGGCGTCGCGCCCGCGGCAGGCGTAGCCGCAGCCGGCGCGGGGGCCGTCTTGGCCGCGCACGCGGCGAGGCCGAGCGCAAACAGGGAACCGAGCATCAGTCG
>CAYMSU010000281.1:0-6207 GCA_964393165.1 uncultured Enterobacteriaceae bacterium
GGTGGGGCCCGATTCGTGATGGTGAGCACGGACGAGGTCTACGGCAGCCTGGGCGACGAGGGAGCCTTCACCGAGGAGACCCCGCTGGCGCCGAACAGTCCCTACTCGGCGAGCAAGGCCTCCAGTGACCTGCTGTGTAGGGCCTACCACCACACCTTCGGCCTAGATGTGTTGACCACGCGGTGCAGCAACAACTACGGACCCTACCAGTTCCCCGAGAAGCTGATCCCGCTCATGATCGGCAATGCCCTCGAGGAAAAGTCCCTGCCCGTCTACGGCGACGGCCGCAACGTTCGCGATTGGCTCCACGTGCGCGATCACTGTGCCGCCGTCGACGTCGTGATGCGGCACGGGTCCAGTGGCGAGGTCTACAACATCGGGGGCAACAGCGAGCGCGAGAACATCGAAGTGGTGAAGGCCCTGCTCGACCACCTGGAGCAGCGGGGAGCGTCGTTCACGGTGGGCCTTCAGCGCGCGGCGCCCGACGTGTCGAGCGACGAGCTCACGGCGGCGCTGTGGGACCTCGTGTGGGCGGGCCTCGTGACCAACGACACGTTCGGGCCCCTGCGCACGCTGCGCAGCCGCAAGCGGCGGCGGGGCGCCGCCCGGGTGGTCGCGGGGGGCCGCTGGTCGACCGTCGCGGAGCTGTTCGGCCCGAGCGAGACCCTGCCCTCGGGCACGGAGCGGGCGCACGCCCGCGCGGCCATGCTCCTCGAGCGGTACGGGGTGGCCTGCTCCGGCGCGGCCAAGGCCGACGGGCTGCCGGGCGGCTTCTCGGCGGTGTACCCGGTGCTCCGGGAGATGGAGGACGCGGGCCGCGCCCGGCGCGGATGGTTCGTCGACGGGCTCCAGGGGGCGCAGTTCGCGGTACCCGGAGCGGTGGACCGGCTCCGGGCGTCCCGGCAGGACGAGCCCGAGGTCCTCGTGATCGACGCCGCGGATCCGGCGAATCCCTGGGGCAGCCTGCTGTCGTGGCCCGACGCGGGCGGGGGGCGCCCGCGCCGCGTCGCCGGCGCCGCGCTGGTGCTCGTCGGAGGGGTGCCGATCGTCTACGTCGAGAAGGGCGAGCGGCAGTGGGTGACGTTCGCCGGCGCCGAGGAGCCCGGCGTGCTGCAGCAGGCGATCGAGGCGTGGGTCGCGCGGCAGGGAGACCGCTGGCGAACCGTGCGCGTCGACAAGATCGACGGGGCGCCGGCCGCCGAGAGCGGTCACCGCGAGTCGTTCGTAGCGGCGGGGTTCGCCGTGGGGGCGGGGCGTCTCGAGCGCGTCCGCGGGTGAGCGGCGGCTCGCCCGCTTGCGATATCGGGCGAGCCCGGGATACCCCCCGGGCTTCGTTTCCCACGGAGACCGGATGGCTGCCAAGGTCGGCCTCGTGATGGGCAGCCGCTCGGACTGGCCCACGATGTCCGCTGCCGATGACACGCTGCGCGCCCTCGGCGTGCCCTGCGAGGCCGAGGTGGTCAGCGCCCACCGCACGCCGGATCGGCTGTTCGCCTACGCCGAGAAGGCGTCGGGGCGCGGGCTCGTGGCGATCATCGCGGGCGCGGGCGGCGCGGCCCACCTGCCGGGCATGCTCGCGGCGAAGACCGCTGTCCCGGTGCTCGGCGTGCCCGTCCAGAGCAAGGCGCTGTCAGGCCTCGACTCGCTGCTGTCGATCGTCCAGATGCCGGCCGGGGTGCCGGTCGCGACCTTCGCGATCGGCCGCGCGGGGGCCACCAACGCGGCGCTGTTCGCCGCCGCCATGATCGCGGCCATGGAGCCGCTCGGGCCCGTCGCGGTGGCCCTCGCGGGGTACCGGCAGGCGCAGACCGACGCGGTGCTGGCAGATCCCGACCCCGCGTCGTCCCCGGAGACGGCGCCGGGTGACTCGGCGTGACCCGGCTCGGCATCATCGGAGGAGGTCAGCTCGGCCGCATGCTCGGCGAGGCAGGGCAGCGCCTGGGCGTGCGTGCGCGGTTCCTCGAGCCTGCCGCGTCGCCGAGCGCGGGGATCGTCGGCGAGGTCGTCGCCGCGGACTACGCGGATCCCGAGGGCCTGCGGCGGATCTCGGAGGGCGCTGCGGCGATCACGTACGAGTTCGAGAACGTGCCGCGAGCGGCCGTCGACCAGCTCCTCGCCCGAGGGGTCGAGGTGTACCCTGGGCCGGTGGCGCTCGAGACCGCCCAGGATCGGCTGGTCGAGAAGCGGTTCTTCCGGTCGCAGGGGGTCGGTACGGCCCCGTTTCATCCCGTCTCGGGCGAAGCCGACCTGGAGCCGGCGATCCGCGCCGTAGGTCTCCCGGCGATCCTGAAGACGCGCCGGGAGGGCTACGACGGCAAGGGCCAGCGGCGAGTGGAGGAGCGAGCGCAGCTCCAGACCGCCTTCGAGGCGCTCGGCCGGGTGCCCTGTGTGCTCGAGGGCGTGGTGCCGTTCGACCGCGAGCTGTCCGTCCTCGCGGTGCGCGATCAGCGAGGCGAGGTCAGGGTCTGGCCCATCGTCGAGAACCACCACCATCGCGGGATCCTCTGGTGGTCGCGGGCGCCTGCGCCCGAGCTGTCCGTGTCCGTCGAGCGAGCCGCGGGCGAGATCGCGCGCCACCTGCTCCAGGCGCTCGAGTACGTCGGAGTCGTGGCGGTGGAGCTGTTCCAGGTCGGCACCGAGCTCCTCGCAAACGAGATGGCGCCTCGCGTGCACAACTCCGGGCACTGGACCATCGAGGGGGCGGCCACGTCGCAGTTCGAGAACCACCTCCGCGCGGTGCTGGGGTGGCCGCTCGGCTCCACCGAGCTGCTCGTTCCCTGTGGTTGCGTCAACCTGCTCCACGAGGTGCCCGAGCTCGACGCGCTCCTCGCCGTGCCGGGGGCTCGGGTGCACCTGTACGACAAGGCGCCCCGCCCCGGCCGCAAGCTCGGCCACGTCACGGTGGTCGGGGGCGAGCCGGTGTCGGTGGCGGAGCGACTGGCCTCGGTCCGGGCGCTCGCCCGCGCCTGATGCCCGAGGGCGACACGGTCTACGTGCATGCGCAGTCGCTGCGGCCGCTCCTCGTCGGCGCCTCGATCGTGGCCGCGGCGAGCCGCTGGCCCGGGCGGGTCGTCGGGCTCGCCGGGCACACCGTACACGCGGTCGAGCCCATCGGAAAGCACCTGCTGCTGGAGGTCGACGACGGCACCACGCTGCGGATCCACCTGGGAATGAAGGGTCGCTGGCGCGCGCTGGGCGCAGGGGCGGAGCCCCGGATCTCGCCCGGGCAGGTCTCGCTGCGCCTCGACACGGCCGCGCACGTGCTGCTGTGTACGCGGGCGCCCACCCTGGAGCGGTTTCGGACCCGCGAGCGGCGCGTGCACCCGGTGCTCGCGCACCTCGGCCCAGATCTGCTCGGGTCGGGCTTCGACGCCGAGGTCGCGGCGGCCCGCGCCCGCACGCGCACGGACCCCGCCTGGCCGACGGTGGGCGAGGTGCTGCTGGACCAGCAGGTCGCCTGTGGGATCGGCAACGTCTACAAGAGCGAAGTCCTGTTCCTCCAGCGGCTCGATCCGTTCACCCCGCCCGAGGCGATCCCCGAGGAGCTCTGGCAGGCGCTCTACACGCGCGCCGAGGTGCTGATGCGCCGCAACCTCACTCCGCTTCCGCGCAACACCACCGGGCTCGGCCGGGGGCGCCCCGCGCTGTGGGTCTACGGTCGTGCGGGGCGGGCCTGCCTGCGCTGTGGAACGCCGGTGAGCAGCCGCACCCACGGGCGAGACCTCCCGAGGGTCACCTACTGGTGTGCGAGGTGTCAGAATGCCCCCGACCCATGATCCCGGAGGCCTCATGCTCGCCCTCGTCCTCGCGCTGACCAGCCCGTCGGCCCACGCGCAGACCGTCAGCTTCGACATCGACGACAAGGCGGCGAAGTCCGTGGGGTTGTCGGCGGATGCGGTGCAGGCCGAGATCGACTCGGCGTTCGACGACGACCTGCAGCTGTTCGACCTCGACTCCTACCTCGACGAGATGGCATCGGCGGCCTCCTTCGCGTCGCGGGGCATGGGGGTCGACTACGTGAACCACCCGAAGGCGGTCCTGGTCGGGGTCGGGGTCGGCGCGGCGACCTCGGGGCTCAACCCCGGTGAGCTGATCCGGGGCTCCGACGACGTCGTGCCGCCGGAGGGCTACGCGGCCCAGTTCACGGTGATGGGCGGCGTGAACGTCGGCATGCTCTCGGGGTCCAAGTTCCTGAAGCGCCTGGTCGTGTTCGGGAACTTCATGTACGCGAACGCACCGTCGAACCAACCGATCCGCGGCCAGATCCGAAACCTCGGCCTGCACGCGCAGCTGCGCGTGCTCGGCCCCGCGAACCTCGCGGTGCTCCGATGGGAGGGCCTGTCGGTCACCGCCGGCTTCGCGCAGGCCTCGTACCGCCTGAACCTGCGGCAGGAGCTGCCGCTGGCCGGGCAGGTCCAGGGCGTCGACCTCGAGTGGCGAGGGCAGGGCGACTACCTGCTGCGCTCGCGGTCGGTGACCGTCCCGCTCGAGCTGTCCTCGGCCATCACGGTGCTCGACATCGCGAGCGTGTTCGGCGGCGTCGCGTTCGACGGGGTCACTGCGGCGGCCACGGCCGAGGCCGAGCTGTCGGGCGACATCGTCGCGACCGCCGACGGCAACGAGACGCGGATCGGCGAGGCGTCGGTGGCGCTGTCGTCCGACGGCGACGCGGGGCCTGCGTCCCAGCGCATCTTCGTGGGCGTCGCGGCCAAGGTGCCGGTGCTCGGGCTCGGGATCTACGGCCAGGTCAACTTCGACGGCCGCGAGCAGTTCGGGGCCCACACGGGCCTGCGGTGGATGATCGGCGGGCGCGACAAGAAGCCGAAGAAGTAGACCGCGTCGATGTCCACAGCCTCGACGGCCGGCGCGCGGCGAGGGCACGGCTTCGGCAGCATGCCGGTGTTCCTCGCCGGGATCAGCACGATCCTGGGCGCGGTGTTGTTCCTCCGGTTCGGCTACGCGGTGGGCCACGCGAGCCCGCTCGGGGCCGCGCTGATCGTGGTGATCGGGCACCTCGTCACGATCCCCACGGCGCTCGCGATCAGCGAGATCGCGACCAACCGGCGCGTCGAGGGCGGTGGCGAGTACTTCATCATCTCGCGCTCGTTCGGCCTTCGGATCGGGGGCGCCATCGGGGTCGCGCTGTTCCTGTCGCAGGCGATCAGCGTCGCGTTCTACTGCGTGGCGTTCGCCGAGGCGTTCCGCCCCCTGGCCCCCCTCGTCGAGTCCACCCTTGGCGTGCCCTTCGACCCCCGGATGGTCTCGCTGCCGCTCGCCGCCGGGCTCGTGCTCCTCATGTGGGTCAACGGCGCCTCGCTGGGAGTCCGGGCGCTCTACGTCGTGTTCGCGGTGCTCGTGGTCTCGCTCGGGATGTTCTTCGCGGGCGCCCCGACCGAGGCGGCGAACGGGCGTGTGGACTGGCTCGCGCGGGTCGACGGCCACGACCCGTTCTTCCTGACCTTCGCGATCGTGTTCCCCGCGTTCACCGGGATGACCCAGGGGGTCGGGCTGTCCGGGGATCTGGCCCAGCCGCGCGTGTCGATTCCACGGGGCACGCTCGCCGCCACGCTGTCGGGCATGGTGGTGTACCTGGCGTTGATCTGGAAGTTCTCGACCTCGGCCTCGGTCGACGCCCTGGCGAACGACGATCTGGTGATGACGCGGGTCGCGCTCTGGGGGCCGATCATCCCGATCGGGCTCGCCTGCGCCACGCTGTCGTCGGCCATCGGCTCGCTGCTGGTGGCCCCCCGCACGCTCCAGGCGCTCGCGCGCGACGCGCTGTTCTACCCACGCTCCGTCAACCGGTGGCTCGGCTCGGGCCACGGCGCGGAGGAGGAGCCTCGGGCGGCCACCCTGCTCACCGCGGGGATCGTGGGCGCGATGGTGGCGCTCGGCGACGTCGACTTCGTCGCCCGCCTCATCTCGATGTTCTTCATGGTGACCTACGGCGCGCTGTGCTCGATCAGCCTGCTCGAGCACTTCGGCGGCAACCCGAGCTACCGTCCCACGTTCCGCTCGCGCTGGTGGATCTCGGCGATCGGGGCGGGCATGTGCCTGTTCCTGATGTTCCAGATGGATCCGGTCTACGCCGCGGTCTCGCTGCTGGCGATGGCCGGCTTCTACACGCTCACGGCCTACACGCCGGCAGCCAGGCCGGCAGCCAGGCCGGCAGCCAGGCCGGCAGCCAGGCCGGCAGCCAGGCCGGCA
>CAYMSU010000281.1:6307-8564 GCA_964393165.1 uncultured Enterobacteriaceae bacterium
GCCAGTCAGGATCGCGGCCTCGCCGCCCTGCTCCGGGCGGTCATGGCCCAACTCTCCCGGCGCCTGCGGATCCGCTTGCAGCAGGCCGCCACCGACGGCCCCGCCGACGGCCGCGACTGGCGACCGTCGATCGTGACCGTGCGCACCGACACCTTCGAGGCCCCTCACGACGTCATCCTGCTCCTCGGCTGGCTCAGCTCGCGGTACGGCTTCGGCACGTACCTGCACCACCTCGTGAGGCCGCTCGACCGCGCGAGCTACGCCGAGAGCCAGCGCCTGCGCCCCGATCTCGTCGACCTGTGTGAGGTCGAGTCCCCCGGGGTGTTCGCCGAGACGGTGGTGAGCCCGTCGCGCGAGGATGCCCTGGCACACGCGCTGCAGCTCCCCGGCGGGACGGGCGCGAGCCCGAACACCGTCCTCTTCGACTTCGCCCCCGACGCGGGGCCCGCGGACCTTCGCGAGCTGCTCGACGAGGCGCGCTTCGGCGCCGCGACGGGCAAGAGCCTGCTCCTGCTCCGGCGCTCGGCCGACGACGAGCGCGCCGCCTTCGGCCGCCGCCGGCACCTCCACGTCTGGATCGACGAGCGCGACGGCGACAATGCCGCGCTGATGGTGCTGCTCGCGTTCATCCTGGTGGGCCACCCGACGTGGCGCAAGGCGCACGTGTCGGTGTCCGTGGCGTTCCCGGAGGAGGGGCACGAGGTCGAGCGGGAGCGCATCGTGCGCACGCTCACGGAGGGGCGGCTCCCGATCCGGCAGGAGAACATCCGCTTCGTGCCCGCGGGGGCGGCACCCGAGGCGGGAGCCGACCTGCTCCTGCTGGGGCTCGACGGGCCCACGCTGGCCGGGCACGAGGCCCAGCTCGTGGCGCACCCGGAGCTCCCCAGCGTGCTGTTCGTGCGCGCCGCGGAGCGCATCTCGATCGAGTGACGGCCGCGCGACAGCCTCGCGCCGATGGCACGAGAGCCGGTGCGTGCTGGCACGGCGCTCGCAGGGGTGTCGTCGTCACTCGAACGCGGAGAACGGGATGGACTCTTTCACTCCGGTGTCGGCCCTCGCGGGCGGAGCGCTGATCGGCCTCGCGGCGTCGCTGCTGCTCTGGCTCAGCGGAAAGGGCGCGGGCATCAGCGGCATCTTCGACAACCTCATCCGGCTCGTGCCCGAGGGCCAGGACTGGCGGGCGGCCTTCGTGCTCGGCCTGCTCGGCGTGGGCCTGGTGGCCTCGTTCGTCGCCCCCGAGGCGGTGGCGCCGACGGCGACTCGCTCGCTGGGCACCACGGCGGTCGCCGGGCTCGTGGTCGGCTTTGGCGTGCGTATGGGGAGCGGCTGCACGAGCGGTCACGGCGTGTGCGGGCTCAGTCGGGGGCGCTCCCGCTCGCTGGCGGCGGTCGTCGCCTTCATGGGCACCGGGTTAGTGGTCGCCACGCTCGTGCAGGTCTTCGCGGGAGGGGTGCTGTGAGCCCCCGCGTGCTCGTAGGCGCCCTCACCGGCGTGGTGTTCGGGATCGGCCTGGTCGTCGGCGGCATGACGATGCCCGACAAGGTCATCGACTTCCTCGACCTGGCGAGCGGGTGGGACCCGTCGCTGGCGTTCGTGATGGGCGGCGCAGTCGCCGTCCACGCGGTGGCCTACCGCCTGATCATGGCGCAGCCGGGCCCCGTGCTGGGGGGCACGTTCTACGTCCCGGCGTTGTCCGACATCGACGCCCGCCTGGTCATCGGCGGCGGGCTGTTCGGCGTGGGCTGGGCCCTCGGCGGCTACTGCCCCGGCCCCGCCATCGTGGGCGCGGGCACCGGCGCGACGGCGCCGGTCGTCTTCGTGGTGAGCATGGCGTGCGGGATGTACCTGTGGCACTTCGTGGACCAGCGCCTGACGGCTTCCTCGGAGCTGCCGGCGGCGGGGGAGGCGGGGGCGCCCCTGGCCTCGGAGTGAGGCCCGGCCGCCCGCCTGCTCACCAGCGGCCGCGCAGCATCCCGTGCCAGTACATGCGCGGCAGAGCGTGGGCCTTGATCGCCCACAGGCTGAAGCGCTCCTTCGACTGATCGAACGGCAGCGTCTCCATGATCTTGCCGTCGTAGCCGAACTCGGCCAGGATCAGCCGACCGTAGCCGGTGACCAGGGGGCAGCTGGCGTAGCCGTCGTACTCCGCGACCAGGGCTTCGCCCCGCCGGTACGCCAGCAGGTTGTCGGACAGCACCGGTGCCTGGATAAAGAGATCGTCGGCTTCGTACTGCAAGGTCACGACCAGCGGTTGGGT
>CAYMSU010000282.1:0-8547 GCA_964393165.1 uncultured Enterobacteriaceae bacterium
GGGATCCGCCGACCAGTCGAACCGCGTGCGCTTGCGCCCCATGCTCCCTCCCTCGGTCACCGCGCGGCGACGATCTCGTCGACGTCCAGGTGGTGGATCGTGCGAAGCCCGTCGTCGGAGAAGAACCCGACCTGGACGTCGAAGGCGAGCTTCATGCCGCCGACGTCGCGGACGTCGGTGAAGGCGATGGCGCTCGCCATGGGCGGGCCCGCGGTCCGGATCGTATAGCGCACGAGGTCGATGAGCTTGCTCTCGGCGTTGACGTAGACCAGGTACTGGTCGTGCTTCATGTGCGCCCGCACGTCGCCCCACGTCGCGAGCACCCGGTGGTAGCGGCGCCCGTTCCACTGGGCGTCGTCGACGTAGCCCACGCGGCTCGCCTCCCGGATCCGGAAGGAGAACTCCGTGAAGTACTGCACGCTCGGGGCGTAGATCCTGGCGGCGAGCCCGCCCTTGTGTCGCTTGCGCCCGTCCTTGACGAGGTAGGAGTCGGGACCCGGCGTGCCGTCCACCCCGAACCGCTCGCCGGTGTGCTTGCCGGTCGTGATCTCGCCCTCTCCCGTGAACCCGGTGCCCGGCACGAAGGCGTAGGTCAGGCCCGTGCGGCGGTCGGGAAGAGGCGTCATCATCGAGCGGAACAAGCCCGACTTCCAGTAGTCCTCGCCAGACAGGGTGTTGTTGTCGTCAGCATGATGAACGTTCGCAAGAGATCCTCCAGGCGACCCGTCCGCTCCATAGGTCGCGGCCGCGTGTCCAACTGTGGGAGAATCCGCCACGGACTGTGTCGCCGAGGGGCATGATGGCGAGGGCGTCGCTGAGCCTGGAGGACGTGGAGGCGTTCGTCCAGGTGGTCGACTCCCGGGGGTTCACCGCGGCCGGGCGGGTCCTCGGCCGCACCACCAAGCAGGTGAGCCGCCAGGTCCAGCGCCTCGAGGACGGGCTCGGCACCCCGCTGCTGACCCGGAGCACGCGGGCCGTGGCCCCGACGGACGCCGGCCGTCGGTTCTATCCGCACGCCCGCAGCTTGCTCGACGTCGCCGACCGGGCCGCGCACGGGGGCTCGTCGAGGTCCTGCCGGGCTGGACGTTCGAGCCGCTGCCGGTCCACGCGGTGATGCCGCCGGCCAACCGGCAGTCCCCGCTGGTCGAGGCGTTCCTCGACGCGCTGCAGGGGGAGCTGACGAGCTGGCTGTGAGGGGCTCCGGCCCCCCGGGGCTCACTGCGCCGGCGACGTCGCCGTGGCGGGCACGGGGTTCTCGAACATCGCCATCAGGGCGCAGTCCGCGAGCTCGGCCCGGTCGACCGCGGCCTTCAGGCTCTCGCCCCGCGCCTCGCGGCTCTGCGCGCCCCAGCCGTAGAACACCTTCAGGACGTCGCGGTGCGTCACCACCTTCTCGATGTGGCGGTTCAGGTTGAACGCCGCCCGCGCGGCCTCCTCGCCCTGGCAGTTCGGGCAGGTCTGCCAGGCGCTGCACAGCGCGGCCACGCCCTGGGCGAAGGTCTGGCCGCCCTCGGCCCCCTCGGCGTCGGCGCCGGCGGCTGTCGCCTCGGGCGTGGGCGCGGGTGCAGCCGCGGGCGCGGGCGCCGGCGCCTCGCGCGTGGCGCTCGTGCTGCACCCCATCACCAGGGTCAGGGTCCACCAGATCATGCTCGCCTCCTGTGCCGCGGCTCCGTAATCCGCCGGCGCCGGCCCGCCGTTACCCCGGAGCTACTCCAGGCGGTGGTCGGCGAAGAAGGCCAGGATGTCTTCGTTGTCGTCGCGGAACCAGGTATGCGCCTCGCTCCCGGCGCGCAGCCACGCCCTCCGAGCCTGCGACGGGATCGACAACAACTGCAACGGAGACGTCGACGACGACGATGCCGACCTCTTCGCCCCGGAGCGCCAGGAGCTGTTCCCCGATGCCGACGGGGACGGCTTCGGGGACGCCAAGGGGGAGTCCGTCACCAGCTGCGAGCCGCCCGAGGGCTACGTCGCCGACGCGACCGACTGCGACGACGAGGATCCCGCGCGCAACCCGGGCCTGCCCGAGTACTGCGACGGCGGCGACAACGACTGCGACGCAGACACCGTGGAGAGCGGGGTCGCGTACGTGTCCAACCGCGGCAACGTGCAGGACCTGAGCGGCATCTTCGCGACCACCGCGCCAGATCCCGACGAGGCGTACACGAACGGGACCTGGGCCACCGTGCGGGTGGAGTCTCGCGGCACGCTCTACCTGTGCCCGGGCACGTACTACGCGACCATCGTGCCCGAGGCCAACCTGTCGATCGTCGGCGTGGGCGGCTCAGAGGAGACCGTCCTCGACGGCCTCGACACGTTCCCCGGGATCTGGGTCGACGCCGGCGTCGACGTCGACGTGACCGGCCTCACGCTGCAGAACAGCGCCCACCGCGAGTCGGACCGGCTCGTGGGGGCGGCCCTGCGCTGCACCTCGAGCGCGTCGGTGACCGCCGAGGACATCGTGGTGACCGGGGGCGACGGGCAGTTCGGGGGCGCCGTGTCTGTCGAAGACGGGTGCGCGCTCACCCTGCGCGACGCCGACCTCGAGGGGGGGCCGCGCGCGCTGTTCGGGGGGCTGATGTTCGTCGAGGGGGCGTCCGCCGTGATCTCCGACACGCGGTTCGCCGACGCCGAGTCCGCGCTGTTCGGCGGGGCCCTGTCGATCAACCGCCTCGCGACCGTGCCCTCGTTCCGCGAGGCCTCGGTCACCTGCACGAACTGCACGTTCGAGGACAACCGAGGCGCGATCGAGGAGATCTCCGCCGGCGGCGCGGTCGCCGTCGGCCCCGACGCCACCTTCACCATGGAGGGCGGCTCGTTCGTCGGCAACCGCTCGGAGTACGCCGGGGGCGCCCTGTTTGTGGGCTCGCTCGGGCTCGGGAGCGGGGTCGGCTCCTCGCAGGCGGTGCTCACCGACGTCTTCTTCGACGACAACACCCAGCTGAACCTCGAGCTGTCGAGCGGCTACGTCCCCAACGACGTGATGGCCCAGACCGACAACGACAGCCCGCTGTCGGGCCAGTCCTACTACGACTTCACGAACCAGACGGTGAGCTTGACCTGCGACGATCTCGAGGGCTGCGAGGTCACGCCCTGATCGCCGCTCACACGTGGGCGACGGTCCCGTCCGCGGGCTCCTCCGGCTCTCCCGCGAGGCGCCGGGTGACCCACATCACGCCCACGAGCGCGCCCACCACCAGGGCCGTGCCCGTGAGCAGGCTGTAGTCCTCGGACCGGAGCATCGCGTAGAGCGCCGCGTAGAGCACCGACAGCGTGCCGAACACCATGGCGCTCGCCCGCCAGGCCCTGGTGGCGCTGTAGGTGTAGGCCGCCACCAGCCCGCCGGTCACGAGCGACGCCCCCGCGTAGGCCAGGTGGAAGCCGGCATGCTCCGAGGCCGCGAGCAGGATCAGGTAGAACACCACCAGCGCGAGGCCGTTCACCAGCCACTGCACAGGGTGCAGCTGCAGCTTCATCCCGTGCTCGAGCACCAGGAACGTCAGCAGGCACAGCGCGATGACCAGCAGGCCGTAGGTGATCGCGCGCTCGACGGAGGCGTAGGGGCTCGCCGGCTCCACCAGGGTGACCCCCACGTGGTGGGCCCACAGCGGGTGCAGGGCGCCGGCGGTGGCCTCGAGCACCTGGGGCGTGGGCCGGGCCACCCCGGGGACCGACCACCGACCGGTGAACCCCTGGTCCGACACCTCGCGCTCCGCGGGGAGCGTGAAGCCGCCGAAGCTCGGCGAGGGCCAGTCGCCCGCGAGCGTGATCGCCGACGTCTCGCCGAGCGCGGCCGCGTGCAGCGCGCCCATGCCCCGCAGCTTCAGGGTGACCGAGGCTGTGGCCTCGTCGCCCACGAACCCCGGCAGCTCTCCCAGGATCCCGAAGCGCTGGCCCTGGTCGGCCAGCGAGCCCGAGTGCGGCCGGAGCTCGGCGCCCTGCCAGCGCACGTCGTCGACCGACGAGACCGCCGACAGATCGCTCAGGCCCACGAACAGCCGGGCCTCGGCCCACTGCGGCTCCCGCGTGCGGCCGGCGGGGGCCGGGAACGCCGGGCGCCGGAACGTCGTGTCGAGCGTGACCCCGGCGTCGTAGACGAGCACGTCGTACAGCCCCCGGTGCAGCGCGCGCGGCGCGAGCGCGCCGTCCACTGCGAGCGTCTCCGGCAGGACCACGAACTCGAGGCGGGCCTCCCGCGCGGCCTCGGTGACCACGACCCGGCCGTCGTCCGTGGTCTTCTGGATCCGCTCCGTCCATCGCTCCACGACCGGGACCCACAGCAGCGGCCCGGTCACCGTCTGGGCCGTCCCCCACTGCTCGCCGAGCTCGGCCTGCACGTCCTGCAGTCGGTAGCCCCGCTCCTGCCGAAGCTCGTCGACCATCTGCAGCGGGGCCATCAGCACGAGGCCCGTCAGCACGACCAGCGCGAGCCGGCCCGGCACACTGCGGCTCAGCGTGTGCCAGCCGTCCTTCAGCCGCGCGCGGGTCTCCGCCCCGGCCATCGCCATCACCGCCATCGCGGCCGCCGCCACGACCACGCCCATCCCCACCAGCGCCACCAGCAGTCCCATCGAACCTCCCACGTCCCCAGGTAGGCGGGGTGTCGCGGGCCCCTTCGGGCGGTGCCGTGCAGATTCGGTGCAGAATGAGCGACCCCCATGTGGGGAGCGGGGAGGGGTGATGACGGGGCTGGTTCTCTTCGGGGTGCTCGGCGGCGCGGTGGGGTGTCGGAGCGCCGCCCCTTCCGCGCTCCCCGACGGATCCTGGCAGACCGGGTGTGCGCCCTTCGGCAAGGGAGGGCGCCACGGGCTGATCGCGTCCGTGCAGGTCGAAGACCGCCGGCTCGTCGCCGACGCGTTGCTCCACGCGCGCCCCGACTGCGCCGACCCCACCGTCCGCGCTCGCTACGTCGGCGCGCTGCACCCCGCGGAAGGAGCGCCGCCGGGGGCCTTCGACCACGTCGTGGAGCAGATCCTGCTCGTCATCGAGGCCCCCTCCGTCGTCGAGCACTACGTGCGCACCGACGCGGGCTGCGGCATCGACCACTGGGCCGTCGGGGTTCCCGTCGAGGTCTCGGGGCGACGGTCGGGGGCTCGCGCTCGGGGGCCTCCCCGTGCGCTGGGATCATCGCGAGCCCGAGCAGCGCCCCACCGCTCCGCACGGTCTTCGCTTCGTCGCGCGCGGAGACTGAGGCAGGAGACTGGAGTGGCGCTGCACCTCGCGCTCGGCCCGCGCTTCGCGACGGACCGAGGGGGGCCGGGGGGCCGTCGGCAGCCGGGGCGGGCCCACGGCCCGCCTCAGCGGTGGTGGACCTCTCCCGAGCCGTCGGCCACCACGTCGAGGTCGCCCACGTCGCTCGCGCGGATGTCTCCTGATCCGTCGCGGACCGTGACGGTGCCGGTCACGTCGCGGACCACGATGTCACCGGAGTCGTCGCGGATGTCGACGTCTCCGTCGATGTCGGCCACGAGGATCTCGCCGCTGTCGTCCACGACGGTGGTGTCGCGCGCCCCCTCGATGGTGATGTCGCCGCTGTGGTCGCGGACGTCGACGGTGCCGGCCACCTCGGTGAGGGTCAGCTCCCCCGAGTCGTCGTCGATCACGACGTCGCCGCCGACGTCGTGGGCCCACAGGTCGCCGCTCCCGTCGGTGATCTGCAGCGGACCCACGCGCTCGAGGTCGATCTCGCCGGAGCCGTCGCGGATGTGGACCCAGCCCGGCACGTCGCGCACCTGCAGGTCGCCGGAGCCGTCCTCGAGGTCGAGGCTGGCGACCTGGGCCACGGAGGCATCGCCGCTGGCGTCGTCGACGATCAGGGCGAGCGCCTCGGGCACGCGGAGCACGACGTCGGTGTGGAAGCGCGAGGCGTCCCGAACGTCGACGAACGCGTCGGCCCGCACGGTCTCGCCGTCGGTGGACAGCTCCGCCACGAGCGCGTCGATGGCGGCGGCATCGGACGTGACCGCCCCGAGGCCCGCCGACCACCGCACGAGCGTGACCTGCATCTCGATCCGGTCGCGGTCGGGCTCGCCGACGATCTCGAGCTCGCCGCCCTCGGTGTACAGGTCGAGGGTGCTCTCGTCGGCGACGTCCAGCGTGACGGTGGTCTCGTGCAGGATCTCCTGGGGGAACGTACAGGCGCCGGCGACGAGGGCCAGCAGCGCGCGGGGGGTACTCATGAGGCCTCCTTCGGCACTGGGAAACCGCAGCCCCCGGAAAGTGTCACCGGGCTTGTCCTTCGATAGCGGTCGAATTAGACGACGCTCGAAGGAGGCGTCGTGACGGAGGACGAGTTCGGGACGGTCTTGCAGTTCTTCAAGGCGCTGGCGCACGAGAGCCGGCTGAAGCTGGTGGGGTTGCTGGCGCAGGGAGATGCGCGGGTGGGGGAGCTGGCGGCGGCGCTCGGGCTGACCGATGCGACGGTGTCGCACCATCTGGGGCTGCTGCGGGAGCTGGGCCTCGTGTCGCACCGCACGGAGGGCACGGCGCGGGTCTACCAGCTCGAGCCGGCGCTGCTGGAGTCGCTGGCGCGGCGGGTGCTGAGCCCGGGGGAGCGGGCGTCGCTGGCGCAGGATGCCTCGCCGGATGCGTGGCGCACGAAGGTGCTCCGCACCTACGTGAGCGAGTCGGGGGAGCTCGAGAAGATCCCGGCGAGTCGGAAGAAGCGCTCGGTGATCCTGGCGTGGCTGGTCGAGGACTTCGCGCCGGGGGAGGCGTACCCGGAGGCGGAGGTGAACCGGCGCATCCAGCAGCACCACTGGGACAGCGCCACGCTGCGGCGCGAGCTGGTGTGCGCGGGGCTGATGCAGCGGGAGCGCGGGGTGTACTGGCGCCCGGCGTGAGCCCGCGGCCCCCACGGGGTGCGCCGCGGGTCCGCAGGTCCCGCCCAGCGTCGGCGCGGAGGCATCCGGGGTCGAATCAGACGGTCGCGGAGGCATCCCACCCTCAACTGGACAACCGCGCGCCCGGCTCACGGGCGAACCCAGGTCATCGCGGGGGGACCGGGTGCCGCCGCCCGCCTTCTGGCCGGATCTGTCTGACTCGACCCGACATGCCTCGGCCGGTGTCTGAACCGAGGGCACATGCCTCCCCCTGCGGAGGGGGTCGACGCCGCGAGGCGCCGGCAACCGCCGCGCTCCGCGGCAGACGCGGCCCCGAAGGGGTCCGCGCGCCGCGACGCGGGCGCAGTGTCGCCGCCGATCCCCAAGGACACCCGGCCTCATGGCCGCGGGAGGACCTGCGCGGTCCCGTCGCGTCGGCAGCGCCCATGCGCGGCCCGGTCGCCCCGGCATTCGGCAACGGGCGCTCTATGGTGGCCTCGCGGAGGCTTCATGGACGATCCATTCGAGATTGTGATCCCGCACGAGGCGCATGTCCTCGAGCCAGGCACGTCTACCCTGCTCGCGTTCACGGTCACGAGTCGGCAGACCACGCCCGTCGAGGTTCGGATCGTCGCCGTGGCTCGCCCCCCCGCCGAGAGTGCATGGCTGCTGGCCCATGATCCACTGCGCGTACTCCTGCCCGCGGAGGCGACCCGGGTGCTCGTCAGCGTGACAGTGCCCCCCGGAGTGACCGCGGGCGTCTACCGATTGGGCCTCGTCGTCGCCGATGTGCTGCGGCCCGACGACGCCTTCAGCCAGAGCCTCGATGTGTCCATTCAGGTTCGGGAGCCGGAGCCGGAGCCGGTGGCCCCGCCTCCCGTCGGCCCGGCGACGCGCGCCCTGCCGTGGGGATGGATCGCGATCGGGGGTGGGGCGATGGCCGTCGTGGGCATCGGCGTCGCCGTCGCGTTGTCTGGCTCCCCGCCCGCTGAAGGCCTGCCCCTCTGCGAGGACGGGCGCCCCCCTGCCCGGTGGATCCTGGCGGCGTGTGGGTGCGAGACCTCCTGCAGGGCGGGCCGGACTGCGACGACCAGGAGGCATCCGTTCACCCCGGGGCGGACGAGGTGCCCGGCAATGGCGTCGACGACGACTGCGACGGCCGAGAGATGTGCTTTGTCGACGCGGATGGGGATGGCTACCGCACCCGGGAGACCGTGCGCTCCGAGGACGCGGACTGCGCCGACGAAGGCGAGGCCACGGCAGATCGACCGCTGGAGTGGGCCTCCGCGGAGGCCGAGGACCCCTGCTGTGATCAGGATCCGCTCATGCACCAGGGCCAGTCGTTTCAGTCGAAGGGGACGGGGGCGACGGGGAACCTGGCGTGCGACCCGCGCCGGCACTGGGACTACGACTGCGACGGCCACACGACGGCGCAGCACGACCACGTCGTGGTGCAGTGCGAGGCGGCCGCGTCGACTATCGGGAAAGGGCACCGCCTGCGGCGTTGGCCCAGCGGCGGTCGGAGACGCGCGCATCCAGCTGCGGCGGCGGCCCCCGAGCGCCGGCTGGAAGGCCGCGGTCGACTGTGGCGACCACGGCACCTGGGTGGGCGACTGTGGGTGGCACGACGGGCGCTGCTCGTTCGGCGACAGTGGGCGCCGATACCAGGGGTTTTGCGGTCTGCCGGATGGAGGCCGTTTCGCCGCCCATCTTTTCCTCGAAATGT
>CAYMSU010000283.1:0-8515 GCA_964393165.1 uncultured Enterobacteriaceae bacterium
CATGGGGCTGCTCCAAGCGTTGGGCGTGGCACACCCGTGGGTGTGGCGCTCCGTCGATTCGGCACCCGCAGGGGGGCCTCGCGCTGAGGTACGCTCGGCGTCTGCTGGAGGTGGGCGATGGGCCCCGTCCTGCTCGTCGCGGCATCGGTCGCGGCCGCCGCCGCGCCCTCCGAGGGCCGGGCGGCCTTCGAGCCCCACCCGGTCACGCAGAAGAGTCGGGGCTTCGGCGGCGTCGTCGCCGCGAACGACCTCGGCGAGCTCGGGGTCGGAATCAGCAACCGGATGTACGGGTACTTCGGCCTCGCCGCCGATCACCGATGGTCTCTCGGCATCTTCGGCAACAACTACCTGCTGCTGGACCCGTTCACGGCCCCGGGGCAGGTGTTCTCCCGGATCTCGGTGGGCGGCGGCGCGTCGCTGTACCTCGTGCCCAACGCGCGGTCGCTGGTCACGCTCTACGGAGGCGCCGCCTTCGCCCTGTCGCTCGAGGGCCAGGGGAGCTTTGCCGTCGTCCCCACGTTCGGGGCCGAGTTCGCGGCGATGGGCTTGTTCCTGGCCACCGAGCTCTCGGTGGGTCGAAGCTCCACGATCCTCGCCTTCTCCTTCGGCGTACGGGTGTGATCCTGCATCAAGCCTCCCAGGTCTTCCGTCAGCGCGGAATCCGCCGACGGAGCGCGACCGAGGCCGATTCAAAGCCCAGCTTTGCTGGGCTGGAATCTCGGCCGACCGAGCGCGGAGGCGCCGGAGTTCCAAGTGAAATCCGAGGTCCATCGTGACCAGAACCAGCTCGAAGGCTCGCTCATGCTGACCCGGATCGAGATCAGCGGCTTCAAGTCCTACGACGAGTTCGGCATCGACCTCGGCCCGCACGCGATCGTGCTCGGCGCGAACGGTGTCGGCAAGTCCAACCTGTTCGACGCGCTCCGTCTGCTCGCCGGCCTCGCGAGGGGGCCCGTGCACGAGGCCGTGCGCGACCTCCGGGGGCGTCCCGAAGAGCTGTTCTCGTTCGACGCCCGTGGTCGCCCCTCCGCCACGATGGTCTTGGCGGTCGAGGTCCTCGTCCCGCCGACGCTCGTGGACCCGTTCGAGGCCACGGTGGATCTCACCAACACGCGAATTCGCTACGAGGTCGTGCTGGCACAGGCCGACGGCAACGGCGTCGGTGAGCTGCTGGTCCAGCGGGAGCGCGCGTACAGGATCCCCGCCTCCGAGGATCGCTGGCGCCCCTGGGGAAGCCCACCGAGCCGTGCGTTCCGCCAGGCGTTCATCCGACGCACCAACCGCTCGGACTTCCTTCATACCGAAGGCGGGGAGTTCCGCATCCATCAGGAAGGGGGCTCCGGACGCACGCGCCGACTGCCCGCCTCTCGCGCCCACGCGACCGCCCTTTCCACCGTCACCAGCGCCGACGAGTTTCCCCACCTGCACGCGCTCCGTGCCGAGCTCGCGTCCTGGCGGTTCCTGCAGCTCGACCCGACGTCGATCCGCGACCCCAACCGCACGTCTTGGGCCCTGCACCTCGAGCCGGATGGCCGCAACCTGGGTCGCGTGCTGGATCGGATCCGGGCTGAAACCGCGACCCACGACCAGCCCGAGGGAGTCCTGGCCGAGATCGCCGCCGACCTGCAGTCCATCGTGGATGGCGTGACGGGCATCCTCGTGGAGCCCGACGAGGCATCTCAGGACTACCGAATCCAGATCTGCATGGGCCAGCAGCCGGTGCCTCGGGATCAGGGAGACGCATTCCCCAACGACACCGGCCACGTCAGCCAGTTCGAGGTCGAGCGCTATCTGCAGACCGTCCGGGGCGGTTCCTGATGGCGCGGCCTCTGCGGCTGGCGATCTACCCCGAGGGGCCTACCGACGTGCGGTTCCTGGGTCCGAGGGCGACACCGACCGCGTCGAGCTCGCCACCTGCGCCATCGACTTCCACCACGGGGGCCGCGGCTGGAATCCCCAGCGGGTCCCCACCCGCATGCGGCTCGACGCCCAGGGGCCGACCGACGGCGGCGGCGAGGCCGCGGTCCAGATCCTCGCGGACCTGCCCTTCGACCCCGACCACATCACGCACACGGTCGACGCGCCGGAGCGAGGCTCGTACTACGCCCGCCTCGACGACGCGCTCCGGATCCCCGCGGGAGCCGGGGGCTGGGACGGGGGCGAGGGGCGCGCGACCTTCAACACCTGCTACCTCCCTCCAGGAGGCGAGGACTGGGTCGTCTGGCAGGCGGCGTCGGGCACGCTCGACATCACGCGGCCGCCCGGCTTCCCCCAGGGCGGCGGCGAGACGGAGGAGTACCTCGTCGCGTCCTCCTCGCTGCCCGGCGTCGAGGGCGGTCGCGCCGAGCTCTCCCTCGTCGCCACCACCGTGGCGCGGGTGTCCGACGAGTTCGTGAGCCAGGGCGTCGAATGGACGGGCCGCTAGAGCGTCGGAGGCCGCGCATCCCTGGAGGATCCCCTCATGCGCCTCGTCCTCGCCGCGCTGCTGGCCCTGCTCACGACCCAGACCGCCCTCGCCGGCCCGCCGGGTCACCGCCGAGGGCCGCCCGCGCACGCGCGCGCCCACGGCCACACCCGGGTCGGGGTCGCCCACGCGCCTCGCGCCCCGGCGGTGTCCACGCCGCGGCGCGCCCCCGCCCGCGCGTGGACGCGAGACTACCGGCCGACCACGGCGCGCCCCGGCTACCGCTGGGTCGTCGGCACCGCAGTGCACGGCGCCTGGCGTCCGGGCTACTGGGCGCCCGTCGCCGTCAATCCCGGCCACGTGTGGGTGCCCGGCTTCTGGAACGGCGCGGTCTACGTCGACGGCCACTGGCGGGTCGCGTCGCGCCCGGGGTACCTCTGGGTGCCCGGCCACTACGACGGCTACACGTGGGTGGCGGGCTTCTGGCGACCCGCCCAGGTCGGCGGCCCCGTCGTCCACGTGCGCGTCCGCTAGCCGGAGCCTGGCGGCACGCGGGCACGTTCGTCATTAGGGGGGAATGCACGACTGCCACCGCCAGGAGTACGAACGTGGCCTTCTCCCGCCTTGACGACGAAATCGAAGGAACGCTGCTCGAGCACCGGCGCCTGTTCTTCACCGACGCGGTCGGCCGCGAGAGCGTGACCGAGGCCATCCGCAAGATCTGGTACATGGAGCTCAAGGCGCCGGGCACCCCGATCACCTTCGTGATCAACTCCCCCGGCGGCTCGGTCGACGCAGGCTTCGCCCTGTGGGACCAGGTCAAGATGATCTCGTCTCCGGTCACCACCCTGGTCACCGGCCTCGCCGCGTCCATGGGCTCGATCCTGAGCCTCTGCGCCGCCCCCGGCCGCCGCTTCGCCACGCCGCGCGCGCGCATCCTGATCCATCAGCCGTCGATGACCGGCATGTACGGGCCGGCCGCGGACCTCGAGATTCACGCCAACGAGATCCTGAAGACGCGCGACATGATCACGGACCTCTACGTCGAGGCCACCGGGCGCGACCGCGAGGAGATCCAGCAGGCGCTGGATCGCGACAAGTGGTTCACGGCCCCGGAGGCCATCGAGTTCGGCCTGCTCGACAAGGTCGTGGAGAGCTTCCACGACCTCGACTGAGCCCCGTCAAGAAGACGGGGAGAGCACCATCTGCATGCGGCGGCCCTGCATGCGCGGCTGCGTCTCGATCTTGGCCACGTCCTCGACGGCCTCGGCCACCCGCAGGCACTGCTCCTCGCCGATGTCGCGGTGAGCGTGCTCGCGGCCGCGGAACCACACCGTGATGGTCACGCGGTCGCCGCTCTCGAGGAACTCCCGCGCGCGGCGGATCTTCACGCCGAGGTCGTGGTCGCCCGTCTTCGGGCGGACCTTCAGCTCCTTCATCTGCGAGGAGCTGGACCGGGCGCGGGCAGCGCGGGCCTTCTTCTGCCGTTGATACTTCATCTTGCCCCAGTCTGCGAGCTTGCAGATCGGGGGGCGCTCGTGGGCGGCGACCTCGATGAGATCGAGCCCGTGGTCCCTCGCCATCTGGATGGCATCGCCGGTCATGAACTCGCCGAGGCGATTGCCCTCGGCATCCAACACGATGACCCGGGGAACGCGGATGTCTTCATTGACTCGGGGGCCGCTCGGGGCGGGGCGCGCGACTCGCGCGTGCCGCCTACGCATGAGTGCGACTCTTGCGCCGGGTCTCGAACTGGTACTGCGTGAGGTCACCACGCCGGAAGGTCATGGTCACACGCTCGTCGTCGCGGAGGAGCCGGACGTCGCCGTGGAAGCGCATGCTCAGCTCTTTGGCACGGTCGATGGCCTTCGTGCGGCCGACGATCTCGTGCTGGTGCGAGCCGGAAGTGATGAGGAAGCTGTGTGGGGAGGGAGTGCTCTGCGTACTGGCGGAAGGGATGACGTCCTCCAAAGGGTTCCCTACTACTGTAGACACCGCAGCCATTTATGTCAACCGATGCTCGGCGGCTGAATAGGTTCATGTGGCAGACGCGGCCTCAACCGGTGACGTCGTCCTCTCCTCCCGGAGATCCGCGATGACGAAGCTGGTGTGGTGGTGGACTGCGCTGTGGGCCGCGAGCTGCGTGCGGGCTCCGGTGGCGCCCGACGCGGGGTCCCCGGCTCGCCTGGTCGATCTCGATCAGCCGCGACCGGGCGACGCGCGGAAGACCCGCGCGCTCGTCCTCGACAACGGGCTCGAGATCCTGCTCGTCTCGGATCCGAAGCTGCCCGTGGCCTCGGCTGCGCTCTCGGTCGACGCGGGGTCCCACGAAGACCCCGAGGGCCGCCCCGGCATGGCCCACTACCTCGAGCACATGCTCTTCCTGGGGACCGACAAGTACCCCGACGAGGCCGAGTTCGACACGTACCTGCAGGAGAACGGCGGCTACAGCAACGCGTACACGGCCGACGAGCACACCAACTACTTCTTCGAGGTCCGCAACGACGCCTTCGAGGGAGCGCTCGACCGGTTCGCGCAGTTCTTCGTGGCGCCGAAGTTCACGCCCGCGTTCGTGGAGCGCGAGATCCGCGCCGTAGACTCGGAGCACGCGAAGAACCTCCAGGACGACGACTGGCGGGCCCGGCGGGTGTTCTGGTCGCAGGCGCGCGCCGACCACCCCCAGCACCGCTTCTCGACCGGCACGTCCCAGACGCTCGCGGGCGTCACCCCCGAGGAGGTGCGGGCGTTCTACGAGGCCCACTACTCGGCGGAGCTGATGCACCTGGCGGTGATGGCTCAGGCGCCGCTCGACACGCTCGAGACCTGGGCACGGGAGCGGTTCGGGGCCGTCCCCGACCGGGACCTGACGACCCCCGAGTACTCCCCCGACCTGTTCGACGACTCCCTGCCCAGGCAGATCTTCGTGGAGCCGGTGAGCGATCGTCGGGAGATGACGCTGTCGTTTCCGATCCCACCCACCCAGGACCGCCACGAGACCAAGCCCGCCCGGCTGCTCGGCGCGCTGATCGGCCACGAGGGCACCGGATCGCTGCTCTCCCAGCTCAAGGCCGAGGGCCTCGCCGTGGCGCTCGGCACCTCGGTGTCCTCGCAGAGCTACCGCGACCTGCTGCAGGTCGACATCGCGCTCACCGCGCAGGGCCTCGAGAAGCGCGACCGGGTCGTCGAGCTGCTGTTCGCCTACGTCCAGATGCTCCGCGACACCGGCCTCGAGCGGTACTTCTACGAAGAGCAGCGGATCATGGGGGATCTCGACTTCGTCTTCCGCGACCCCGTGCAGGGGGCCGGGGGCGCGGCCTTCCTCGCCCGCGAGATGCGCACCGCGCCCCCGCTGCTCGCCGAGCGCCAGCTGTACACCTACGGCCGCTACGCGCCCGAGGAGGTCGAGGAGTACGCCGGGTACCTGCGCCCCGACAACCTCGTCCTGCTGGTGATGGCGCCGGGGCTGCCGACCGACCAGGTCGAGCCCTGGTACGGCACGTCGTTCTCGGTCGCCGAGGTTCCCGAGGACACGCTGGCCCGCTGGGCCGAGCCCGCTGAGGTCCCCGCCCTGCGCTACCCCGAGCCCAACCCCTTCATCCCCTCGGACCTCACGCTGCTCGACGGCGCTCCCGAGGGTCCGCAGCGCGTGCTCGCCGAGCCGCTCGGAGAGGTCTGGCTGGAGCAGGATCGGCGCTTCCAGCTCCCCCGCGCCCTGCTCGATCTCACCGTGCTCACGCCCGCGCCCTCGGCGAGCCCCCGCGCCCGGGCCGCCGCCGAGCTGTACGTGCGCGCCGTCGAGGAGGGCCTCAACGAGTGGCGCTACCTCGGCGTGGAGGCGGGCCTGTACGCCTCGCTCGGGGTCTCCCGGCGGGGCCTCGAGCTGGCGGTCGAGGGCTACAGCCAGCGCCTGCCCGACTACCTGGTCGCGTTCGGCGAGCGGATGGCCGAGGTCACGATCGACGAGGCCACCTTCGCGGATCTCCGCGACGAGCTGGCGCGCGATCTCGTGAACCAGGATCGCGACCAGGCGTACCTGCAGGTGCTCGAGGACCTGGGCCAGCTCGACCCGCACGCGATGCACCGGCGCACGTGGCAGGGCCTCGTCCCGCAGATCGGCCTCGACGAGGTGCGGGCGTTCGGGCAGCGCGCGCTCGCCCAGGCGTCGGTGCAGGGCGTGGCCTACGGCAACCTCGACGGCGCCACCCTGGCGGCCCGGGTGCGGGCGTTCCACGCCGCGGTGGCCGATGCGCCGCTCCCGCAGGAGGCCTGGCCCCCGCCGCCGGGGGCCCGGGTGGTGCTCCCCGAGGGCGCTCGCGTCGCGGTCGCGCGGGGGAACGCTACCGACAACCACGCCTGGCTGCGGTGGGTCCAGGTGGGCCCGCGCACCCCGGCCCGGGAGGCCGCGCTGCGGGTGGCCGAGCTGTGGCTCGGCAGCCCGTTCTACGCCGAGCTCCGCACCCGCCAGCAGCTCGGCTACATCGTGGGGAGCGGCGCGTCGGTGCGCCACCGGGGGCAGGGCCTGTACTTCGTGCTCCAGTCGGCGGAGTACCCCTCCGACGTGCTCGCCGAGCGTGCCTCGGCGTTCCTGGCGCAGGCAGCCCGCGAGGTGGGCGAGCTGCCCGCCGAGCGCTTCGAGGGCCTGCGGCAGGCCGCGATCGACGCGGTCCGCAAGCCACCCGCCGACATGAGCGAGGCGCTGTCGCGCCGCGTATACGAGGCCGTGGGCCTGGGCGGCGACTTCGCGTGGAACGACAAGGTGGTCGGCGCGCTGGGCGCGCTCACCCGGGAGGAGCTGGCGGCCACGCTGCGCGGCGCCCTGCTCGAGGGCGGGGAGCGGCTGGACCTGTACCTCGCGGCGGACGGCGCGGAGGTCCCGAGCCCGCCGGGCACCGTCCAGCTGGGCTCGATCGAGGCGCTGAGCGCGTACCGGGCGGACCTCGCCACGTTCTGAGCGCGAAGACGTAGGCACGCGCGTATCTGTGCGCGGCGGCGGCGCGTTATCCGGGGGAGGGAGGGGCCGTGGAGGGCGACCTCGACATCGCCGTCATCGTGCCCTGCTTCAACGAGGAGCAGACCGTCGAGCGCGTGGTGAGCGGCTTCCGCGAGGCGCTCCCCCAGGCCCGCATCTACGTCTACGACAACAACAGCACCGACCGCACCGCGGCGCGCGCCCGCGCGGCCGGGGCCGTGGTGCGGCCGGCCGCGCTCCAGGGCAAGGGCCACGTCGTGCGGCGCATGTTCGCCGACGTCGAGGCCGACGTCTACGTGATGTGCGACGGCGACGACCAGCTCGATCCGGGCAGCGCCCCCGCGATGGTCGAGGCGCTCCTCGAGGAGCACCTCGACATGGTCACCGGCGTCCGCGTGGCCGAGCACGGCGACGTCCACCGCACCGGGCACGCGTTCGGCAACCGCGTGATGACCGGCCTCGTGAGCTGGCTGTTCGGCCGCGCGGTGTCCGACGTGTTCTCCGGCTACCGGGTGTTCAGCCGGAGGTTCGTCAAGTCGTTCCCGGTGCTGTCCGGGGGCTTCGAGATCGAGACCGAGCTCACGGTCCACGCGCTGGAGCTCAAGCTGCCGATCGGGGAGTGTCCCGCCGGCTTCCGGGCCCGGCCCGAGGGCAACCCGAGCAAGCTGCGCACCGTGCGCGACGGGCTGCGCATCCTGTCCACGATCGCGCGGCTCGTGCAGCGCGAGCGGCCGCTGCCCTTCTACGGGGCCATCGCGCTGGCGCTGGCGAGCCTGTCGATCGGCCTCGCGGTGCCCCTGTTCGTCGAGTACCTCGAGACGAGCATGGTCCCGCGCTTCCCGACGGCGATCCTGTGCTCGGCGATCATGCTCGTCGCGGTGCTGTCCACGACCGTGGGCCTCGTGCTCGACAACGTGGTCCACCACCGGCGAGAGACGCGGCTGCTCGCCTACCTGCAGTACCCCTCGCTCGCGTCGCGGCGCGCGGAGGCCTCCGGCGCCGACCGGCCCGCGGCCCCCGCGGCGCCGCGCCTCGTCGAGGCGCCCGCCCCCGAGCCGAGAACCTAGCAGTCCGTTCGGGCATAGGTCATGGCCGCGTGGATCACGACCACGACCACGACCACGACCACGACCACGTCAGCG
>CAYMSU010000284.1:0-8505 GCA_964393165.1 uncultured Enterobacteriaceae bacterium
GCTCAAGCTCGAGGCCGCCCGGCTCCGCGCGCTGGGCGACCACCCCCCGCTGTACGAGGTGTTCGTGCACGGCCGGGAGGTCGAGGGCGTGCACATGCGGTTCGGGCTCGTCGCGCGCGGCGGCCTGCGGTGGTCCGACCGCGACGACTACCACACCGAGGTGCTCGGCCTCGCCACCACCCAGCAGGTCAAGAACGTGGTCATCGTGCCCACGGGCTCGAAGGGAGGCTTCTTCCTCAAGGACCTGCCCACCGACCGCGCGGAGCGCCGGCGCAAGGCAGACGAGCAGTACCAGACCTTCATCCGGGGCCTCCTCGACCTCACCGACAACTACGAGGGGCACGAGGTGGTGCCTCCGCCGCGGGTGGTCCGCCACGACGGCGACGACCCCTACCTGGTCGTCGCGGCCGACAAGGGCACCGCCCACCTGTCCGATACCGCCAACGCGCTGTCTCTGGCCTACGGCTACTGGCTGGGCGACGCCTTCGCGAGCGGGGGCTCCCACGGCTACGACCACAAGAGGGTCGGGATCACCGCCCGCGGCGCGTGGGTGCTCGTGCGCCGGCACTTCGCGGAGCTCGGGATCGACCCCTACGAGCAGCCGTTCACCTGCGTGGGCATCGGCGACATGGGCGGCGACGTCTTCGGCAACGGCATGCTCGAGAGCCGCCACACGCGCCTGAAGGCGGCCTTCAACCACCTGCACATCTTCCTCGACCCCGATCCCGACGCCGAGCGGACCTACGCCGAGCGCCAGCGCCTGTTCGCCCTCCAGGGAGGGTGGGATCAATACGACACCACCCTCATCTCCGAGGGCGGGGGGGTCTTCGACCGGCGCTCCAAGGAGATCCCGCTGTCGCCCCAGACCGCGGCCATGCTCGGGCTCGAGGGCCCGACGTGCACACCCGAGGCCGCGATCCACGCCATCCTGCAGATGGAGGTGGACCTGCTGTGGAACGGAGGCATCGGCACCTACGTCAAGGCGAGCCACCAGACCCACGAGGAGGCGGGCGACCGCAGCAACAACGACGTGAGGATCGACGCCACCGAGCTGCGGGCGCGGATCGTCGGCGAGGGGGGCAACCTGGGGCTCACCCGGGAGGGCCGCATCGAGGCCGATCTGCACGGCGTTCGGCTGAACACCGACGCGATCGACAACTCGGGCGGCGTCGACATGTCCGACCACGAGGTCAACCTCAAGATCCTGCTCAACCGGGTGGCGACCCGCGGGGAGCTCTCCGAGGATGCGCGCAACGCCCTGCTCGAGGAGATGACGGAGGAGGTCGCGGGCCTCGTGCTCGCCAACAACGACGCGAACGGCCGCCAGCTGTCCCGCGACCAGCTGCGGTCGCAGCAGAACATCCACCAGTTCGGTCGAGCGATCTCCTTCGTGGAGCGCGCGTTCGGCCGCGAACGGTCGTCGCTCGGGCTGCCCTCCGAGGAGGAGCTCGCCCTGCGCGTCGAGAACGGCCAGGGGCTCACCCGCCCCGAGCTCGCGGTGCTGTCCGCCTGGGTCAAGATGCACGTGTCCCAGGCGCTGCTGCAGGGCGACCCCAGCTCCCTGCCGGGGTTCCGGGAGATGCTCCACGAGTACTTCCCCGCCCGGGTGCGGCGGGACTACGCGGGCGACATCGACAGCCACATGCTCGCGCGCGAGATCGTGGTCACCGTCGCGACCTCACAGATCGTGGCAGACGCCGGCGCGGCCATGTTCCCGCTCCTGATCGAGTCGACCGGCGCGTCGGTGCTGCAGGTGGCCGAGGCCTACCTGAAGGCCCAGAAGCTGTCGCGCACCGAGGAGGTGCGGGGCTCGCTCGAGGAGCTGCGCACCACGGTGAGCCTCGACGCGCTCTACCGCGCCTGGGTGGAGGTCGACTCGGGCACCCGGGAGGTCGCGCTGTACTGGCTGTCGGCCCGCGGCTCGATCCCGTCCGACGAGCTGCTCCTCGAGATGAAGGACGCCGCCCAGCAGGTCTACGAGCTGCAGGCCCAGGAGGTCCTTGAGCTCAACCGGGCGAAGGCCGAGGAGCTCGCCTCCCACGCGATCCCCGAAGACGTGATCCGGCGCATCCTGCGCGCGCAGTACCTCAACATCACGCTCACCGTGTGGTCGGAGTCCAAGCGCACGGGGGCCCCCTTCGACGTCGTGGCCGTGCGCCACCTCGCGATCGGTCGGGCCACCCGGCTGCAGGAGGTCCTCGACGATTTGGCCAGCCGGCCCGGGGAGGGCCGCGAGGAGCCGATCGCCATGCGGATCCTGCACACCCGGTTCCACGCCCTGCTGCGCAACCTCGTGGTCAAGCTCCCGGCGTGGACGTCCGACACGGTCGACGAGCTCGAGGAGGATCTCGCGGACGGGCCGCTGGCCCACATCCGGGCGCAGGTCGACGATCTGCTGGTCGACGACCGCACCCCGGTCGCCACCCTGCTGGTGCTCGAGGAGCGGATCGCGGCCGCGATCATGCGGCTGCCGGCGTGAGCTCCGCCACCTGGTGGTTCGTCCGCCACGCCGAGTCCACCGCCAACGCCGAGGGCTGGCTCGCGGGCCACACCGACGCCCCGCTCACCCCGCGGGGCCGGTCGCAGGCCGAGGCCCTCGCCGGGGAGCTGCAGGCCCGCGGGCTGCGCCCCGGCCGGGTGTGGGCCTCCGACCTCGAGCGCGCGTGGCGCACCGCGGAGCTCGCGTGGCCGAGCGGGGAGCCCCCCCTCGCGCGCTTCGCAGCCCTGCGGGAGCGCAACGTCGGCGAGTGGGAGGCGCTCCGCCGCCGCGGGCTCCCTCCTGGCGCGGCCAACCGCCTCCTCACGTGGCACGGGGTGCCGCCCGGCGGCGAGAGCCAGGCGATGCTCGCCCGCCGCGTGCTCCGGTTCCTCGCGGCGCAGCCCGAGGGGCCCGACACCCTGGTGTTCGTCCACGGCGGGCTGATCCGCTGCGTGATCGGGCTCCTCGACGGCACCCCGACCGACCAGATCGGAACCTGGAAGGTCAAGAACGGGGAGATCGCGGAGCGGAAGGTGGCGCCCGGGGCGTGGCAGGCCCTGATCGACCGTCACGTCCCGTCCGCGTCCCTCCCCGGCTGACGCGCGCGATCCGCTCGAGCATCGAAGGTCAGTCGGCGTTGGGCAGCGTGATCGCGACGAGCGGCAGCAGCTGGAGCGACGGCGCGTGGCGCTGGGTGCGCGCGAACAGGCCGAGCCCCATCTGCAGCCGCATGCGCTGGAGCACCGAGACGCCGGCCTGCAGCCGGAGCGCGGGCTGCGTGCAGATCTGCCCGGGGCCCGTGCAGTCGCGCCGACCCAGGCCGTCGGCGGTCGACAGCCGGTAGCCGAGCTGGATGCCGAACCGGGGCTGGAGGATCGCCGTCGACAGCGGCAGAGGCTCCAGCTGGAGGTCCAGCGCCGGCGTGATCGCGCCGAACACCGCGCCCCGCCGCAGCGGGCTGTAGATCCCGTCGACCGCCAGCACCCCGCCCACCCGCACCCACTCCCCGAGGCCCCGCCGCAGCCGGTACGACAGCCCGACCTCGAGCTGGGCCCCGAGGCCGAGGTAGGCGAGCCGCTGGGGAGCGCCGTAGGCCACCTGGTTCAGCGCGATCTCGGAGGCGAGCCGCACCAGGGCGCCGCCCGCCTCGTTGCGGCGCGCGAGCCACAGCGCGGGCTCCGCGATCCGATCCCGCAGGTAGCGCCGCGCCACCGCGGGCTTCGCGACCCCGAGATCGGAGTCCTCCCACACGAAGCGGTGGGCGTACAGGCGCCGCAGCTGGTGACCGAACCAGTCCTCGTCGTCGCGCTTGCGCCACTCGGGGTCGGCCGGGTACGGCTGGCCGGGCACCAGCGGGGGCCTCCCGCCCTCCATCGCGCGCCGGCACCGCGGATCGCGCATGCTCTCGGGATCGCGCCCGCTCTGGCGCAGGTGCCAGCACTCCGCGTAGAGCCGGTCGAGCGCGACCTGGAACAGCGGACGCAGCGGCCGCACCTCGGGATGGCGGCAGGCCTCGGCCCGCTCCGCATCGTCCGTGAGCACCCCGATCACGCAGTCGAACCCGAGCCACCCCGACTTGCCCGACGTGAGCTCGCGCAGGCCGAGCTTCGGCGCGACCAGGTGGGCGGCGGCCATCCCCTGCACGAAGTCGGCCTCCCGGAAGCCGCGCTCGAAGAACCCCCCGAACGCCCAGAGCAGGTCGCCGTGGCTGGGCAGGACCCCGCGGAAGATCGTCATCCGATCGACGATCTCGGGATGCTCGTCGACCACCACGCGCAGCTCGGCCTGCCGGGCGGTCTCCACGAACCCGCTCGTGAGCTGCGTGAGCAGGTCGATCGTGCCGCTCGCCGCCGGATCCGCCATGGCCATCTCGTAGGGCCGCGGCCACGGCATGCCGTCGGACGGAAGCAGGCCGAACCGCGTGCCGGTACCCGCGTGGGAGTGGGCGTGGGCCCGGGCCCCTGCCACAGGGGTGGCCTCCGCCTGCGCCTCCGCCAGCTCCACCGCGAGGCGCAGCGGCGTGTTGTCGAACAGGGCCCCATCGACGAGCGGCACCGGCGACGCGTCGAAGCTCGTGCACGGGCGCGCCCCGACCTTCGACGCGGGCCCGGCCTGTGCCGGCGACGACGCGGTGCAGAACTCCACCGGCATCGGCTCGAAGGCCAGGGGGAACGCTGCCGAGGCGAACACGACCTGAAGCAACGAGCGGTACGGATCCGCGAGCGGTCCGTCCAGCGGGAGGACCGGCTGCGGCAGCGGGTGGTCAGGCAGCAGGTACGACTCGATCCGGGGCTGCTGACCCGGTCCGAGGCTGTCGATCGCGACCGAGAAGCGCACCTCGGAGTGCGCGATCTCGTTGAGCGCCCCGACGTCGGTTCTCGCCGGGGTCACCCGGGTGGCCGTGAACCCGAGGAGCAGATCGCAGCCCGGGCGGAAGCCGAGCCGATAGAGCTTGCCGAGCTCCGCCGCCTCCCGCTCGAACGCGCTTCGCGTGAACGCGCCGATCGCGGAGGCCTCCTCGGCCACGAACAGCTCCTCGAAGCCGATCGGCAGCCAGGCCCGATAGAACAGGCTCTCCCGGGGATCCCGGACCGCCCCCCGCACGCTGCAGTAGCTGACCGCGGTAAGGATGGCGTTGATGCTGCCCGCGGATGTGCCCGTGAGCACCGACAGCTCGAGCGCCTCGGGATTGTTCCGCACCGCCTCGGTCAGGTAGTACAGGAATCCCGCCTCGTAGCTGCCGAGGCTCACGCCCCCGCTCAGCACGAGCGCCAGCCCGTCGGGAGCGCCCGAGCGGGCCACTGCCCGCGCGGGCTTCGCCGCCGGATCGAGGGTTCGCGTGTCCGAGGGCCCTGGGGCCGACCACGTGACCGTGGCCGCCAGCCACCACGTGAGTGTGACCAGGATGAGTGAACCTCCGAAATCCCTCAACCCAGGGGACCTGCAGACGAACTGTGGGAGGTCCCGAGCGTGATTCAAACGCGCGCGAGGCCCGACGTATTATACGGCTGCGTCGGATGGGAGGCCATATGACAAGCGCTTGCAGGCTAAGGAATCCGCTCGGCTCCGCACTTCCCCGCTTCGGCCTCGGCATGGCCCTCGGAGCGGCCTTGCTGGCCGGCTCCTCGGCGCTGGCCCAGGAGGGCATGGGAGATGATCCGAACTTCGCATTCGACCCGGTAAGCCAAGCCGAGCGATTGTTGATTTCGGCAAGCGAGGTCCAGGCGGCGTGCGAGTTCGCGACCACGTCCCCGGTGGGTCCCGCCCAGCTGTCGCGGGTCCGGGATTTCTGCAAGCAGGTCCCCGCACTCCACCTGCAGCCGGCGCGGGAGTATCCGCCCACCGCGATCGTCAAGGCGGTCGCGGAGGCCGCTCGCGTGCCGCTCGTGGCCCGGGTCACGGAGGGGCGCGGGATCCTGGTCACGCCGCCCGACTGGGCGCCCCTGCGCGACGAGGACAGCGGCGCCGGCGCCAACGGAAACTGGCCGTTCAAGGCGAGCAGCTTCGTGATCGGCCAGCAGGTGGAGATGCGTATGCTCGGCGAGGACCTCTGCGCCGACATGCGCGAGCCCGTCGCGGAGAATCTGTACCGGGTGCGCTTCGGCGCGTGTCCGGTCGGCGTCTTGGCCGCTCCGGCCAGCGACCGGGCCGGTCACGAGGGCGGCGGGCACGCGTCTCGCGACCGGTTCGAGGACGGGGCCGCGCGCGACCGCCTGCCCCACTGGGCGCTCACCCAGACCGCCCGCCGGCTGTGCGCCGGAGACGCGCCGCTGCTCCCCGAGACCTGCCGGCTGCTCGACCGCGACGAGGCCGTGGCCCGCGCCGGGGGGGCGGCCCTGCTCCGCCACGCGCTCCGCGACGACCTCCGGAGCCTGCCCCGCCAGCTCGCCCTCGCCGACCTGCCCCCGCCCGACGCCGAGGATCCGGAGCAGCTCTCCGCGCGCGACACCCGCCTCGCGGTGGCCGCGCTCGGCCGCATGACCGAGCTCACGCTCGACGGCACGCCAGCGCTCACCGCGCTCGGCGCGTGGGCGAACCAGGCCGACTTCTTCGAGATCGGGAGCTGCTCGGACTACCCCGCGACGGCCGGCGTGTTCATGCTGTCCGTGCTCGCGGGCTCGCTCGACGGGGCTCCCGCTGCCGAGCGCGACGAGCTCGCCGCGGTGCTGCTCAACGCCGAGGCCAGCAAGCGCTGGCCCAACTGCCAGGTCGCCGAGCCGCACCGCGCGCTCGTGCAGGCCACCGACCTCGCCCGGGCCGAGCTGCTGCCCCTCGAGCACCTCCGCCCGGCCCTCGCAGCCCCCGCGGTCGCGCGGCTCGGCTACCACACCACCACGCTGGCGTTCTACTTCGAGGCCTACGTCGACGAGGGCGCGATCGAGGGCATGTCGCTCCTGGTGCCCGCCGTCGAGGGCGTGGCCGCCGAGGACTACGCCGAGGCCGCGTCGCACACCTACACGCTGGCCAAGGTGCTCGGCGTGCGCCGCGGACTGGCCGCCCCCGCCGTCGGCCCCTTCGCGGATGCCCGCAACGCCGAGGAGCACGACCGCGTGGCCCGCGAGGCGATGCGCACGCTCGTGTTCGGGCAGCGGCTCGCCCGCGCCACCGACCGCGACGGCGTGAACACCGCCGTCGACAGCTACCTGGGCGACACCGCCTGGGAGCGCAAGCGGCGCTCTTCCCTTCACTTCGGGCTCAACGGCTACGTCGGGGCCGGCGGGGGGATCGTGCGCACCTCGCGCAGCGGCGAGGGCTCCGGCGCGCTGTGGGCGACCGCCATGGTCGGCCCGGAGATCAGCGTCGCGACGTCCCCCCGGGGGCGCGGAGCCACCTTCGGCCTGTTCGCCTCCGCGCTGGACCTCGGCCCCCTGGCCCAGGTGCGCTTCGTCGACAACGGGCTCACCCCGCAGGTCACGCTCGGCCAGCTCGTGTCCCCGGGCGGCTACGTCACGTTCGGCCTGCCGTCCGCGCCCGTCGCGCTCTACGCCGGCGCCGCCTACACCCCGAACCAGTTCATGCGGGGCAGCGGCACCCTGGAAGACGGCTGGCGCGCGGGCTTCGGCGTGGCGCTGGACTTCGTGATCATCGACTAGCCAGGATCCGGTCCCCTCGATCCGGTCCGAGCGCTTGTTTCAGGACCAATCAGCTGGGGCCGGGTCCCCTGCGCCGGGCGCGGGGCCTGCGCACGTGCGGGGGAGCGGGCCTCCTTCGAGCTTCGCGAGGCAGCGGCGCGTCCTCGCGGGGTGGCGACAGGCCCCGAGGGCGGGGCGCCCGGCCTCCCGGCGGTCGCGGCCCGCTCCGCCCGGCCTCCGGGGGCTCCCTACGCGGGGGCCAGCGCCTCGTCGGTCACCTGCCAGTCGAGCACGCCCAGGGGCTCCGTCAGCAGGCCCTCGACGTGGGCCGGGACCTCCTCGGGCGCGAGCACCCCGTCGCCCGCCAGGAAGATCAGCTTCGTGTCGTTGCGCGCGTGGACGCGGCGGCCCACCACCAGGTGGCCGGTGACGCAGAGGAGCCGCCCCTCGATCCCCACCATGCGGGTGTCGAGCACGTAGGAGGCCCACGGCTTGAGCTCTCGCCGGTAGACGATCCGCTGCTCCGCCACCACCGGCCACACCCCCGCCGCCCGCCAGCGGTCGACCCCGCCGGACCGCAACAGCAGATCCAGCCGGCCCCACTCGAACTCCTCCGCGTAGGCGGCCTGGTTCATGTGCCAGTTCACGTCGATCTGGCGCAGCGAGACACGCCGGTGGAGCCGCGAGACGAGCGCGCCGGAGCGGCGGCTCACGAGGCCGCGGGCCGCCACGGGGAGCATGCGAGTGAGGTAGCCGAGCATGGCCCGTACGTAGCCCGCGGGCGCGCTATGTGGGGGCGGTCCCGCTGCCCGGAGGCTCCGTGCGCCTCAACGTCTGGATTCTCGTCGCGATCGCCGTCGGGGCGGCCCTCCTCGCGCTCCTCACGCTGTCCGGCTCGCCGACCGAGCCCCTCCCCGCCCCCTCCTCCGCGAAGCCGGCGGCCCCCGAGGGGTC
>CAYMSU010000285.1:0-8419 GCA_964393165.1 uncultured Enterobacteriaceae bacterium
GGGGGTGCGTGCTCGCGAGGCGACTCGACAGGTGTGGGTTGGATCCATCCTGCACCAGTACGAAACCGAAGGTTCGACCTAGGGCGGAAGATCGCCCAGGCGGTTCGAGGTCGCAAGCGGCGCCAGCTTTCCCTGGTGAGGCGCGATCGCGGATGGCACCCTGGGGGCTGGAGGGACCATGGTGCCGTTCGTCGTGTCGACCCTGCTCGCGGGCTGCACCGCCGCCTCGCCAGAGGCCGCGGACCCCTCGGAGCGCGACAGGTCGGGGCCGACCCGCCGGGTGCCCGCGGAGTGGGAGCCGCAGGCGGCGGTGTGGCTGCAGTGGCCGCGGCCCTTCGAGCGGACCTACGTGCCCGCGTTCGCCGAGATCGTCGCCACCATCGTGGGCTACGAGGACGTGCACCTCCTGGTCCACAGCGTGCGCACACGGCAGGCCGCCGAGCGGGCGCTCGCCGAGGTGGGCGGGCTGTCGGCCGACGTCCTCGCGGGCGAGCCGTCGCCCGCCGGCTTCCGGATCCACTGGCACGAGGTCCCCTACGACAGCGCCTGGATGCGCGACAACGGGCCCCGGTACGTCGTTCAGGACGGAGGGCTGCGCATCCAGAACTGGGGGTTCGACGGATGGGGCGGCGGCTTCGGCGACGTGCCCACGGCCAACGACAACGCGGTGCCCGACGCGGTGGCGGGATTGGTGTGGCTGCCCGTCGACCACGTCGACCTCGTGCACGAGCGCGGCGACCTCGAGTTCAACGGGATCGACACAGTGATCCTGAACTGGTCGGTGATCGGCGACCCGGCGCGCAACCCCGGGCTCACCCGGGAGCAGGCGGTCGCCGCGATGGAGGAGCACTTCGGGGTGTCCCGCGTGGTGATGATCGAGGGCACGCCCGAGGGCGACCGGACGGGCGGCCACGTCGACGGCATCGCGCGGTTCGTCGACGCCGACACCGTCGTGGTGGCGGACTGCTCGCCCACCAGCGCGTGCCCGCCCGGGGGCGCCGACGACGCGATCTACGATGGCGCGGCGGCGCAGCTCGAGGAAGCCGGCCTGCAGGTCGTGCGATTCCCGTTCCTGGCGGCGGTGCCCTACCGCGATGCGGTGTTCGACACCGACTACATGAACTGGCTGGTGGGCAACGGCTTCGTGATCACGGTGGGGTTCGGCCACGAGGCGGCCGACGCCGACGCAAAGGCACGCCTGGAGAGCTGGTTCCCGGGGCGCGACGTGTACGTGATCGAGATGCTGGAGAGCTGGTACGCGGGCGGCGGCGTGCACTGCCACACGAACGACCAGCCGGCGGTCCCGCCGTAGGGTCCTGCGCGAACCTTCAGATGGAGCTGACCAGCGTGGGCTCCTCGTCCGGCGGGCGCGCGCCGTCCGTCGCACCCGCCGCCACCCCCTCGGTCAGCGGCGACACCAGGCGGAAGCCCACCGTCTTGTCGGCATGGGTGGGGATCGTGTAGCGCAGCGCGCAGCGGGCGAACTGCGGCACCCCCAGGTAGTGGCCGCCCCGCACCCACCGGTGCCCGCGCGGCACCTCCCCGGTGTCGGAGCGCCGCGCGCCGTCGCCGACCACCCAGTCGCGCACGTTGCCGCCCATCCCGCGGACCCCCCACGGGCTCACGTCCAGCGGGAATGCGGTCAGGCGCGCCGGCGCCGGCCGCTGGTGCTGGTGGCTCACGCCCACGCAGGCCCACCGCGGCTCGAGGTGGTTCCCCCAGGGGAACAGCCGCTCGTCGACGCCCCGGGCCGCCCGCTCCCACTCCCGCTCGCGGGGGAGCCGCCACAGCCGACCGGTGCGCTGCGACAGCCACGTCGCGTAGGCCGCCGCCCCGTCGAAGGTCACGCGGCGGACCGGCGCGTCGGGATGCTCGGCCTCGGGCCGCCCGAGCGTGCCATCCCTCGCGATCCACCCGCCAGGGGCGTAGGCGGCCGCGTGGCGCGGCTTGAGCTGCTCCAGCTCGCGCAGGAAGGCGAGAAACTCGCGGTTCGACACCGGGTGGCGCAGGATCAGGAACGGGTCGACCCAGGCGCGGCTCCGCGGCAACGAGTCCGCCGTCTCGATGTCGCCCCCGAACCACGACCACCCGAGCGGAATCCGCACGGTGCCGACCGGATCCTCACCGAGCGTGGCGAGCCGGATCGGCACCGGCTGGGTGGAGCCGGCGGGTGCGGTCGACCAGAGCTCCCCCGGATCGACGCGCGCGAGCACCGTCAACGGCGCGTGGCCGGGGGCGCGGAGCCGGAGCTGGTAGCTGCCGGAGGGCATCGCGAGGCCCTCGATCGGTGTGGTGCGCGGCGTGTCGAGGCTCGCGTCGTGCACCGCGACGATCCGCCGGCCGATCGCCTGGAGCCGCCGAATCTCGACCTCGGCCCCCGCGGGCTCGGTCACCAGGGTGAGCCAGCCCGACTCCGAGGTGGGCGCGAGCGAGATCCCGGTCAGCTCCTCGATGCCCTTCACTCGAGCCTGCGCCTGCGGGAGATCGGGGACGACCTCGAGGGCGGCGTGCAGCAGCTCGACGTAGCGCCCCTGCTTGCGCCGGAACTCCTGCTCGAGCTCGACGGCCTGATCCTCGAGGTCCCAGGACTGCTGCTTGCGCTCCGCGGGCGCGTCGGAGGGGAGGTGGGCCAGCAGGGAGGACGCACCGGCCCGCAGGGTCGCGGCACGCTTGCGGAGATCGAGCAGCTCCGGCTCCAGCGCGTCGGCGCGGCGCACGAGCGCGATCGCCCGCTCCCGCGCGGAGGACTGGTCGAGCCAGCCCCCGATCGCCTCGGCGAGGCTCTGCGCGTCGCCGTAGCGCTCGCCGGGAGCCCGGGCCATGGCCTTGAGGCAGATGGCGCGGAGCCCGTCCTCCGGGGCGGGCTGGCCCTCTCGCAGGAAGGGCGGCCGCGGGGGCGGCGGGGGACCTCGCAGCAGGTCGGCGACCACCGCATCGTGGTCCATCCCGGTGTAGGGCGCACGGTCCGCGAGGATCTCGTAGAGGATCGCGCCGAGCGCGTACACATCGGACCACGGGCCGACCTGCCGCGCATCCGCTCGGGCCTGCTCCGGCGCCATGTAGTTCGGCGTGCCCGCGATGCTCCCGATCACCGACTCGTACAGGTTCTCGCGGCTCCGCGTGGTGATCACCGGCGCGGCGGCGCCGGCCTCGACGGGCCCGGGCACCTCGGGCACGCCCGCGATCTTGGCGAGCCCCCAGTCCATGACCACGACCTCGCCGAACTCTCCGAGCATGACGTTCGTGGGCTTGAGGTCGCGGTGGAGCACGCCCCGCGCGTGGGCGAACGCCACCGCCTCACACACCGCCTGGAACGCACCGACAAGACGGGGGAACGTCCAGCCCGTCGGCGAAGCCCGCCATCCCTCGGAGGAAGCTGCGTGAAGCTCCTCGATCACGTCGAGCATGGTGCGCCCGCGGATCTCCTTCATGGTGAAGTACGGCCGACCGTCGGGCAGCGTGCCGATGTCGTAGATGGGCACGATCCCCGGGTGCTCGAGCTGCCCGGTGGCCTGCGCCTCCTCGATGAAGCGGAGCACGAGGTCCTCGCGATCGGCGAGGTCCTTGCGCAGGGCCTTCAGGGCGACCGAGCGGTGCAGCGCGATGTCCCACACCCGTCGGACCTCGCCCATGCCCCCCAGCTTGATGAGGCCGAGATCGTCGTAGCGCTCGGAGGGCGGCGGGAACCGCACCCCCCCGTCGGGGGGCGCCGTGGTGTAGGCCCGGTCGTCGGTACCCTGCGGCGTGTGCGTGATCAACGCCTCGTTCAGCTCTGCCACGGCGGCGTCGGACAGCCCCCAGCGCTCGGCGTACGTGCGGGCCCAGACCTGCAGCATCCCCATCCCCCGGGCGGAGGATACCGGACGCTGGCCGAGCTTGCAGCTGTCCGGCAAGGAAGGTCATCGCGTGGATGCCTTCGATGGAGTACGGTCCGGCAACGTCGCTGGTTCGTAGGCCCGGACAGAGAACGTCCGGCGACGGGTTTAGGCTAGGCACGACTCGGAGGCGGAGATGTGGTGGCTACTGTCCGCAGCTTGGGGGGGCGTCTACGTCAACGACGTCCTCGTAGACCCGAGATCACTCGCGGGCACGGAGCTCGACCGTGCGCAGGTCGCCTTCGATGCCCAGGGGAACATCCGGATCGAGGCGCCTGGCTACAAGGTGGAGGTCGTGGCGGCGGAGCCGGCGCCCCCGCCCACCGACGTTCCGGCGGCTCGCTACTGGCTCGTCACCGAAGACCACGGCTCCGGCGGCCATGCGGTCGAGGTGTGGATCAACGACCGCAAGGCCGCGGTCGTGCGCTCGGGCGAGCCCCAGCGCATCGTCGACGTGGGGCGGTGGCTGCAGCCCGGCTCCAACCGGATCGTCATGAAGGCCACGTCCACCGCGGCGTCGGGCGGCAGCTTCTATCTCTACGTAGGCACCGGCAAGACCGACGTAGCGGGCACCGTCCTGATGGACGAGCCCACGGTGGAGTTCGGTCTCGGCGCCTCGAGCCAGGGGAAGGTCGCGAAGACCTTCCCGCTGGAGGTTCCTCCCGAGGAATGACCCTCCCCCCCTCCCACCTCTCGCCGGAGCCGGTCCTGCCGGCGCCGTGAATACCAGGAGCGTCTGTGTCCGAGGCCAAAGTGAGTCTGGTCGAGGTCGATCCCGCGCCCCGATCGTACGTGCTCGACACCAACGTGCTGCTCTACGACCCCAACGCACTCTTCGCGTTCGACGAGCACAACGTCATCATCCCCATGACCGTGATCGAGGAGATCGACCGCTTCAAGAAGGACCTCAACGAGACTGGCCGAAACGCACGCACGATCTCCCGACATCTCGACGCGCTGCGGGCCCAGGGATCCCTCCGGAAGGGCGTTCGCTTGCGTGGCGGGGGCTTCCTCCGGGTCGACTACGTCACCCACGGCCCCGACCTCCCGATCACGTGGGGCCCGGAGTCCAACGACAACCTGATCCTCCGCTCGGTCCTTCGCCTCGGCCAGGAGCCCGACGCCTCCGTCAAGTTCATCACGCGCGACACCAACATGCGCCTGAAGTGCGATGCGCTCGGCGTGCCCGCGGAGGACTACCAGAACGCCCACATCCAGGTCGACGAGCAGTACCTCGGAGTCCTCGAGCGGGTCGTCTCCGCCGAGGTGATCGACGAGATCCATGCCAAGGGCGAGGCGCCGATCGATGCGATCGGGGGCCTCCTGTACCCGCAGGCGGTCCTGATCCTGACCGCCGAGGGGCAGCCCGGCAAGAGCGCCATGGCGCGGGTCGACATCCGGCGGGAGTGCGTGCGCAAGGTCGGCCGCTACCAGCAGGGCGTCTGGGGGATCTTCGCGCGGAACAAGGAGCAGCTGTTCGCGCTCGATCTGCTTCTCGACGACGAGGTGAACCTCGTCACCCTGAACGGCGTGGCGGGCACTGGGAAGACCCTGCTGGCGATCGCCGCGGGGCTGCGCAAGGTGGCCGACGAGAGCGCCTACCGAAAGATGCTGGTGAGCCGGCCGATCTTCCCACTCGGGCGGGATATCGGCTTCCTCCCTGGCGATCTCGAGCAGAAGCTCAACCCCTGGATGAAGCCCATCTACGACAACCTCGAGCTGCTCGTGTCGAGCCGCCGCGACAACGGCGAGCCCGAGTATCAGTACCTGCTCGACCAGAAGATCATCGAGGTCGAGCCGCTCACCTACATCCGCGGGCGGTCGATCCCCCGGCAGTTCCTGATTGTCGACGAGGCCCAGAACCTCACGCCGCACGAAATCAAGACGGTGCTCACGCGAGCGGGCGAGGGCACCAAGGTCGTGCTCACGGGCGACCCGGGCCAGATCGACAACCCCTACGTCGACGCGATGTCGAACGGGCTCACCTACACGATCGAGCGCTTCAAGGACAGCGAGATCGCGGGCCACGTCACGCTGCGGAAGGGAGAGCGGTCGCCCCTCGCGGAGCTGGCCGCGCGGCTTCTGTGAGCCTGCAGCGGCTCGAGGGCCGCAACCCGGTGCTCGAGTGTCTGCAGCGGAGCCGGCGCCGGGTCTACCGGATCTGGCTCGACCGCGGGGCGAAGCCCGAGCCCCGTCTCGAGCGGATCCTCGCGCTGGCGGCGCGCGAGGGCGTCCCGGTGGAGCGCACGGATCGCCGCCGGCTCGACAAGCTGGCCGACGGTCGCGTGCACAACGGCGTGATCGCCGAGGCCGAGCCGCTCGCGCTCTACACCACCGCGGGGCTGCTCGACCCGCTGCATCTCGGCGACCGGGCGCCCTTCCTGATCCTCGCCGACGGGCTGCAGTACGAGCAGAACCTGGGCGCGGTGCTGCGGAGCGCGCTCGGCTTCGGGGTAACGGGCGTGATCATCCCCACGCGCCGGGGGGCCGGGATCACGCCGGTGGTGGCCCGGGTGTCGATGGGCGCCGTCGAGGAGGTCCCCATCGCGCGCGAGGGGCTGTTCGCCGCGCTGAAGGTGATCGCGAAGGCAGGGATCCCCGTCGTGGGCGCCGACGCGGCGGGGGAGCGACTGTCCGATCTCGACCTCACGGGCCCGCTCGCCGTGCTGCTGGGGGAGGAGGGGCGGGGACTGTCCGCCAAGCTCCAGGAGCGGTGTGACCGCAAGGTCTCGATCCCGCTCGCAGGCCAGCTCGAGTCGCTCAACGTGAGTGTGGCGGCGGCGGTCCTGATGTACGAGAAGCGGCGACAGGACGGCTGGTTCTGACGGCTGGTTCTGGCGGTCAGGGCGTGTCGAACGCGTGGCGGGAGTGCTTCGCCACCTTCCGGATCCGCTTGAACAGCCCCTTCTTGGGGCGCTCGTCGAGCGCTTGCTCGAGCTCGGCCTGGAGCGGCCCCAGCTGGTGCCGCAGGTGCGCGAGCCCAGCCCGCGACAGGCCCTCCGAGAGGACGTCGCGCTGGAGGCGCTCGAGGGTGGTGAGCAGGCGGCCCAGCTGCTTGCGCGCCCGCCGGTGCGGCTTGCGCCACTCCGGCTTGAGGGGCCGCTTGCCGACATGGCTCTCCACCTTGCGGACCTGCGAGCGCACGACCTCGATGTCGCGCGCCCCCTTGAGGCCGCGCACGAGGCGCTTGCTGGTGGGCTCGGAGCCCTCGGGCGTAAAGGCGATCACGTCGGGGTGCGCACGAACCAAGACTCCCTCCGCCACGCGGACGAGCGCGCGGGCCGTGTCGAGATCGAAGCCGGACAGGCGAGCGAGATCGGCGGGCCCTGCCGCCACCACGTCCTCGAGCGAGCACACGCCAGCCTCGACGAGCCGCTCGAGGCGCACGCCATCAATGCCGGGCAGGTGATTTTCGTCGAGCGCGTGGGCCAACTTCGCCGCCGCGGCCGACCTCCACGGGTGACGGCCGGGCGTCGCTTTAGCCGAGGACGTGTGACGCGGCGAGCAGCTCTTCGATCCGCGGCTCGGGGCCGAGGGTCCTCATGAGGGTTTCCGCTGGGCTCTCGCCCTTCTCGACCTGGAGGACCAGCGGGCGGAGCCACGGCCGATCGTCGGGGGCGCAGCGCTGGAGCGCGGCGTCCGCAAGATCCATCAGATCCTCGGCCCATGCCGCCAACGGGCGCCCGCCCACCTCGCCCGAGAGCCCTCGGCGGGTGGCCTCCGCCATGCGCTCGGGCCCGGTGCCGTGGGTCGCGAAGCGCTCGGCCAGCTCGGTGGCCGCCACGAGCGCGATCTCGCAGTAGAACAGGCCCTTGAACAGACTCACGAAGCTCATCGCGAGCGGCAGGGGCACACAGTCCGCCCCCCGCACCTCGATGGTGTGCTTGACCCGGACCTCGGGGAACACGCTCGTGAGGTGGAGATCCCAGTCCTTCGAGGTCGGGGGCGGCGTGGAGGGGTCGGCCATCCAGGCGGCGAATGTCTGCCCGTCGGCTGCCGACCAGCCCCCGGCGGCGTCTCGCTTGAACATCATGGGGACGCCGAGCAGGTAGTCGACCCATCGCTCGAAGGTGAAGGTGTCGGCCGCGTCGGGCAGCCCCGTGCGGGCGGGATCGGTCTGGGACCAGACGTGCCCGCGGAAGCTCATGAATCCCGTGGGCCGGCCGAGGCGGTAGGGGCTGTTCGCGAACATCGCGGTGGTGAGGGGCGCGAGCCGCGTGGCGAGGCTCACCTTGCGCGCGGCATCGGCCTCGTCGGCGTAGTCGTAGGTGGCCTGGACCGCCGCGGTCGCCTTCATCATGTGGTGGGCGAGCTCGCCGGTGCGGGCCAGGTGCTCCCGCATGATCCGGTACCGGCCCTTTGGCACCCAGCCGATCTCGTCGAGATCGGCGTAGGGCGTGTAGCCGATCGCCACCTGCGCCACGCCCGAGCCCTCGAGCAGCGCGGCGACGTCCTCGTAGAACTGACGAGCCTCGACGTCGATCGCCTCGAGCGCGCCGCCGGCCGAGCCGGACAGCTCGAACTGGCCGCCGGGCTCGAGGGTG
>CAYMSU010000286.1:0-8365 GCA_964393165.1 uncultured Enterobacteriaceae bacterium
CGGATGGTGAGTTGCCGCGTTCCGCCTGGCTCGAGGCGGGTCTCGAGCTCGGACACCTGCATGCAGCGGTCGAGCGCCGGCTGATCGGTCAGCACGGTGTAGCGGGCGGCCGTCGCGTCGACGGTGACGTTCGTCACGGTGAACACGACCTCCGCAGGCGCCTCGCGGCCCACCTGGACGGAGCTGGTGGACGCGGTGACGTGAAAGGGGCGGGACATGGAGCCTCCAGTTCGCCGGGGGAGGGGCGTCTGCACGGGCGCAGGCGTGGTTCGTCCGGCCCCCCTCTCCTAAGCGGGGACCGCCCGGCGATTTGTTGCAGGCTGTGGCACCTCTGGCCTTGGATTTCGGCTGTACCGCACCAGATTCGTTTCCGCGGCGACGACCTGCACCAACCTGCAACGGCCCGCGTGGGCACCCTCAGGGCGGCGGGGGCCACCCGAGGAGCTCCACGAGCCTGTCGTGCAGCGCGGTGTTGTCGTAGACGCCCGCGAAGGCCTCCGCACCCGGCCCCGTCGCGAACACCGGCACCATCGTGGCCGTGTGGCGGTGGGACACGTAGCGACCCACCACCTCGCCCGTCGCCAGGTCCCCGTCGTGCAGCGCGAACCCGCCTGTCTCGTGGTCCGCGGTGACGACCACCAGCGTGTCGCCGGCCGCGGCCGTCGCGTCGAGCACCCGGCCGATCGCCTCGTCGAGCTCGAGCGCCTCCGTGAGCATCCAGGGGGTGTGGTTGTAGTGCCCGCCCCAGTCGATCTGGCTGCCCTCGAGGACCAGCAGGAACCCCTCCGGATCCGCCTGCAGGCGCGCGATGGCGAGCTCCGCGGCATCCCCCAGCTGGTGCGGGGGGCGCTCGCGGGCGCGCTCCGGCTTGCCCTCGGCGATGAACCAGGCGAGGCGCTGCTCGACCGGCACCGCCGCGGCGGCTTCCGCAGAGCGGACCACCGCCACACCCGCGGACTGGAGCTCGGCCAGGAGATCCCGCCCGTCCTCACGGGCGCTGAACCGGTCTGCGCCTCCGCCGATCATCACCTCGAGCTCGACGTCGAGGAAGTCGGCCGCGATGGCTTCCTCCTCGTGGCGGTCGGGCTGGTGGGCGACGAACGCGGCCGGCGTGGCGTGGGTGATCCGGGAGGTGGCCACCACGCCGGTGGCCCACCCGGCGGCCTCCGCACGGTGGAGCACGCTCGGGACCGCGCGGCCGTCGGGCGCCATCCCGATCACGCCGTTGTCGGTCTTCACGCCAGCCGCCATGGCGGTGGCGGAGGCGGCGCTGTCGGTCACCAGCGCGTTGGCCGACCACGTCTGCTGCAGCCCGACGACGGCGAAGCGCTCGAGCGCGAGGGGCCCGCCGCGGGCCACCCGCGCGGCCGTGATCTGCGACAGCCCGTAGCCATCGCCGATCACGAGCACGACGTTGCGGGGCCGAGCAGCCTCGGCCACCGCCAGAACGGCCTGCGCAGCCGGGGCCGACAGGGTGTCGACACCGGGCCCGGGGGTGTAGCCCCGGGGGAACACGCAGCCCCCGAGGAGCAGCCAGATCAACTGGAGACTCCGGCGCCTCCGCGCTGGTGTCGGCGGATGCCCGACAGCCAATGCTAAAGCTTCTGCGAGTAGAACTCGATGATCGCGTTCTCGGTGAGCTCGAACGGCAGGTCCGCGCGGTCGGGCGCGCTCGTGAGCTTGCCGGTGGCCTTGGCCGGATCGAACTCGAGCCACGCGGGCCGCGGCACCGTGGCCGACAGCTCCAGGATCTCCGCCATGAAGGGCTTGTTGCGCGAGCGCTCGCGCACTGTGATCTCCTGGCCCGGCCGCACGAAGAAGCTCGGCCGGTCGACCCGGTGACCGTCGACCATGATGTGGCCGTGCACCAAGATCTGCCGCGCCTGCGGGATCGTGCGGGCGAGGCCGAGCCGCCACACCAGGTTGTCGAGCCGCGACTCGAGGAGCAGCAGCAGGTTGAGCCCGGCCGCGCCCTTCATGCGAGAGGCGCGCTTGACGTAGCGCTGGAACTGCTGCTCGAGAATGCCGTAGTGCCACCGGGCCTTCTGCTTCTCGAGCAGCCGAACCTTGTAGTCACTGGCCTTGGGTCTGCGCTTGGTACCGTGCTCACCAGGAGGAAACGGTCGATCCAGAGTGGCGACCGTCGTAAGTCCTGGGAGCACCGTACCCACTGCCCGGCACTTCTTGAGCCGGGGTCCACGATAACGAGCCACGCTCGCCTCCTGTGGTGCTCGGATGATGGGCGAGCGGGGGCTTCGTCAGGATGACGTGGCCGCAGGCCCGGGATTGGAGAGAGGATCCCGCCGCGAGCGGCGCTACTTCACCTCACGGTGAAGCGTGTACCGCTTGAGGTAGGGGTTGTACTTGCGCAGCTCGAGCCGCTTGGGCGTGTTGCGCTTGTTCTTCTGCGTGGTGTAGCGGCTCATGCCGGGCACCCCGGAGTCCTTCTGCTCGGTGCACTCCAGGTGGATGACCTGCCGCGCCAGCTGCTTCTTCTTGGCCACAACGAACCTCGAGTCTGTCAGACGACTGTCTCAGACGACCTGACGAGCTATCCGCTGGCGGACGCCGCGGCAACCGGTTCCACAGGCTCGCCGAGCCGGGCGAAGCCGGGGAACGGAACCGGGTCGGCCCGGTAGCCCAGCACCTCGTCGAGCATGGCGAAGCGACCGCTGCCGGTCCCGAACTCCACGTCGCCCGCCTCGAACTGGGCGGGGTGCTCGTAGCCGGAGGCGTGGGCGAGCGCCAGGATCTCCTTGCGGAACTGACGAAGGTAGCGCGCGAGCCGCTCGCTCTTGTCGCCCACGTCGAGGCCGGCCTGCAGCCAGGGGTGATGGGTGGCCACCCCCGCGGGACAGTGCCCGGTGTGGCACTTCTGGGCTTGGATGCAGCCGATCGCCAGCATGGCCTCGCGGGCGATGCTGATCATGTCGCACCCCATCGCGAGCGCGACGACCGCGCGGTCGGGGAAGCCGAGCTTGCCGCTGCCGATCCACACGACCCGGTCGTGCACGCCGACCGCCTGCAGCGCCTGGTACGCGCGGGTGAACCCTGTCTGGAAGGGCAGGCTCACGTGGTCGGAGAAGGCGAGCGGGGCGGCTCCGGTGCCCCCTTCTCCGCCGTCGACCTGGATGAAGTCGGGGCCCTCCCGACGGTCGCGCATCCGCTCGGCGAGCTCGCGCCAGAACGCTTCCTTGCCCACGGCGCTCTTGATGCCCACGGGCAGCCCGGTCGCCGCCGCGATCCGCTCGACGAGGTCGATCAGGCCGTCGACATCGTCGAACTCGGGGTGGTGGTTGGGGCTCAGGCAGGCCTGGCCTTCGGGGATCCCCCGGATCCGGGCGATCTCCGCGGTGACCTTGGCGGCCGGGAGGATGCCCCCCTTGCCCGGCTTGGCCCCCTGCGACAGCTTGACCTCGATCGCGCGGACGTGGGGATTGTCGGCGACCTTGCGCACGAGCGCGTCGAGATCGAGGAGGCCGTCGGGGGTGCGGGCGCCGAAGTAGCCGGTGCCGAGCTGCCACACGACCTCGGCCCCCTCCGCGTGGTACTCGGACAGGCCGCCCTCGCCGGTGTTGTGGAAGGCGCGGGCGAGGTGGCAGCCCCGGTTGATCGCGCGGACCGCGTTGCGGCCGAGCGAGCCGTAGGACATCGCGCTCACGTTGACGATCGAGGCGGGGCGCCAGGGCCGGGCCCGCCCGCGCACCGCACCGAGGACCTTCAGGCACGGAAGCAGGCTCGGATCGCCATCCAGCACGGTGGCGCGGTCGCCGGGGAACGGAAACGCGGCGTGCTTGAGGATGGCGTAGCCGGCGAGGTGGATGTCTTCGTTCGTGCCGAAGCCGAAGTCGTTGTTCTGGCCCTTGGCGCTCGCGTAGACCCAGCGGCGGGCGGAGCGATCGAACGGCCGCTCCTCTTTGTCGTTGGCGACCCAGTACTGCCGGAGCTCGGGCCCGATGTTCTCGGCGAGGTACCGCAGGTGGCCGATCACCGGGAAGTTGTGCTGGATCGCGTGCCGCTTCTGCAAGAAGACGTCGTGCACGAACAGGAGCAGCGCCGCCAGGCCCCCGACCCCGAGGGCGGCGAGGAACAGGCTGAAGCCTGGATTGAGCGCGACGTATTCCTGCACGGGAGCTCCCTTCTCGGGGCGTCTCCCGGACGCCCGCAGGTGCGATATCACGACGGTGCGCGAGCCTGGCAATGACCCATGTCCGCCGTGCGGTACATTCCGGAGCATGGACCGCACGGACTTGACCACGGCCACCGGCGAGTCCGGCCCCACAGGGCACACCGGGGACACCGGGGACACCGGGGACACCGGCGCCTGCGCCGTGGTCCAGGGCAGCGGCTGCGGCTTCGACGACCCCACCACCGGGCCCTGCGCGGGCACCTCGGAGGCGGAGCCCGGCGCGCCCCCGCCCCTCGACGGCGAGAGCTCGGGCGGGGGGCTGTGCGGCTGCTAGCTCGAAGTCGGTCCGGTTCCCCTCGTGCCGGGGCCGCTGCTCGTACTCGTGCTCGCCTGGTGGCTCCGCCGGTCGGCGCTGCTCGGGCTCCTCCTCCTGCTGCTGACCCCCGGGGCCTCGCTCGCCCAGGTCGACGCGCAGCGCGTGGACCTCGTCGACGGCGGGGACTTCCCCGTGCTGTGGGAGGGCGACCTCGGCGTGCCGTGGTCGGTCGCGGCGAGCCTGTCGCTGAACGCCGCGGGTAACCTCGCGATTCTCGAGGGCGTGCCCGAGGCCGACGTGCTGATCGACCAGGTGTGGACCTGGCAGCCCCACCTGAGTGCCAACCTCGGCGGCGTCGCCCGGGTCGGCGCCACGCTCCCCCACCACGCGGTCACGTTCCTCGGCCGCCGCGTGGACGGGCTGCAGCGGGGCGACCTCGGCCTGTGGTTGTCGATCCCTCTGACGAAGGAGGAGGCCGAGGCGAAGGCCGCGTGGATGGTCCGGGTCGACGTCCCGACCGGGCCCGAGGAGCTCCTGCTCGGAGACGTCGGCGTGGTCACGGGCCTGTACTCCACCACGTTCCCCGCCGGTCCCTTCGAGGGCACGCTCAACCTGGGCGCCGCCGTCCAGCAGGCAGTGGCGCTGCCCGGCGCCGTCTGGGGCAGCCACTGGGTCTACGGGGTGGGCCTGCGCATGGAGCCCGCCGGCCCCACCTGGGTGACCGCCGAGCTCGTGGGCAACGCCCCGGTGCGGTTCTGGGGCGGCGCCCCGGCGCAGTACCCCCTCGAGGCGGTGCTCTCCGGCGGTGCCGTCGCCTCGCGCACCCTGTCTGCCGGCCTCGGGCTCGGCGTGGGCCTCACCCAGGGCCTCGGCAGCTCGAGCTTCCGCCTGACGGGGCTCGTCGACGTGCGCCCCCGGCAGGAGCGCGACCGTGACGGCGACGGCATCGCGGACCTCCGGGACCTCTGCCGACGGGAGCCCGAGGATCGCGACGGCCACCGGGACCGCGACGGGTGCCCGGACCTCGACAACGACCGCGACGGGCTTCCCGACCTCGCGGACGTGTGCCCGGATCTGGCGGAGGTCTTCAACCAGCACGAAGACAGCGACGGGTGCCCCGATCGGATCACGCGCCTCGAGGTGGCCGTGCTCGCGGTGGCGGGCCTCGAGCAGGCCACCGTGACCGTCGGGGCCGGCCGCCCGACCACCGTGTTCCCGGGGGAGGTGCTGACCCGTCGCGTGGATCTCGACCTCGTGGAGATCGAGGTCACGGCCCCCGACTTCCTCCCTCACCGCGCGGAGCTGACGCTCGCAGAGGGCACGATCCGCCACGAGGTGGCGCTCGCGCCCGTCCGCTACGGGCAGGTCGAGGTTCGGGCCACCAGCGCGGGAAGCGAGGGGTCGCGCCCAGACGGCGCAGCACCCACGTTACGGCGCCCGAGCACGGACTGAAAGGAGATCTCGCATGGCCATCCGGCTCGGAGACACAGCGCCTGACTTCACCGCCCCGACCACCGAGGGCGAGATCCGCTTCCACGAGTGGCTCGGAGACTCGTGGGGCGTGCTGTTCAGCCACCCCAAGGACTTCACCCCGGTCTGCACCACCGAGCTCGGCCGAGCCGCCGCGCTCAAGGCCGAGTTCGACAAGCGCAACGTCAAGGTCCTCGCCCTGTCGGTGGACTCCGTCGACGATCACCACCGGTGGGCGGGCGACATCGAGGAGACCCAGGGCACCGCGCTGAACTTCCCGATCATCGGAGACCCGGACCGCAAGGTCGCCGACCTCTACGACATGATCCACCCGAACGCCGACAACACGCTGACGGTGCGCTCGGTGTTCGTGATCGGCCCCGACAAGAAGGTCAAGCTGACGCTGACCTACCCGGCGAGCACGGGCCGGAACTTCGAGGAGATCCTCCGCGTGATCGACAGCCTGCAGCTCACGGCGGAGAAGCAGCTGGCCACGCCCGCCGAGTGGCGCGCGGGCCAGGATGTGATCATCGCGCCGAGCGTGTCGGACGAGGAGGCCCGGAACCGCTTCGGCGACTTCCAGGCACACAAGCCGTACCTCCGGACGATTCCCGCGTCCAAGGCTTGAGGGGGCGGAAGATCGCCGCCCCCTTGAGGTAGCAAGGGCTGGCCTCCCCTCCGACACCGGACGGAGGGTGGGGCCGGGGGGGCGCATGGCGGTCACCGACATCCTGCTCGCCGCTGGCGCGCTCGTGCTCGTGTCGCTCGTCGTCTTCGCCGCCTGGCCGAGCCGCCCCGCCTCCCTGTCGCTGCCCACGGCACCGGCGCGCCGGCCGCCGCCTGCAAGCGCACGCGCACCCGCGGACCCTTCGCCCCCTTCGTCGGGCAGCCTCGCGCTCACGTTCGTGCGCGTGGGCGACGCGCTACACGTGCTCGACGGCCTGCCCGAGGTGGTGGTGCACGAGGATCGGGTGGTCCTCGCGCTCCCCGACGGCTCCCAGCTCGTGCGCGATCCCCGCGGCGACACCGCCACCCTGACCGTGGAGGACCACACCCACCGGCTCGTGAGCGAGCTCGAGCCCGCCACCCTCGAGCTCGACACGCCAAAGCGCAAGGTCCTGCTCGTCGGCCTGGAGGGGCGCTACATCAGCCCGCCCCACGGCCAGATCGTGCGGGAGCGGTCGATCTTCGTAGGCACGGCCCTGCGCGATCTCGCCGAGCGCATGGTGCTCTCGTTCTCGCAGTTCCTGGGCGACGAGCCCGACGCGGCGATCCCGTGGACCCTCGAGGGGGCCACGCGATACGCGCAGCGGTTCTTCGCCGAGCGCGACGGCTCCCTCGAGGTCGAGCGCGAGGGGGTGGGCGAGCTCGCGCTGCAGCTCGAGGACGGCGCCCAGGCCCGTGTGAGCCTGGCCAACGTGTGGGCCACCATGGAGCAGCAGGATCCGACCACGGCCAAGGAGACGCTGGAGCGGTTCCTGATCAGCTCGCTGCCCACGGTCGAGCCGCTGGAGCGCGAGCAGCTCCTGCCTCGGCTGATCCGGGGCCAGCCGCCGCTGCGGATCGGAAGCCGCGCCCCGGCCAGCGACGATCTCGACGTAGATCTCGACGCGCGGCCGATCGGCGACGACCTGAGCGTATTCTACGTGCAGGATCTGCCGGATCGCATGCGCTACCTCACCGCACAGGCGGCGCGCGAGGTCGAGGCCGACGACGCGGCCCGGTTCGCGCTGGCGGCGGACAACCTGCGGGCGACGATCCGCCAGATCCGCATCGTGGGCAGCGGGCCGCTGTTCATGATCCTCGGTGGCGGCAACTACGAGGCCAGCCTCGTGCTCCTGCCGGAGCTGTGGGCCGCCGTCGATCCCCTGCTGGACGGGCCCCGGCTGATGGCGGTGCCCGCCCGCGACCTGCTGCTGGTCACCGGCGACACGGGGGAGGCGCGCAGGCAGCTGCTGCGCCAGAGCATCCGGGTGGACCGGGAGCTCGCCTACCCGATCAGCGACGGCATCTACCGGTGGGACGCGGCCCGCCAGTGGTGGCGGCGCCTACCGGAGTAGGTCGAGCGCCTCGTCGAGGTGCTCGGCCGCCGGGTACCAGGGGGCGAGCACCGCCTTCACCCGGTCGTCGCCCCCGACGACGACCACCGCCGGCAGCGCGACGAGGCCGAGAGCGCGCATGGCCTCTGCGCCGCCCACGGCGACCGGAAGGGCCAGCGCCTCGAGCTCCGCCGAGGGCGTGAGGCCCACGTCCACGAGCAACGTGGCGAGCCCCTGCTCACGCCAGGCCGGGGCCCGCTCGGCGGCGGCGGACAGGGCCCCGACGGCGAGGGCGCGGCCGGCGGGACCGCCGAGCGACGGCGCCCACAGCACGATCACGCGCCCCGCGTGGGCCGCCTCGGGCGCGGTCGCCCAGGCTTCGTGACCGGGCAGCGCCCGACCGACCAGCGG
>CAYMSU010000287.1:0-2047 GCA_964393165.1 uncultured Enterobacteriaceae bacterium
CACGCAGGCCGAGGCCTCGGTCCGAGCCGCGCAGTGCATCCTCGAGGAGGCCACCGCCGAGGCCGAGGCCGCCGTCGAGGTGATCCGGGGGGCCGAGCTCGCACTGCAGGCGGCAGAGCAGGCCTGGCAGCGGCACGAGAAGGAGGTCGCCGCCCACACCCTGGCCGCCTCGCTGCATCCGGGGGCGCCGTGCCCGGTGTGCGGCAGCCTCGCCCACCCCGCTCCCACGATGTCCGACGAGCCCACCAGCGCGCCCTCGCCCGCTCCGGCCGAGGCGCTGCAGGCCCACCGGGAGGGCCATCGCCGAGCCTTCGCCCGCCACGAGGCCGCCCTCAAGGCCCACGCCAAGGCCGTCGCCGAGCTCGACGCCGCCCTCACGGCACAGCGCGAGGCGTCTGCCGCGCGCGCGGCCGCCGAGGCGGCCTTTGGCGAGCTGAAGGCCGCCCTCGGGGACGACCCCCAGGTGCTCGCGGCCCGCCTCGCCGCTCACGAGGCGGTCGTCGCCGAGCAGCAGCAGGCGGAAGCTCGGCGGTCTGCAGCCGAGGTCGCGGCCGAGCGGGCGGCAGCCCCCCTGGCGGTCACCGCCGCCACCGCGCAGCGGCTCGAGGCCGGCTACGAGCAGGCGAAGGCCTTGCTCGAGCAGCGCATCGCGGCCGAGGGCGCGGCCTGGGCCGCGTTCGACACCGCCAAGGGCGACCTCACCCTGTTCGACATCGGCAACGCGGAGTCCGCCCTCGCCGACCGCGACCAGCGGGCCGAGGCGCTGTCCGACCGGGTGGATGCGCTCGAGGCGCAGATCGCGCAGGCCGCGGAGCTGCGCGACGCGGCCGAGGCGCGGCGGGGCGAGCTCCGGGAGCAGCTCACCCAGGCCACCGAGCGCCGCAGCGGGCTCCTCGAGCGCCTCCAGGCGCTCCCCCCGGCGGCGGGCGGGGGAGCAGCGCCCGAGGCCTCGCTCGCCCGCACCGAGGAGGCGCTCGCCCGGGTCGCGCGCGCGGTCGAGCAGGCCCGCGCCGAGGCCGTGGAGGCCCAGGAGGCCTACCAGGCTCGCGCCCGCGAGGCGGCCGGCGTCCGGGCAGCGGCGGCGTCCGCCGAGCGCTCCCGCCAGGAGGCCCGAAGCCAGCTCGAGGCAGTTCGTGGCCACTCACCCCCTGGCTTCGCTCCCGTGCCCGAGACCGACGAGGCGCTCGACGCCGAGGTCGCCGCGTGGACGGCGGAGGCCCTCGAGCCCGAGGAGCGGGAGCGCCTCGAGGCGGCCGTGGCCGCCTGGCACACCGAGGAGACCACGCTCGCCGCCCGGGCGCAGATGCTCGAGGAGGCGCACGAGGCCTCGCCGCCGAGCGACGAGGCGTTCGCGGCGCTCACCGAGGCGCTGGAGGAGGCGCGGCAGGCCGCGGATCGGGCGCGTGAGGCCGACATCGCCGAGGCGCGCCGCCTGCAGGAGCTCGAGGCCCATGCCCCGCGTCACGCCACCCTCCTCGAGGCCATCCAGCACCACGAGGCGGAGCTCGGGCGCCTCAAGGTGCTCTCGCAGGTGCTGCGCGGCGACCGCTTCGTCGACTTCGTGGCCACCGACCACCTCGCGGAGCTGGCGGCCCGCGCCAGTGAGCACCTCGGCCAGCTCACCCAGGGCCGCTACGCGCTCGAGATCGACGAAGAGGTGGCCTTTCAGGTGCGCGACGCCCACGCGGGCGGCGCCCACCGCCCCGTCCACACGCTCTCCGGCGGGGAGGCCTTCGTCACCGCGCTGTGCCTGGCCCTCGCGCTGTCCACCCAGGTCCAGGCGCGAGCCCAGCGCCCGCTCGGGTTCTTCTTCCTGGACGAGGGCTTCGGCACCCTCGATCCCGAGGCCCTCGACCGCGTCCTGACGGCGATCGAGCAGCTTCGCGACGAGCACCGCGTCATCGGCCTCATCAGCCACGTGCCGGCGGTCCGGGAGCGCGTGCCGCGCTACCTGTGGGTCCACAACTCCGAGGTCGGCGGCGCGGGTAGCCGGGTGGAGCTGCGCGACAACTGAGCCCAGAGGCCAGAGCCCAGAGCCCGGAGTGGC
>CAYMSU010000287.1:2147-8358 GCA_964393165.1 uncultured Enterobacteriaceae bacterium
CCCGGAGTGGCTCAGCTCCGGTCGGCGAGGGCCGACGCTGGCGCGGGATCGGGCGCCGAGGCGCTCTCGGACAGCACGAGCTCGCGCGCGCGCCGCATGACCGGGCGGAGGCTCGAGTGGGTGACCACCCGGCAGGCCTCCTCGGGCGTGAACCACTTCACGTCCTTGATGCCCTCCCGGTGGGCGGGCCGGAACTGGCCTCCCATGTCGCCGCAGGGGTCGAGCAGGTACAGGTAGATGGTCTTGAGCCGGGGCAGCCCCCCCGGCGCCATGAAGCCGTAGCGCACGAGGCCCACGAGGCACCGGACCGTGAAGTCACAGTCGATGCCCATCTCCTCCTGCACCTCGCGCACGCCCGCCCACTCGGGCGGCTCGCCAGCTTCGAGCTTGCCCTTGGCGACCTCCCAGGTGACCCCGCTGCGCCGGGTGACCCGGATCAGCGCCATGCGGGGCAGCCCGTCTTCCCCCATCCGGATCGGGATCCCGCCCGCGGAGAGCTGCTCGGCGAAGGACGGCTGGAGGTTCAGCACGTCGCCGATCGACAGGGCCCTCGCCATGTACAGCCCGGTGCGCCGCGACCGCTGCAGGCGCAGCTTGCGCCGCCGGTTGCGCGCCGTGTCGACGTAGAGCACCCGCGGAGTGCCCCCGAGCCGGTGCGCCACCCGCCACGCCTGGCACTCGTCGTCCGACAGGAACACCGGCCGATTGCCCGGCAGCCGGACCGCGCCCTGCTTCACGTACCGGTCGACCTGGCGCTGGGTGCAGGCGTGGTACAGGATGTCCGGCACGTGGGACTCGGGCTCGGGCTCGCGACTGCGCACCCGATCATTGTAGACGTCGAACTCCTGGTGGCGTTCCGCCACCTCCCGCACGCGCTGGGAGTTGACCTCGAGTTCACGCGCCACGGCCATCACCGCGTCAGACACGTTGGCGTAGCCGTTTCGATCGAGGGGCACCACGCGGGACCGGAGCACACGGGAGAGCGACTGGACGATTCGTTCGTGCTTGACCGGCACCGTCGTCTGCCTCCCACCACCAGCCTCTGTAACGTGGCCGCGGGCACCGGTCGCCGCGCCGCGCCTGCGCGCGCCCGCCGGGGTACACTGCCCGTCGAACGACCCTTCCCCTCCGACGAAGCGAGAGCCAGCGTGGAGGTCTACCTTCGCGGAAGCAGCCCCGGGGCGCTGACCGCCGGCATCATGCTCCTGACCCGGGCCCGTCAGCTCGGCTACCGACTGCGCGTCGGCGTGGTGGGCGACCCCGACGACGTCGTGCCGATCTCCGGCCCCGCGGTGTGCTACGCGCCGGTGCTCGCGAGCTGCGGCGTAGGGCGCGAGGCGGGCACCGGCGCGACCGTGGTGCTCCCCGGGCCACCGGGCCAGCCCGTGATGGTCACCGTCCACCCCCACGGCGTCAGCGGGTGGTTCTTCGTCGACCGCAGCGGCCAGGGGCACCACCCCGCCACCCAGGCGTTCGTGCGGCTCTCCCGAGACCCGCGCCCCCAGGCCCGCGAGCTCGGCCGCGAGCTGCGTCGGGCGATGGAGGCCCTGGGACTGTCCACCGATCCGGCGGTGCTCGACGTCCTCTTCGGAGCCGACGTGCCCCCCCTCACCCGGCTCGCGGTGGCGCTACGCGCCGGCCGCGCCCTCTCGGGCGGTCGTGGCCAGCCCATCACGCGGTTCATCACCGGCGTCGCGAGCGGGGATCCGCTGCCCCCCGAGCCCGAGGGGGGCCTCGAGGCCTGGGCCCGGGATCCGGGCGCCTCTCAGTGGATCCTCGACGGACTGTCCACGGCGATCCGCGATCAGGCCGAGCGGTTCGCCCACGTCGCCCGGGAGCTCGCGAGCGACGACGGCGGCCGCGACCTCGAGCTGCTGTACCGGCTCGTGGAGCTCGCCTCCCACCTGGTCATGCTGCCCCAGCACTCGATCCTGCCGCCGCTCGGGGCCGCCGAGGACAGCGTGGCCACCGGGCTCAAGTCCGCCCTCACGGCCCACGGCGAGGGCGACGCGAACCGCCAACTCCTCCAGGTGTTCCGCTTCCTCGGCGGGCAGTTCGTGCCCCACGCCCAGCACAGCCTGTTCGTGTGCGATGCCCCGCCGCCCTCGGAGCACATCGAGCGGTGGCAGTGGTTCTGTGGGCAGGTGCGCCAGGGCCGCAAGCAGGCCGACGCACTGTGGCCCCAGATCATCGATCCGCCTTCGTAGGGGATGACAGGAGTGGCGCTGCTCCTGGCGCTCGGCCCGCGCTTCGCGACGGTCCGAGGGGGGGCGGCCCCCCGCCGCTCCCGGGGGCCGCCCCTCTGCCCGGCGCCTCAGTGCACGTGCGGCGATGCGATCGGGTCCAGCTGCGGGACCGGCACCGGGCGGTAGCGGATCCGCATGCCCGCTCGCCGCCCCAGGCTCCACCACCGCCCGAGCCCCGACGGCAGCGGGTCGCCCGCCTCCGCAGCGCGCCGGATCTCCGCGTGCTCCAGCGGCTGGCCGTCGGCATCGAGCAGCACCTGCCAGTGCCACCAGCGGCAGTCGGGCCACTCGAGGAAGGCGAGCGCGACCGACACCGGCGCGGCGTGCTCGCCCGCCCGCAGCTGGAACCGACCCGCGAGCCCCACCGCCCGCGGCCACCCTGCGGTGGTGCCCCCGGAGCGCGACAACCCCGCCAGGAAGCTGCTCGGGCGCACGCGGCCCTTGACCAGCGGGCGCAGGTCGAGCAGCTCTGTGCGATCGCCACGCACCGCGACCGCGACCGGCGCGAGCTGGCGCTCCTCGCCCCCCTCGCCCCCCGGAAGGAGCGAGCGACGCACGAGGCCGGCGAGGAACTCCCCCTCCTCCGCCACGCTGGCCGCGGGCGCTCGCTCGATCGTCTGGACTCGCACCCTCAGGGACTGCATCACTGCTCCGAGGCCGCTGCGGCGAGTCCGATGTCCGACCGGTACTGTACGCCCTCGAACGACCAGGCGGGGACCGCCGCGTAGGCCCGGGCCCGCGCCGCCGCCACCGTGGGGCCGAGCCCGGTCACCCCGAGCACGCGCCCCCCGGCCGTCTCGAGCTTACCGCCCGGACCGCGCCGCGTGGCTCCGTGGAACACCACCAGGTCGGGCTCAGCGGGCGGCTCGGCGGGCGGCTCTGCGGGCGGCTCTGCGGGCGGCTCTGGTATCGGTCGCCCCTTGTCGGACGAGGCCGGGTAGCCCGCGCTCGCGAGGACCACGCAGCACGCCGCCCGCGACGCGAACCGCGGCACCCCCGCGGGAAGTCGCCCCTGTGCCGCACCCGCGAACCAGGGAAGCACATCCTCGTCCCACAGCGGGAGCAGCGCCTGGGCCTCCGGGTCGCCGAGCCGCACGTTGAACTCGAGGAGCTGCGGACCGTCCGCCGTGAGCATGAATCCCGCGAACAGGACGCCCCGGAACGGGGTGCCGCGCCGCGCGAGCTCGTCGATCACGGGCTGGTGCACTGTGGCCACCAGCTCCTGGGCGGCCTCCAGCGACACGAGCGGGTACGGGGCATAGGCTCCCATGCCCCCCGTGTTCGGACCCTCCCCCCCGTCGAGCAGGGCCTTGTGGTCCTGCACGCTCGGCAGGGCCACCGCCCGGGTGCCGTCGCACAGCGCGAACACGCTCACCTCGGGGCCCTCCAGCCGATCCTCGAGCACCACGCGGTCGGCCGCCTCGCCGAACCGCGCCAGGTCGTCGAGCGCCGCGAGCGCCTGGGCGGGCTCCCGGCAGACGACGACGCCCTTGCCCGCAGCGAGGCCATCGGCCTTCACCACCACGTTCCCCTGCCGACAGCGCGCGCGCGCGGCCTCCCACGAGGTCGCGTCGCCCCGGGTGGCCACCATGGCTCGCGCGGTGGCGACGCCCGCGGCGGCGCAGACCTCCTTCGTGAACGCCTTCGACGCCTCGAGCCGGGCGGCCGCCCGGGTGGGCCCCAGGCAGGGGATCCCGACCTCCGCGAGCGCGTCGACGAGCCCCTCGGCGAGCGGGCCCTCGGGGCCCACCACCACGAGGTCGCTCTCCTCCTCTCGAGCTGCCGCTACCTGCTCGGCGACGGTGGCCGCGGCACGGACGCGCACGCCCTCGGGCCAGCCGGGCCCGGGGTGGCTCACCACCAGCGCCGACAGCGTGGGCGACCGCGCCATCCGCCACGCGAGAGCGGCCTCCCGCCCGCCTCCGCCGATCAGCAGGACCCGCATGTGCCCACCCCGACCTCAACGCTGGGTCCTCGTGTTCCGTTGGGGCACTTCCCGGGACTGGGGTCTCGGGGTGCGGAGCGGAGCCATGCGTACGCCGAACCCGTCATCGCCCCGATCCGTGGCTGGCGAGCCACTCGGAGATGACCGTGTCGTACCGGGCGGTGTGGCGGAACGCCTTGAGCGCGAGCTCCCGCCGGAGGGCCTCCGACGTGCCACCCTCGGCCACCGCTCGCGCGACCCGGGGGTAGTCTTCGGGATCGACCACCACGGTGACGTAGCGGTGGTTCTTCGCGGCGGCGCGGACCATGGTCGGCCCGCCGATATCGATGTTCTCGACCGCCGTGGCGAGGTCGGCCCCGCTGGAGGTGACCGCCTCGAAGGGGTAAAGGTTGACCGCGACCACGTCGATCCAGGGAATGTGGTGGGTCGCGGCCTCCTCCGCATGCGCCTCCCGATCGCCGAGGATTCCGCCGTGGACCCGCGGATGAAGGGTCTTGACCCGGCCGTTCATCATCTCGGGGGCCCCAGTGTGTGACGCCACATCGACAACCTCGAGGCCGGCCTCCCGGAGCACCCGCGCGGTGCCTCCGGTGGACAGCAGGGTGAACCCGGCCTGCGCGAGGGCCTGGCCGAACCCGGCGAGCCCCGCCTTGTCGGAGGTGGACAGTAGCGCGAACCTGGTGGTCATCGTGTCCTCCGCAGGAACCCCGCGCCGGGTCGTGCCGCGTCGGCACGACGTTGACGCCGACTGGCCGCCCATACTAACGTCCGCCAGGTTCCGGGCGTCCGAGAGAGACGATGCTCCTACCTAAGAAGGTCGGTCCCTTCACCCTCGTGCGCAAGCTCGAGGAAGGGGCCCCGGCCGAGGCCTACCTCGGAATCCTCGACGAGCCGGCCGGCAAGCAGGTCGTCGCTCGGAAGCTCGAGCTGTCGTACGGGTCGCCGCGCATGGTGGCCATCCGCGATCGGGTCCAGGACCTGATGGACGCGCCTCATCCCACCCTCGTGCCCACAATCGACCTGGTCGAGACGGACACCGAGGCCTGGGTGCTCGAGGAGTACGTCGAAGCGCAGGACCTGCGCGCGGTGATCGACCACTGCGCGTCCACCGGTGCGCAGCTGCCCCACAAGGTCTTCCTCCACGTCGCCACGCAGATCTGCAACGGGCTGGAGGCGCTGCACAGTCGCCCCGCGTCGCACTCGGGGCAAGATCACACCCTGCACCTGGCGCTGGCACCCGAGGCGGTCCTGCTGCGGCCAGACGGCGAGGTCCTCCTCGGCAACTACGGCCTCGTCGCCTCGCCCACGGCGGGCCCGCCGGGCAAGGGGGCCTCCGCCGGGGGTCCGGCCATGCAGTACCTGGCCCCCGAGCAGACCCACCAGGACCAGTCGATCACCCCGGCCTCCGACATCTTCTCCCTCGGCACCCTGCTGTACGAGCTGCTCACCACCCGGCCGATGTTCCGGGCCGACAGCCCGCTGCAGACGATCCACAAGGTGCGCCGCGCGGAAGTCACAAGGCAGCTGCTCGAGGTCAAGGAGATCCTCCCCGGCCTCGACAAGGTGCTGTTCCGCGCGCTGTCGCTGAACCCCCGGCACCGCTACCAGCGGGCCTTCGTGCTGCGCGAGGACCTCCGCGGCCTGATGGCCCGGTTCTCGTTCCACGACATCGAGGCGGTGGCGCAGCAGTTCCTGCTGCCGGTGTTCGACGAGGGCGCGACCACGCTGAAGGCCTCGGGGCCCCGCGCCGCCCTCGGGCGCACCCTGTCCGCGAGCGTGCTCGACGAGCAGGTCACCGAGGTCAACCCCCGTCCCACGTCGGGGATCCCGCGCACCGCGATCCCGCCGTGGGCGGGAGGCGACGAGACCGATCCCGACGCCGACACCGCCTACGAAGACCCCACGGAGAACCGGCTCCTCCCGCAGCCCCCGGGGCGAGCGGTCGCGAGCCTGGATCCGGAGGCCCCCGAGGAGGGCCGCCTGGTCGTGCAGTCCCGGCCGCTGCCGGGACGAAAGGCGC
>CAYMSU010000288.1:0-8351 GCA_964393165.1 uncultured Enterobacteriaceae bacterium
CGGCAAGGCGATCTTCAACATGTCGGCGTCGTTCCAGGTCGACGAGGAGGGCTACGACCACCAGATCGACCGCGGCGAGCCCGCACCCCCGCCCGAGGGGTTGTTGGCCGAGCACGTGCTGGCGCAGCGGATCGCCGACAAGATCCCGGAGCCCCTGCGCAAGCGAGCAACCGCCGAGCGACCGATCGAGGCACGGCTCGTCCGGCCACGGGCGATCGAGGCGCCGGCACCCGAGCCGCCCTACCGCAAGGTCTGGTACAAGGCGATCGACGCGCTCGGGGACGATCCGTCGCTTCACCGGTACCTGCTGGCGTACACGAGCGACTTCCACTTCCTGGGCACGGCACTCCACCCGCACGGCCTGTCGCTGTTCACGCCGGGCCTACAGCTCGCGTCTCTCGACCACGCGATGTGGTTCCATCGCCCGTTTCGCATGGACGAGTGGCTGCTCCACGTCATCGAGAGCCCCTCGGCGTCGGCCGCCCGGGGCCTCGTGCTCGGGCGCTTCTACGACCGCCAGGGCCGCCTGGTCGCTTCCTGCGCCCAGGAGGGGCTCATGCGCCACTGGAAGACGTGAGCGGAGCGGTCAGGTCTGGGCGCCGAGCGCCGGGGAGGAGGGCCGGAGGCTGACCTCGAACGGCTCCACGCCCCAGATCTCCTCGGCGTAGCCGCGGATCGTGCGGTCCGACGAGAACTTGCCGGCAGCCGCGATGTTCCGCGCGGTCATGGGCCACCACCGATCCGGATCCCCGTAGGCGGCCGTCGCCTGCTCGTGGGCGTCGCAGTAGGCGTCGAAGTCCGCGCAGACGAGGAACGGATCGGCGTAGCGCAGGTAGTGGGCGATCTGGCGGTGCAGGGCACGCTCGTCGGGGTTGAACAGCCCGTCCTCGAGGAGTCGCAGCACGATGCGCAGGCGCTCGCTCTTGGCGATGTGCTCCTGCGGGTCGTAGCCATCGGCGATGCGCTCGCGGACCTGCGCCGCGTCGAGCCCGAACAGGAAGAAGTTGTCGGCCCCGACCTCCTCGCGGATCTCGATGTTGGCCCCATCCAGGGTGCCGATGGTGAGGGCGCCGTTCATCTGGAACTTCATGTTCCCCGTGCCGCTCGCCTCCTTGCCAGCGAGCGAGATCTGCTCGGACAGGTCAGCGGCGGGGATGACCCGCTCGGCCATCGACACGTTGTAGTTGCGAAGGAAGTGCACCACGAGGCGGCCGTCGACCACGGGGTCGGCGCTGATGTGGGTCGCGACGTCGTTGATCAGCTTGATGTGCTTCTTCGCCTCGGCGTAGCCGGGCGCCGCCTTCCCGCCGATCAGGACCACCCGCGGGGTGAGCTCCTCGGAGCGGAAGCGGAGTCGGTGGTACAGCCAGATGGTGTGCATGCAGCACATCAGCTGGCGCTTGTACTCGTGGATGCGCTTGATGTGAACGTCGTAGAGCGCGTCGGGGTCGAGGGGGAAGCCGACCTGCGGTTGCAGCAGCCCGGCGAGCCGCACCTTGTTCGCGCGCTTGACGTCCGCGAGCGCAGCCAGGAACTCGGGATCCTCGGCGGCCGGCGCGAGCCGGCTCAGGTGGGCCAGGTCCGTCACCCAGTCCGGCCCGATGCGGTGCGTGATCTGCTCGGCGAGGCGCGGGTTGCACTGGAGCAGCCAGCGGCGGGGGGTGACCCCGTTGGTCTGGTTCGTGAACCGGGTGGGCCACAGCTCCGCGAAGTCAGCCAGGACGTGCTCGCGGAGGAGCTGGCTGTGGAGCTCGGCCACGCCGTTCACGGTGTGGGAACCGACGACCGACAGGTGCGCCATGCGGACCTGCTGGTCGGTCTCGTCGACGATCGCCATGCGCTGCACCCGCGTCTCGTCGCCGCCCGACCAGACATGGGCTTCGCGCTGGAAGCGCCGGTCGATCTCCCGGATGATCTCCAGGTGGCGTGGGAGCAGGCGCTGGAACAGGCCGAGCGGCCAGCGCTCGAGGGCCTCCGGGAGCAACGTGTGGTTCGTGTAGGAGCAGGTCGCCCGCGTGATCTCCCACGCGGCGTCCCAAGCCAGGTTCTCCCGGTCGATGAGCACCCGCATGAGCTCCGCGATGGCGATCGCCGGGTGGGTGTCGTTGAGCTGGATCGCGGCGTGCTCGGGCAGCCGAGAGAAGTCTGTGTGCGAACGCAGGTAGCGGCGCACGATGTCGTGGATCGAGCACGCGACGAAGAAGTACTGCTGCTTGAGGCGTAGCTCGCGCCCCTCCTCGGACGTGTCCTTGGGGTATAGCACCTTCGAGATCGACTCGTGCAGGGCCTTCGACTCTACGGCGCGGCGATAGTCGCCGTCGTTGAACACCGCGAGGTCGAACTGCTCCGAGGCGAGCGCGCTCCACAGCCGCAGCGTGTGCACCGTGGGCGTGCCGTAGCCGGCGACCGGCGTGTCGAAGGGCACGCCGTTGATCCGATAGTCCTCGAGCCAGCGCGCGCGGAACCGGCCCTCGTCGTCGGTCCAGTGCTCGACGCGGCCGCCGAACGGCACCGAGACCGTGTACTCGGGGCGCTTGATCTCCCACGGGTTGCCCTTGCGCAGCCACTCGTCGGGATGCTCGACCTGCCAGCCGTCGACGATGGCCTGGCGGAAGATGCCGAACTCGTACCGGATGCCGTAGCCCATGCCGGGAAGCCGAAGCGTCGCGAGCGAGTCCATGAAGCAGGCCGCGAGGCGCCCGAGGCCCCCGTTGCCGAGGCCCGGATCCGCTTCCTCCCGGAACACCGCGTCGAGGTCGATGTCGTATTTGGCGAGTCCGTCTCGGGCGAAGTCACGGAGTCCGAGCGTGAGGAGGTTGGCCTCGAGCTGGCGACCCAGCAGGTACTCCGCCGACAGGTAGTAGACCCGCTTGACGTCGGACTCCGCGTACTGACGCTGCGTGTGGATCCATCGGTCGACCAGGCGGTCCCGCACGGTGTGGGACAGGGCCTCGTACACGTCGGTCAGGGTGGCGCTGCGGAGGTCCTTCGCGCGGGTGAACCGCAGGTGATCCAGCATCGCCCGACGCAGAGTGACCGGATCCATCCCGGTGCGGTCGTCCTCGACCAGAACGGTACGTTCTCCTTCCGCCACACGACACCTCCGTGGACCAAAGACTAACTTGCGCCGCTGACCACTCCGGTCGGCGGCCGGAGGGGAGCTGATGAACGACAGGCCGAGCGTAGAGGAAGCGCGCGCAGCGGTGCGCACGCTCATCCGGTGGGCAGGCGACGACCCCGATCGGGAAGGGCTGAGGGGCACGCCCGACCGGGTGGTGCGAGCCTACGGGGAGTTCTTTGCGGGCTACGCCCAGGATCCGGTCGACTACCTGTCGAAGACGTTCGAGGAGGTCGAAGGCTACGACGAGATGGTCATCCTCCGGGACATCCCGGTGGAGAGCCACTGTGAGCACCACATGGTGCCCTTCGTGGGGGTCGCTCACATCGGCTACCTCCCCGAGCGTCGCGTGGTGGGGATCAGCAAGCTGGCGCGGGTGCTCGACGTGTTCGCCAAGCGCCTGCAGATTCAGGAGAAGCTCACGCGGCAGGTCGCGGAGTGCATTCAAGACGCGCTCGTGCCCCGCGGGGTGGGGGTAGTGGTGGAGGCCGCGCACGAGTGCATGACCACCCGCGGCGTGCACAAGACCGGCGTGCGGATGGTCACGAGCTGCCTGCTCGGCTGCTTCCGGGAGGATCCGAGCACCCGCCGGGAGTTTCTCGCGATGATCCGGCCGTCTTGATGGCCTCCCGCCGGTTTCCGTCGCCGGTCGTGATCGCCACGGGCAACCCCGGCAAGCATGCCGAGTGGGTTCAGCTGCTCGCGCCCTACGGCGTCGAGGTGCGGTCGCGGCCGCTTCCTTCGCCTGAGGAGGACGCGGCCAGCTACGCCGGCAACGCCGAGATCAAGGCCCTGGCGGCGGCCTCCTCGCTGGTCTGCCCGGCCCTCGGCGACGACGTCGGGCTGGAGGTGCGCGCCATGAACGGGGGGCCTGGGCTGGAGACGCGCCGCTGGGCCGAGGCGCAGGGGGGATGGGCCCGCGCTCGGCAGGCGCTGGCCGAGACCGCTGCGGGGAGCCGGGCCACGTTCCTGTGCGCGCTCGCGCTCGCATGGCCCGACGGGCACGTCGTCCGCACCACCGCTGCAGTGTCGGGGCACGTCGTTGCTCCGGTCGGAGAGGGGCCAGGGTTCGAGCCCTGCTTCGTCCCCGAGGGCGCCCCGGCTGCCCTTCCCGCGCTCGACGGGGAGCTTCGGAGCCGGTTTCACCACCGTCACGTCGCGCTTCGGCAGTTGGCCGAATTGGCACCTCCTGCATAAACAGCCTCAACTCCCGCTTCGTTTACACGACTCTACGTGTAGGTCCAGGTCGGGTCTTGGACAGTCAAGACCGCTCGCATGCGCGGTTCGCGGAGGAAAGGCGTCGTGGTAAGGCTTCTGCGAGAGTCCTCCCACGGCTTGTTCGCGGGGGGGTACGTCGGCGCGGTCGCCGGAACGGCCGAGGCGGTGCACCTCCTCGGCAACCCTGCCGCGCCGGTCCACGCCGACCTGCTGCTCACGGCCGCGCTGCTCTACGCTCTGTTGGGGGCGCTGATCGGGATCGCCGCGGGGGCTCTCGCGGCGATCGTCGAGATCCGGCCGTTCAATCAGCCCGGCGCGGGCGTCGGCATGGCGGTCAACACAGTGGCCACCGTGTTCTTGCTGGTCGCGCTGCGCCCCACGCTGCTCGGCTCGTTCCCTCCAGGCCCCGAGATCCTCCAGGACCTGGCCTGCGTGGGCGTGGCGGTCCTGCTGTGGACCTTCGCCACGGTCGCCGGCCTCAATCACCTGTATGGCGGGCGGGTGTGGGCCACCGCGCTGTCGCTGGTGGTCGTGCTGCTGCTCAACGCCGGGCTCACGGGCCTGTCGATCCACTTCCTGACGGCGGACGGCTGGCGTGGGCTCCAGCGAGAGGCCGCGTCGCAGCCGCTGCCACGGTTCCCCGCCGCGGTACCGGACGCTCTTCGTGACGCGCCGAACACGCTGTTCATCGTGGTCGACTCCTTGCGTCGGGATCGCGTGCAGCCCTATGGCGGGAGCGTCCCCACGTCCGCCATGGCCCGCCTCGCGCGCGACGGAGTCGTCTTCGAGCAGGCGGTCGCTGCGTCATCTGCCACCGCGCCGGCCATCGCGTCGCTGATCACGGGCCGCTCGCCCGTGCGCCACGGGGTGCGCGGAGACGGAGACAAGCTGCCCACCCGGGTGGCCACGCTGTTCGAGGCCCAGCGAGGGGCGAACGTGGCCACCGGTGCGGTGCTCAACCACTCGGCGCTCGACAAGAAGCAGGGGTTCGCCCAGGGCGTGCAGTTCTTCCGGCGGCAGGCGCAGCCGGCAGCTGCGCGGCAGACGCTGCGGGCGCCCACCTCCGACTACGAGCACCTCGCGGTGGTCAAGCTGTGGAACCGTCTGATCGACGCGCTCGCCGGCGACGCGCCCCGTCGCGCGCGCCCCCAGGCGGTGGAGGGGGAGCGCACGCCGGCGTTCCCGACCTCGCCCGAGGGGGAGCGCGCCCGGCCCGCCGAGGCGGTGCTCGACGATGCGCGCAGCTTCCTGCAGGCGGCCGGATCCACCCGCTGGTCGCTGCTGGTCCACCTCATGGAGCCGCACGCTCCCTACGAAGGCCATGCCCTGGGAGAGGGCTGGGGGCCTGTCGACCGCCTGGGTCCCGAGGAGCGATACGCGCGCGAGGTCGTCCGCGTCGACCGCGCGCTCGGGCGCTTCCTGCAGTGGCTCGAGGCCCAGGGCCTCTACGACGACACCGTCATCGTCCTCACCGCCTCCCACGGGGAGGAGCTCGGCGACCACGGCGCCTACGGGCACGGCGAGACGCTGTACGACGAGGTCGTGCTCGTCCCGCTGATCATGAAGCTGCCGGGCAGCGTCTTCCGGGGCACCCGCTACCGCGGCCAGGTGCGCGCCTTCGATGCCTTCGTCACGGCGGTGGCTCTCCAGGGTGTGGACCTGCCGTCCGGCGTGGAGTGGCCCGAGGACGGCAGCCGCGACAACCTGATCGACGAGCTCGAGCTCGACCCGCCGCTCGGCCTGCGGCGCGAAGAGTGCAACCTGCGGGCCTACGCAGCCACCCGGCCCGCGCTGTCGGAGGTTCGGGTGGGCCGGGGGGTGGTCCGGTCGATCCGCCAGGAGGGCTACAAGCTCGTGCGGGCGCCCTCCGGGAACCCGCGCAAGCTGCCGAACGAGGTCTTCTACGACGTGCTCAACGACCCGGGCGAGACCCGCGATCGGTCGGGCTCCCGCGACGGGGCCTGCGGCGCCGCGCGCAAGTACGAGCGGGATCTCGCCCGGTCGCTGGACCGCGTCGACGGCGGGGGCTCGTCCGCCCGCGAGGACGGGCGGAGGTTCCGGATCCGGTGGCCCTTCGGCCGGAAGGGCGACCAGGGGTAGCGACTCAGCGCAGCGCGGCGAGCGCGGCCTGCAGCTGAGGGTCGGCGCTCAGCGGCGGCAGGTCGGGCCGCTGCACCGCCCCCACGTAGCGAAGAGGGGTCCCATCGGCGTGAGCGACGAGGTGCTCCCGCTGATCGCGGCGCACCCGGGTGGCGAAGCGCTCCGCGGGCGACAAGCGGACCACGACGTCGGGGGACAGCTCCTCGACGCTGCGGCCGCTGGGCAGGACCCACCGGCCGGTCGTGACCTGCCAGGCGACGCCTACGTCGTCGTCCGCTCGGAGGGCCTGCGACCGGCCCTTGCCGACTGTGCGCTCGCCCACGAGGAGCGCCCCCGCGCGCTCCTGCAGCGCACCCGCGAGCAGCTCGGCGGCGGACGCGGAGTCGCGGTCGACGAGCACCGCCACGGGTACCCCCTCGAGGGCGTGGCCGGGGAGGGCCGTGTTCCAGGCGACCTCGCCCTCCGCGAGCGACTGGGGCGCGATCGTGCGGCCCACGAGGTCGGCGACCACGCCCGAGGCGATGAACCGGTCGGCGATGTTGGCCGCCGCCATCACGTCGCCACCGGCGTTGCCGCGGAGGTCGAGGACGACCGCGCGCGGCGTCATGCTCTGCAGGAGGGCATCGAAGGCCTCGTCGGTGCTCGGCCTGAAGGCCGAGATCCGCACGACCACGACCCCGGCCTGGTCCGGCGGCGATAGCTGCCAGACGTTGCCGGCGCCGCGCCGCCAGCCGTGGACCGTGGCCTCGGGGGTGGCCTTGCGCTCGAGCACGACCTCGTGAGGCGGCGCGCCGCCGCGCTGCAGGAGGACCCGCACCGCGGTGCCTTCGCTGCCCCCGAGGGCGGCGGAGACCGCGCTCGCCCGGGGGCGCGGGAGGTCTGCCACCCTCTTGTCGCCCACCTGCACCACGAGGTCGCCCTGCCGAACGTCCGCCGACCAGGCGGGACCGCCGAGCTCGGGACGCTCTACGACAACGGTGCCCTCGGGCCCGTCGAGAAGGCTCAGCCCGACGCCGACGACGACGCCCGCGTGGTGCTGCGTCCAGGCGGCGATCTCCGCCGGCCACACAGGGCGGGTGTACGGATCCAGGGCCGCGAGCGCGCCCTCGACGCCCCCGGCGACGGCGGCGGGCTCGGGAACCCCGCAGGCGATCGCGGCGCGAATCACGGCCTCGGGCCTCACGCCCTCGCACGCCAGCGGACACACTGGCGTGCCCGGGGCCCCGGCCGCCTCGCGGATCCAGCCGAGGCGCTCACGGGCCCCGCAGGCCAGCGCCGCCTCGTCGGGGACCTCGACGTACTCGCGCCGAACACCGTCGAGCACCGCCTGGCCATGGGCGAGCGTGACGCCCTGCAGCCGGTCCGGCAGACCCTCGGCGTGCTCGGCGATCACCGCCTGGCGAGTCGCCTGGGCGCGCAAGCGGGCCGCGCGCTCCGGATCGGCGCGCCCCACGAGCTCCGCACCGACGGCGGAGCCCACGAGAGCGAGGGTGCGCTCCAGGAGGGGCGCGAAGCGCTCTGGAGCCACCTCGAGGCCCATGGAGACGGCCTGCGCGGCCTGTTGTGGACGGCTCTCCTCGAGCGCCTCGGTGGCGCGCTGCTCGAGGAGCGCGGCCTCGGCCGCGCGCAGCACCCGACGCTCCTCGGCCAAGGGGTGGGGCGCGGGGAGGGAGCGCGCGGCCGACTCGGGCTCTGGCGCGGGCCGGCTGCAGGCGTAGCCGCTCACCACGCCGAGCGCGGCGAGGCCCGTGACGATGGAGGCGATCGGATTCGAACCGATGACCGCCCGCTTGCAAAGCGGGAGCTCTCCCACTGAGCTACGCCCCCTGACCGTTCGCAGCGCACCGAGGCGAGAGTGGATGGGCCTGGGCTGACTTGAACAGCCGACCTCACGCTTATCAGGCGTGCGCTCTAA
>CAYMSU010000289.1:0-8347 GCA_964393165.1 uncultured Enterobacteriaceae bacterium
ACGCCTACCTCGACCCAGCGCCGCAGGGCGGCCGGTGCCGGCCGGCTTCGCCGATGGTAGGTGCGATCGCCCACGATGGGAAAGCCCTGCTCGGACAGGTGCACGCGCACCTGGTGGGTGCGCCCGGTCTCCAGCCGGCACTGCACGAGCGAGGCGCCGGCGCCGCGGGCGCGGACCTCCCAGTGCGTGATCGCTTGGCGGCCCTGGCTAGGCGCGACCGAGGCCATCCGTACGCGATCCCGGGGGTGGCGGCCGAGGTGGCTCTCCACGGTGCCCCGATCGTCGTCGGGCGCCCCGATGCACAGCGCCAGGTAGGTGCGCCCGGCCGAGTGGTCGGCGAACTGGGCGGCGAGGTGCCGGTGAGCCCGGTCGTGCTTGGCCACCACGATCAGCCCGCTGGTCCCGCGGTCGAGTCGGTGCACGATCCCGGGCCGCTCCTCCCCCCCGACGCCAGAGAGGTCGTCGAGGTGGAACAGCAGGGCGTTCACCAGCGTGCCGTCGGGGTGGCCGGGCCCGGGGTGGACGACCATCCCGGCCGCCTTGTCGATCACTGCGAGATCGGCGTCCTGGTAGACCACCCGCAGCGGGAGATCCTGGGGCTGCGCGTCGGCCGGGGCGGGCGGAGGGAGATGCACCTCGATCGCGGCGCCCGCACGGATCCGGGTCGCCGGGCGCGCCACCACCTCGCCGTCGACCTGCACCCGGCCGTCCCGCACGAGGCGGGCGGCCTGCGAGCGCGACAGCTCGGGCAGGTGGGCGGTGACCGCGAGGTCGAGCCGCCCCGACCCCTCGGCCGTGAACGTCATCCCGGGTACCGCTCCATGTACCCGAGCACGACCGCGTCGGCGTCGAGCCGGAGGACCCGCGCGATCTCCCGGACGTAGCCACGCACGAAGGTCGTGGGCAGGGCCCCGGGGGCTTCCTCCTCGACGGCCGCGAGGTAGGCTTCGCCGATGCGCGTGCGCTCGGAGACCGCGCGGAGGGTGAGCCCGTGGTGCTCGCGGACGGCCCGCAGCAGCGCTCCGGAGTACCCGAGCTCGTCGATCAGCGACCGCACCCGATCGTCGAGCACGACCCCGGAGGGCGGGTCCCGATCCACCCCCGCGACCCGCGCCTGGCGGGGGCGCGTGGGATCGCGGACCGGCACGATCTCGCCGAGGGAGGGCGGATCGAGCATCGCCGGAGGGAGGGCGGTGTCGAGCGGGACCCCGGGATCCGCGGGACGGGAGAGCCGCGGTGTGGTCAGGTCGTCGTCGTGGGGCACCAGCGTGGCCCGATCCTCGGCGGCGCCCGACGCGGCGCGAGGGAGATCGCCGAGCTCGGTCAGCTGGCTCGTGACCCGGAGCAGGCGGACCGCGACCGCCGCGGCCGGGTGGACGAGCGACTCCCCGACGGCTCGCCACACGCCCGCCGGATCGGTGGGGCGGGGCCCCGCGGACCAGGACAGCAGCGCGTCGTACCGGCGCCGGCGCAGCGGGTCGGACAGCACCTCCCAGGCTTCGTCCAGCTTCTCCCGTGCGAGGTCGAGGTCGTCGACCGGCTCTCCGGCGGCCTGGCGCTCGCGGCGCAGGCGGGTGAGCCGACCCCGCGCCTGGCCGTACGCACTGCGCACCCGCGCCGCGCTCGACGTGGGCTCGATGCCCAGCAACCCGTAGAACCCGCTCGCCATGTCTGCTCTCACCCAGCTTGGCTTCGAACCCTGACCCTACTTCAGAATGCGCCCAGTACCTCGGCGAGGCGGGGAGCCAGGGCCTCGGCATCGCCCGGCCGGAGCGTGCGCGGATCGACGTGGAGCGCCCCGCGCGACACCCGCACCAGGATCGCAGGGTCGCCGAGTCGTAGGGCGCGCGCGGCGTCGTCGGGGCGATCCACCGCGATCCGCACGACTGACGTGGGCAGCCCTTGCTCGGGCAGCGCGCCGCCCCCCACGTAGCTCGTGTCGGGGGCGACCTCAGCGTCGACGCCGCGCTTGCCGAGAGAGGTGCACAGCGCGAGGGCCGCGGTCTGAAGTGCCTCGGGGGTCGCGCGGATCATCTCCAGCACGGGGGGCGGCGTACCCGCCAGGTGCTCCCCGAGCGTGGCCTCGAGCGCAGCCAGGGTGACCTTGCCGACCCGGAGGGCCCGGTACAGGGGGTGGCGCCGCAGCGTGGCCACGGCCTCCTCACGGCCGACCACGATGCCCGCCTGGGGGCCGCCGAGCAGCTTGTCGCCCGAGAAGAAGACCAGGTCGAGCCCCGCTCCGACGGCCTCGCGCACCGAGGTCTCCCCGTACGCGCCGTCGAGGCTGCCCGCGCCGACGTCCTCGAGCACGGGCACCCCGTGCTCGCGGCCGAGGGCGACCAGCTCCCGGCGGTCCGCGACCTCGGTGAACCCCACGACGCGGAAGTTGGAGGGGTGCACGACGAGCAGCGCGCCCGTGTCGGGGCCGACGACCGCCGCGTAGTCGCGGGCCCGGGTGCGATTGGTGGTGCCCACCTCGCGCAACCGCGCGCCTCCGCTGGAGATCACGTCGGGGACCCGGAAGGAGCCACCGATCTCCACGAGCTCCCCGCGCGAGACGACCACCTCGCGGCCGTGGGCGAGCGCGGTGAGCCCCAGCAGGACGGCGGCGGCGCAGTTGTTGACGACCAGCGCGGCTTCCGCGCCCGTGAGCGCCTGGAGCTGCGCGGTCACGCCCCGCAGGCGCCCCCCGCGCTTGCCGGTGGTGCGCAGGAGCTCCAGGTCGCAGTACCCCGCCGCCCGGAGGGCGGCCTGGCGCGCGGCGTCGGACCACGGGGCGCGACCCAGGTTCGTGTGCACCACGATGCCGGTGGCGTTGATCACTGGGCGCAGGCGCCCGTGGGCGAGATCGGTGGCGGCCGCGAGGGCTCGCGCGGCGAGATCGTCGGGCAGCGGCCCGCCCGCGAGGATCTGCGCGCGGGCCTCGGCCACGACGACCCGCGCCGCGATCGTCGCGACGGGGCCGGGGACGCCGGACAGGTGGGCGGCGAGCCGGTCGACCTTCGGGAGCTGGCGCAGCGCCTCCTGCCCGCCCATCACTCCACCGCCGTCGTGGTGGTCGGCACGAGGATGGTCCGCGGCTTCACCCGCCAGCCGGTGAGCGGGCCGAGCTCCCGAGCCGGCATCCCGAGGCGGTGCACCGGCTCGTACGCCTCGTGGACCCCGAACCCGATCTCGTGCCGTGCCCCGCCCTCGATCACGCACGTCCAGTGGTGCTCCCGCACCGCTGCGCGCATCATCTCCTTGGCGTCGGGGAAGTAGGGGCCCCGCCGATGGTTGAGGTCCCACAGCGAGATCAGCGGCATGGAGGGTGGCCGGCCGAGGCGGGTGGGCAGCCAGGCGAACTGCGGCGCGAGGATCCGGCCTTCGGGGGGGCAGTGCTCGCGGAGCGCCGCCTCCACGGCCCTGCCCGCCTCCACGAGCGCGGGCGTGGGCACGACGGGGTCGATCTCCAGCCGACGCTGCACCCAGCCGAGCTGGGCCACCCACAACAGCATCGTGACCCCGAACACGGCGGGACCAGCGCCCGGGTGAGCCCTCGGCAGGTGCAGCCGGGCGTGGGCCGCCGACGCGGCCAGGGCGGCGGCGAGCGCCCAGTGCAAGGGCATGAGCACGTTGATGAAGCCCCCGAAGTGGGCGCGCATGAGGCCCCCGAGGAGCACCGCCAGCAGGACGACTCCCACACCGACCCCCCACCGCCAGTCGGGGCGCGCCCGAGGGGCTCCGCGCGTCTGCACGGCATGGGCGAGCACGAACCCGACGGCGCCGAGCCCGATCCCGATGGCCAGCACTGCTGCCGCCACGACCGCGGAGCCGCCCGTGTCCACGCCGCGCACCGCGGGAGCCGCCGCGGCCGCGGCCGCCAGGGCCACCGCGACGGCCGCCACCACGCCGGCCGCGAGCCGGGACCGGCCCACGCCTGCGCGGTAGGCCGCCCAGCCCGCGGACGCCCACATGGCGGGCATGAGCCACCGCCCGACCTCGCCCGGCATGCCGAGCGCGAGCCGGCTCCAGTCCATCGGATGCGACCGGGGCACGGACAGCAGGTAGGTCAGGAAGTGCCCGCCGGTGCCTGCCTGCAGCGCCAGTGTGGCCAGCAGGCCGGGCCCCGCCGAGGCCACCACGAAGCGCCCCGCGACCACGAGGTCCCCCCGCAGCGCGAGCCCGAGCGCGAGGGGTACGCCGAAGGCGGCGAAGTTGTGCTTGAAGAGGAAGGCCCCGAAGAGGAGGAGACCGCTCGCGATCTCGGCTCCCCTGAAGCGCTCGAGCGCGAGCGCCACGGACCAGGCCAGCAGGCCCACGGCGAGCGCATCGGGCCGCACGAGGTCCATGAACCCGCCGGAGGCCCGGAACGTGCCCAGGAAGAGCGCGGCGCCGCACAGACCGCTCACCCAGTCGCGCGCGTGGCGCACGGTCACGAAGGGGATGGCGGCGGCCGCGGCGATCGAGCCCAGGATGGAGAGGACGCGCCCCAGCGGGTAGTCCAGGCCCCCGCTCGGGCTGAGCGCCGCGAGCAGCGCGCTGAACCCAGGCGGGTAGATGTAGGGGATGAAGTCGGGGTTTGGCTGGAGGTACAGCGGGAGACCCTGCTGGATCCGCCAGGCGTGGGCGAGCATGCCCCCCTCCATCCACTCGAGGTCGAAGGGATGGTCGAAGCGCTGCGAGAAGGCCCACAGCACGCGCCCACCGACGATCGCCGCGAGGGCCAGGGGGAACAGATCGAGCAGTCGCACGGGGAGCGGCACGCCCTCTGCCGCCGAGGGCCGGGCCGTGCCGGGCCCCACCGACGGAGACGGCGCCTCGCTCACAGGTTCAGCGACTGCATTGTCGCCTGGGCCGCCTTGGACCACTCGTCGAGCGCAGGGCCCACGAAGATCGACAGGGCGATCACCGCGAGCAGGAACGCCGTCATGGGCCCAAGCACGCTCGTGAGTACGGCGGCCTGGAACAGCGAGCGCATGGGGCGCTGCGGCTTCCACCACGGGGCGGGCCCGAGCTCGCGAGAGACCCACGCCCGCGCCTCACCGGCGGTGAGCGGGCCGCGCGTGCTCTGCAGGGACCGGTCGGCCCCCAGCTTCAGGAACCCGGACGGCAGGGTGAGCTCCCAGTCGATGCGCGGGACCTCGGCCTGCGCGCTCGCGACCATGGGCTGGGCGCACTGGGGGCAGGTCGCCACGATGCGCGGTCCTCCCGCGGCGAGGGAGGCCTCGAGGACCTCCCACGCGCAGGCTGTAGGGTGCCCCGCGGGCTGTCTCGCGCCCCCCTCGGTCACGACTTCCTTGGCCGCGCCATCCCACCGCTCGAGGCGGTGGCAGGTCGAGCAGCGAACTTCCACCGGTACGGACATTCAGAACCCCAGACGCCCTGCGTAACCGGCTCAGAACACCTCTTCGCGCAGCAGGTCGCCCGACTCCGTGTACCACCGCCACACGCCTACCTTCTCCCCTGCGGTGTAGCTGCCGCGGCTCTTGAGCTGGCCGTTCGGGAACCACAGAGACCAGGGTCCGTCTGGCTTTCCCTCCTCGAAGACGCCTTCGCCCTTCTTCTGCCCGTTCTCGTGAAAGTGAACCCAGCGACCGGTCTCTTCGCCGAAGGCCAGATCACCCTGCCACTTGAGGTTGCCGTTGGGCCAGTACGCCACGAAGCGCCCGTGCTTGACGCCGCCCTTCCAGGTCTCGATCCGATCGATCTGCCCGGACTCGTAGTAGAAGGTGAAGGTGCCGTCCTCGCGGTCGTTCGCGAACGTGCCCTCGGATTTCAGCTGACCGCTGGGCCAGTACTGCCTGCGCTCGCCCTCGCGCTTGCCGTCGACGTACGTCGTGACCTGTGTCAGCGCCTGGGCCTCGTCGTACAGGCGCTCCTCGCCCTCCTCGACGCCCCCTGCGAACGTGGCCTGGCGCTCGAGGGAGCCGTCGGCCCTCCAGTACGTCCACGGGCCGTGCTCGCGACCACCGCGGTAGCGGCCCTCGCGCTCCTTCGAGCCGTCCTCGCGGTAGTGCACCCAGTCGCCGTCGCGGGCGCCCGCGACGTAGCGGCCTCTGCCCTCGAGCTTGCCGTTGTCGTACCAGTGTGACCACTCGCCGTACTTGGCGCCGTTGACGAAGCCGCCCGACGACTCGAGCTGGCCGTTCGGGTAGAAGTACGACCACTCGCCGACCGCCCGGGCCACCGCGTAGTCTCCCTCGAACCACAGCTGGCCGTTGCTGTGCCAGGATCGCCACGGCCCGTGGGTCTTCCCGCTGAGGTAGGCGCCGTCGCTGGCCTGGTTCCCGTTGGGGTGCCAGGTCGTCCAGTGGTCGGTCTTCACACCCTCGTCGAGCGCGCCGCGCTCGCGCGGCGTTCCGTCCTCGTACCACTGCTGATACGGCCCGTGCTTGGTGCCCGGCGAGGTCATGCTCTCGCAGTAGACCTCGGTGCCCTCCGGCGGCGGCGCCCCTCGCGGGAGCGTGCCCTTCGGACAGTCGAGCGCCCATGCCATCGTCGCGCTGAGGATCAGCATGGGCGCAGATCTACCACAGGCCGGCGGGGGGCGCGAGACCCAGCGTCAGCCGGCCCCCGCGGAGGTCTGGCCGTCGCCTTCGCTGGCGTCGCCGTCCTCGTCGGCGTCGTCACCGTCGTCGTGAGGGGACTGGCCCGAGCCGTGGGGAGCCCCGTTGTCGGCAGTCGACGCTCCTGCGGCGCCATCTTGCGCCGTGGGGATCGCCGCAGCCTGGGCAGCGACTTCCGAGCCCTCGGCGCCCGTCCAGCGGATCGCCGACGGCGCGTTGGCCAGGGTGGCCCACCAGTCGACGAGGTCACTGTCGTCGGGGAGCACGACCACGCGGTGGTGCTCCTCGAGGAGCAGCAGGGGGACGGCGGCCCGGCCCTCGGGTGGCAGCTCCGCGACGTGCCACACCTCGCCGCGCTGGTCGCCGCGCCGCACGAGCAGCCGCCACAGGTCGTGGATGTGCGACGCCAGCGTGCCCACCGCGGGGTGCTGGCGGCTCTCCCGCCGGGTGGGGCCCCGCAGCACGCGGTGGAGCTCCCAGCCCTCGTCGAGCAGGACTCGCGTGAGGTCGACGATCACGGCGGTACCCGGCCCGCCGAAGCGCTCCTGGGCGGCGCCCTCGGTGATGAGCGCCCGGGTGGCCGGCCCGTGGGCCGCGACGCGCACGGCGAGGGTGTTGCCCTCGGGGATGGCCACGTCGGGGGGCGTGCGCTCGTGCACCGCCTCGAGGAGGACGGCCGCGCGCTCGTCGGCCAGCTCCTGCCGGAGCACCGGTCGCAGCGCGCGATCGGGACGCCGAAACTCGCCGATGACCTCCTTCACGGCTTCGGGCTCGAAGGGCTCCGCCGTCAGCGCCTCGACCAGCCGCTCCTGGGGGGCCGCGGGCGCGGACGCGCCGGCCTTCGCGAGGGCCGCGAGCAGTGCGTCGTCGTCGGCGTCGTGCTCCTGCACGGACAGGCCCTGGGCGGCGGCCTTGGCCCGAAGCTCCTCGTTGCCCGAGCCCGTGGCGAGCACGAGGGCGCGCGGGCACAGTCCGAGCAGGCGCTCGGCGAGCATCTCGGCCTTGCCCGGCGCGTACGGCTCGGTCGCGTGGGGCGCGACCACGAGCATGCGCTCGGTGCCCTCGATGACCACCCGCAGCGTCCACAGCTTGCGGTCGTCGGGCTCCTCGCGCGCGAGGACCCCCCTGCGCAGGGAGCGCACCTCGTGCCCCGCCTCGACCGCCCGGCGGGTGACCCGCTGCAGGCGCTCGAAGGGCCACTCGTCGTAGGCCGCCACGGCCACCGCCCGCTGGCTGCGCAGCTCTGCGATGGTCTTGTCGGTGCGCTCTCCCGGCGAGGTGATGAGCGCGCGGCCCACGATGCCAACGAGCCAGGGGGCGGGGACGCCCGCACCGGCCGTGAGCACGTGATGGCGCAGGGCGGCCTCGCCGAGCTCGTCGATCCGCTCTGGGTGCTCCTCGGCAAAGCGCTCGAGCACCCGCATGCGGGGGCCGCGCCGCGTGGGAACGGCCTCCCCGATCAGCTGCGCGAGGGGATCGTCTTCGGGCGCCGGCGCGGGCGCGGCCGCGCTGGCGCGCAGGCCCGCGCCGCTCGCGAGCAGGCCCTTTAGCTGCTCGAGTCGTGAGGCGCGCTGCTCGTCGGGACCCTCCAGCGCTTCCGACAGATCGGCGTAGGCCCGGAGGAGGAGCGCGGACGCGCCCCGCGCGCCCTCGGTGGCCTGCCGCACCTGGGCCCAGTCCCCCGCGAGGGCGGCAGCCTTCGCCTCGGCGGCCCTCGAGCGACCCTCCGCCTTCGGCGGACGCTCATTGCCGCGCGCCTCGCGGCGGTCGCGGTCGCGGTCCCGGTCGCGCTCGCGGTC
>CAYMSU010000290.1:0-8312 GCA_964393165.1 uncultured Enterobacteriaceae bacterium
GGCCGAGGAGGGGCGGGGGGCCGGCGTCGGGCGGGGGCCGACCCTCGCCCGACGCGGGGTGCACGAGCGGCGTGCCCGTCGTCCGGTGGGGGGGGGGTCGTCGAGCCTCGACGGCGAACGGGGCCCGTGCGAGCCTTGCGATCGCGGGGGCCGCGGGCGATGCTGGAGCGGGGCGCGGACTTCAGTGGTCGGAGGTGTTGTGAACGACCCTTACCGAAAGATGCTCGCTGTCCTGTTGCCCATCGCCCTCGCGGGCTGCGACGGAGGCGGTACCGGGACCACCGGCGATACCGCGACCGAGCGCACGGACCTGGAAGACGGCCGCGGCTGTGTCGTGGTGGACGAGGCCGTCGCCTGCCCGGCGGCCGACGAGGTCGAACCGGCCGATATCGTGCCCTTCGACTGTGGCGCGACCACCGTGGCGATCACCGGGCCCGGCGACGTGGGCGTGAACCCCACGGGGTGGAAGGGCACCGCGAAGGACGAGCAGTGGTGCTGCTATCCTACGCGCCAGTTCAACGAGTCCACCTGCACCTACGGGCGTCCCTACGTAGAGGACGGTCAGGCGCGGGTCGCCGCTCCCGAGGCGGGCGCCGGCTGGGCCGAGGGCCCGCGCGAGGACCGGGCGGAGCTTCCCGCCGAGGCGCGCCAGCGCCTCGCCGAGGCCTGGATCGAGGCCGCGCAGGACGAGCACGCGGCGGTCGCCGCGTTCTCCCGGATCGCGCTCGAGCTGCTCGCGGCGGGAGCGCCCGCGTCGCTCGTGGCGCGCACCACCCTCGCCGCCACCGAGGAGGTCCGGCACGCCGAGCTCGGGTTCGCGCTCGCCAGCGGCTACGCGGGGCACGCCGTGAGGCCGAGCGGGTTCCCGTTCGGCCGTGAGGTGCCGCTGTCTCCCGACCTCGCGAGCCTCGCCGTGGCGGCGTTTCGCGAGGGCTGCGTCGGGGAGACGCTGACCACGCTCGTGGCCCTCGAGTGCCGGCAGCGCGCGACCGATCCTGCGGTGCGCCATGCGCTCGACGTGATCACCACGGACGAGCAGGGCCACGCCGCGCTCGCCTGGGCCACCGTGCGCTGGGCGCTCGAGGTCGGCGGCCCCGCCGTGCGCCAGGCGGTCGCCGCCGCGCTCGAGGAGCTGCTCGCCCAGCCGTTCCCGCTGCCCGATCGCCTCGCCGACGGCGCCCACGAGGCGCTGCTCGTGGCCCACGGGCTGCCCACCGCGCGCCTCGCCCGGCAGGCCATCGATCGGGGGCTCGCGGAGGTCGTGGTCCCTTGCGCACGCGCCCTGCTCGGGGCTGACCGGTCCGACAACGCTGGCGAGCGCGGCGCGATCGCCCCGCGGTAGGTTTCTGACCGCCATGTCGAGTACCCTGCGCCCGTCGCACAGGGAGGCCCGAGATGTGGTGGTGGGGGGTGGCACTCACGGGAGCGGTCGACGTGGCCGGGGCGGTGGACATCGAGGTCCGTGAGGATCCCGACCGCGACCGGTGGACCGTCGTGTGGCGGTTCGACGAGCCCGTCCACGGCATCGTGTTCACGCGGAACGAGCGGCTGTTCCGGGGGGACGAGTGGCGGTCGCGGGGCGGTCGGCTCGTCATGCTCGACGACCGGGAGGCGCTGCTGTCGCGCCGCGGGCGCACCACGTCGCTGGCGGTCACGTTCTCCACGCTCACGGGCACCGACGAGACGCGGGAGCTCCCGCTGAACGTGGCGTTCGGCGACGGGAGCCGGCTGCTCTACACCGGCTACCTCGAGGCCCGGCCGCTGACCTGTCCCGAGGGGGGCTCGCGGTGCCGGCCCTACGAGCTGCAGGAGGGCGCGTCTACCGAGCCGCGCTACGCGTTCACCACGACGTCCGCGCGGCACGTCGCGGTCCCCGGCACCCACGCGCCGGAGCGCGCCACCTGGGAGGGGGGCGACGTGTTCGCCTACTTCGGCGGGCTCACGCCGGAGGGTGGCGAGGGCGTGATGTCGCTGGTCGACCCCGGCACCCCCGCCTGGGTCCGCGAGCTGCACGACGAGCTGCTCCCCCGGCTCATGGAGCACTTCGGCGGGTGGACCGGGGTCGCGCTGTCGTTCGAGCCCTCCGTGATGGTCTCGTACACGCCCGAGGGCGAAGCGGGCGAGGCCTCGCTGTCCGGGGGCGCGGTGGGGCGGCAGCTGCAGCTCGAGCTGATCGGCGAGGGCTGGGCGGAGCCCTCGGAGGAGGCCCGGCAGCGCTACGCGAGGTTCCTCGCGCGGGAGGCGTTCCACCTGTGGAACGGGGCGCAGTTCACGACCTGGCTGGGGGCGTCGGAGGCCTGGCTCACCGAGGGATCGGCCGATCTGCTGTCGATCGAGGCGCTGCAGGAGCTCGGGGTCTTCGCCGAGGCGGATGCGCACCGCGCGCTGCGGGACATGGCCACGGCCTGCGCGCCGCGTCTCGCGGGCGGGCCCTTGCTCACCGCGCCCGACCGATACGACGCGGATGCGTTCTACGACTGCAGCGCGCTCGTGCTCGCCACGCTCGGCTTCGGGGTGCGGGATCGCACGCAGGGGGCCTCGGATCTGCGCACGGTGCTCGCGCAGGTCTGGGCGGGCGCGAAGGACGGCCGGTACAGCACCTGGGACGTGCTCCAGGCCGCCCAGGAGCAGTCTCGGGACCCGATGGTCGCGGGGCCGGCGGAGCGGATCCTGCGGCAGGGACTGGACCACGACGCGGCGCTGCCGCTGCTCGCGGAGTGGCTCGACCAGGGCGGGGTGCCCACCGAGGTCGGCGACGCCTGGAAGACCGGCGATCCGGCGCTGTGGGGCGAGCTCGTGCACACCGTGGCGATGTGCGACTGCGAGGGGCATCGCAGCGTCGAGAACCGGGGCGACGTGCTCGCGTTCCGGCCGCGGTCGGCCTGCGACGTGCTCCGCGACGGCGTCGAAGCGAGCCACATCGCGGGCGTGCCCGTCACCGAGCCCGCGAAGGCGCTGGGCGCGGTCTGGGCGCAGATCGACGCCGGCCAGCCGTTCACGATCACCGATGGGGAGCGCACGCTCGAGGTCCCCTGCCCGAAGCCGCCGCGCCGTCCCCAGGCCTGCGTCGAGCGAGGGGGCGACTAAGGGGCCCTGGCGCCGACGGCGGAGACCAGGAGGCGGAGGCCTCGGGCCGGCGGGGTTACCTCCCGCCCGTGCGCATCTACAAGTCCTGGGCCGCCCCCGGGAGGGCCTGCCATGCGCCGGCCGGAGCGCCGCCCGCGGACGTGGCGCCGGTGCCTGCGGGCACTTCCGCCTCGGGCCGGACCGCCCGGTCGTAGTCGACGTCGTGCACGACCACGGGCGCGGTGGGCGGCTCGTCGGGGTCCTGGGGGCGCAGCAGGTCGCGGCCGCTGGTGAGGTAGCTCACCTGGACGCGGTGGCCGTCGGGGGCCCCCTCGGAGATCACGACCTCGAAGGGCACGAGGGTGAGCAGCCCGCCACCGGCGACGTAGAGGTGGGTGACGCCGTCGAGCTCGTCCCACAGCGGCCGCAGTGCGCGCTCGAACAGGGCGCGCGCCGCAGGGCCGACGTCGCCAGACCCGGTGTCCGCGACGAGCCGCCGGGACCGGCCCCCAGGGCCGAGCAGGCGCCGCCGGAGGGCCTCTGCCTGCGGCTCGAGCACGGTGGCCGGGCCCAGGTCGGCGGAGGCGCTGCGCCCGTCGGGATGAAGCACGAAGGCGACGTAGCGGGCAGCCTGCCAGGTGGTCGATCGGAAGTCGAAGGGGTCGTACACGGCAATCTCGAGCAGGGCACTGCCTCGAGGCAGCCCCTCGGCCACCGCGTCGACGGTCACGGGCCGGGTCGCTTGTCGGAACACCGCGGAGCGAGCCGACAGGCTCCGCTGGAGCGCTTCGACCTCCTGGGCCAGCTGGTCGCGCTGCGCCCGCCACGCGGCGAGCTGCGCGGGGTCGGTGGGGATGCGGTCTTGCAGGACACTCAGCTGCGCGGTGGCTCGCTGGTACTGGTCGAGGAGCTCGAGCCCGGCCGGGTCGGCGCGCTGCCGCACGCCCTGCAGCATGTCCCGGTCCAGGTCGGCCAGGCGGCCCTTGCGGCGCAAGAGGGTCTGCAGCGCGAGCGCGCGGGCCTCCGCGGAGCCGGTCAGGTGGGTCTGGTGCAGGGTGATGGCATAGTCGGTGGAGGCTTGGAACTGCTGCAGCCGCAGGCGGCGCTGCTCACTCGTTCCGGTGAACAAGGTCTTGCCCAGGTGGTCTTCCTCGACCTCGAGCGCCCGACGGAGAAGCGCGAGCGCGTCCACGGGGCGGTCTTGGGCCACCCGCATTCCTGCGAGGTTCGTCAGCCCTATGCCGACATGGGGGTGGTCGGGCCCGAGCGCGACGCAGGACTCGTGTCGCCGTTTGCCTGCCTCCTCGAGCGCCTCGCGCGACGCCTCGGACGGACGCTCGCGGTGCGCGTCCACCAACGCCTCCTCCTGGGGCGACAGCGTGGCCGCGGGCGGGCCCTCGGCCCTCGCGGACGCTCCCCAGAGGCCCCTCCTGCCAGCAAGGCGTACATGACCACCCGCCAGACGCCCTGGAGCAGGCCTCTGCGCCGCATCGGCTCCTCCCGTGGCACCGGCGCCTCCCGAGACCGTGAACGTGGGATGGCCAGGGTAGCCGACGCTCGGTCGCCGCAGAACCATGGATGGCCACCCCGCAACCGGGAGTCGGTGTAACGACGGTTCGTGCCGCCTTGTTCGAGCCATTGCCGTGGTGGCATGCTCCTGGCCAGACCTGAGGTCTCGCCGAAGACGCGATCCGCCGCATCGGCGTGACCCAAGGTCTGGCCGCCCCAAGCGAATCGCCGAGAGGGGCAGACCTCAGGTCTCGACCGCGCGCGAGATTCCCTCCGAGGGCCTGACCTCAGGTCTCGAGCGGACGATTTCTGGATCGTCGAGCCAGACCTCAGGTCTGCCGACCTCCTCGATTCACCGATCGCGGGCAGACCCGAGGTCTCGATCCGCGCTCCCGAGCGCCGGGAGGGCAGACCTGAGGTCTCGTCGCCGGGCGTCGAGCGACGGCAGGGCAGACCCGAGGTGTTGCCGCCGGCGGAAACGACGCGATCGACCAGACCCCGGGTCTGGATCGAGGCGCGGGAACCGACCAGGGGGCAGACCCGAGGTTTGGGGATCCGGCTGCGCGGCCCCCGTGACCCGACCCCGGGTCGCGGGGGAGGTCGCCCACGGCTCCGGGAACCCCGAGGGGGGTCACGCCGAGCGGCCCGACGGGCCGTGGGCGGGGACGGGCTCCGCGGAGGCCTGCGCCGGTGGCCCGTGCCCGCGAGGCCTGCGCTCGAGGCTTCCGCCCTCCAGCGGAAGCGCCGCGCCACCCACGTCCGCGACGAGCACGTGGCCGTCGTCCGCGACGCGGGCCAGGTCAGCGGATCGCCGCCTCGAAGGCGTCGACGAACGAGCCCGCCCCCAGCCCCGCGCTCGCGCGCAGTTGGCCGGCCTTCGCGCGGTCGAGGAGCTGCTGCTGGCGCGGGGACAGCCACGGACGGCCGTCCGCGCCGGCCCCCACGGCGGTGTTCACCCGGGTGGCCTGCGCCGCGGTCATCGGCACCGCCGCCCAGGGGGTGCCGCGGAGCTGGTACCGGTCGTCGCGCGGGCTCGGACGGAAGGCGCCGGCGGGCGCCGGCCGCGCCCGCCCCGAGCCGGCGTACGCATCCAGGGCCCTCCGCGAGGTCCGCGCGGGATCGTAGGTCACCTCCACGACCTCGTGCCCCGCCTGGAAGCCCGTGCGCGTGGCGAGGACCGCGTCGTGGCCGCCGAGGTGGGCCTCTCCCGACCAGAAGCAGCCCATGGCGTAGGTCGCCCGGGCCGGCGCGGCGCGGTCGCCCCCGAGCTCCTGGGCGACGAGCTGCAGCCACGGCGGCACCGGCCGCTCGGCGGCCCGAAGGGCGGTCACCATCCGGCCGAGCAGCGCGCCCGTGCCCCCCTCGTGGGTCAGGCGCTCGGTCAGCGGCGCCCCGTCGGCGCTCACGAAGTTGTTCCACGCGGGCTCCCCGAACGCGCGGAGCACACGGCGATCGTCGCCGTCGACGTTGTTGTAGACGACGACGGGCACGAACTGGGACTCGGCGGCGTCGACGACGAGGGGATGCGACAGCACGGTGCGGCCGTAGGCGCGGACGGTGCTGCAGCCGGGCACCTCGTCGAAGAGCACGAGCAGGGGCTTGCCCTCGGCCGCCGCGACGGCCCGGGCGGCGTCGTAGCCGCGGTGCCAGCGCACCCGGCCGAGCTCCTCGGGATTGTCGTCGGCCCACGCCAGAGGCGGGTCCCCGCCGGCGTGGGCGGTGGGACCGGGGGACATGCAGGCGGTGAGCAGCGCGAGCCAGGGCACCATCGAGACCTCCACCCGCTGTAGGCCCAAGGGAGCGGGATCGTTACCCGGGCCGGAGGGTCTGCCGACGGGTGCGCTGCCGGTCCGGCCCCCCTCGGTCCGTCGCAGAGCGCGGGCCGAGCGCCAGGCGCAGCGCCACTCCTGTCTACAGGCCCAGACTGGCGCGGTATCGCTCCTGCCCGAGCTCGCGGATCGTGAACCGCCGCCCCAGGAACTGCGCGATCACGTCGATCTGGGTGGTGGTGTGGAGGCTCGGCGGGCCGGTGACGAAGGCCCCCTCGCCGGCGAGCGCGATCGGCAACAGCAGCTGATCTGCGAGGTGCTCGCCCACCGGCACGTCGCGCGCGCGCCACGTCGCGACCGCCTCTGCGAGCTCGGTCCCCACGGCCTCGGCGGTCACCCGCCGCCGCCCGAAGGCGGAGAACACCTCGGTGACGTGGGCAGCCCTGCAGAACGCGAGCACGACGTTGCCTGGGCCGTCGCTGTCGACCTGTTGGATGCGGGTGGCCCCCTTGTCGAGCGCGAGCCGCGCGCTGACGGCTCCGAGCTCGCGGGTGCCGATCTGGCGCCGCAGGCGGGAGAGCACGGCGACGACCTCGATCTGGTGGAGGGCCCCGCGCTCCTCGAGGACGAGCGGCGACAGCGCGGAGGGCGTGATCGTGGCGCGCACGCGGCCGCCGCCGGCGGGGTAGAACCCCCAGCGCTCGAGCGTGAGGTCGACCCGGGGCCCCATGCTGGCGAGCTGGGGAAGGTAGGCCTCCTTCAGGAAGTGGAAGGGGGGCGCGGCCTGGTTGTGGGTGCCTCCCTCGAGCACGATCTCGGTGGGCCGATCGGCGCGCAGGAGCGCAGGGAGCACGGTCTGGAGCACGAGGTGGGCGCTTCCCGCGGTGCCGACGACGAAGCGGTACTGGCCGGGGGCGATGGGGCCGGGCGAGAACGTGAGCTCCTCGCTGCGCATCGCGTCGCCGGTGACCTCGGCGCTAGAGATCGCGGCCGCGGCCTGCACGGCGGTGAGGTGCTGGCGCAGGAGTCCCGGCCGGGCGCGGTTCGCGCGGATGCCGCGGATCCGGAAGGGCTGGCCGGTGACCATCGACAGGGCGAGCGACGAGCGGAGCACCTGCCCGCCGCCTTCGCCGCTCGCGCCGTCGATCTGGAGCACGCCTCACCCCTTGACGCAGACCACCTGCCGCAGCGTGTGCACGATGTCCACCAGCTCGGCCTGGGCGGCCATGACGGCGTCGATGTCCTTGTACGCGGCGGGGGTCTCGTCGATGACGGCTGCGTCCTTGCGGCACTCGACGCCCTCGGTCATCCGCGCGTGGTCCTCGACGGTGAAGCGCCGGCGGGCCTCGGAACGGGACATCGCCCGGCCTGCGCGGACTGCGCCCTTGGGACCGAGCACGGCGCGCAGGGCCCGCAGGGTGGCCTGCATCATGAGCGCCCGGTTGAGCCGCGCGTACTCCTGGGCCCACCCGACGGCCTCGACGTAGTCGTCGAAGTGCTGCGAGCCCTCGGGGAGGTAGGCGAGGTCGTCATCGGGCAGGTTCACGAACCACCGGCGCATCTCCTCCTTGGCGAGCCCGATGAAGTAGGTGTCGATGCGGTTGCCGATGCCCCGCGACCCGGAGTGGAGCATGACCCAGACGTGATCGGACTGGTCGAGGCAGACCTCGATGAAGTGGTTGCCGGTGCCGAGGGTGCCGAGGTGGGTGGCGTGGTTGGCCTTGGCGATCTTGGGGTGCTTGGCGACGAGGGTCCAGGACTTGATGAGGCCGCCCTTTGCGCCCTGGTAGACGTCGTGGCGACGGTCGCGCATGGACTCCTCGGGGAGGGAGCTGGCTATGGAGGTACCGCGTGGCGGCCGGTGTGTCATGGGCTGCGACGGAGGGAATGCTGGAGGCACGGGGACGCGGGGGGGAGCGTGTTCGGGCGACCGTGGGCGGCGGGATCTCCTTCGCGGCCAGATCCCCC
>CAYMSU010000291.1:0-8271 GCA_964393165.1 uncultured Enterobacteriaceae bacterium
CCATCGCGGATCAGGCGCGGACCATCCGCATTCCCGTGCACATGATCGAGACGATCAACAAGCTGATCCGCACGCAGCGGTATCTCCAGCAGGAGCTCGCCCGCGAGCCGCGGCCCGAAGAGATCGCCGAGAAGATGGAGATGCCGGTCGACAAGGTCCACAAGATCCTGAAGATCGCGAAGGAGCCCATCTCCCTCGAGACGCCCATCGGCGAGGAGGAGGACAGCCACCTCGGGGACTTCATCGAGGACAAGGCCACGCTGTCGCCGGCCGAGAACATCGTGAACGCCTCGCTGACCGAGGCGACCCGCAAGGTGCTCGCCACCCTCACGCCGCGCGAGGAGCGGGTGCTGCGGCTCCGCTTCGGGATCGGCCAGCCCCACGACCACACCCTCGAGGAGGTCGGCCAGGACTTCGAGGTCACCCGCGAGCGCATCCGTCAGATCGAGGCGAAGGCGCTCCGCAAGCTCCGCCACGCGAGCCGGAGCAAGCGCCTCCGCTCGTTCATGGAGACGTAGCCGAGCTGGCCTCCACGGGAGGGATCAGCCAGCGGTGGCACCGCTGGCAGGTCTCGAGGCGGCCGTGGAGCAGATCGCTTCGGAGCTGGGCGGGCACCTCCATTCGACAGCCGTCGCACGTGCTGCCCACGACCCGTGCCACCGCCCACTTCTTGCGCTGCCGCCAGTCGTCGTAGCGACGCCGGATGGCTGCTGGCAGCTGGCCGAAGATGCCATCGCGCTCTTGGCGAAGCCCGTCGGACTCTGCGCGCAAAGCCTCGATCGCCACGGGCGTGGAGCCGCGGAGCTCCCAGGCCCGCGCATCCGCGTGCACGTGCCGGTCGCGCGCCGCGCGCCGCGCCGTCTCCGCGTCGTCGAGGCTCTCCAGGAGCTCGAGGATGGCGGTCTCTACCTCGTCGATCAACGCCGACGTGCGCTGGACCTGCCGCTCGGCGGCCTCGGCATTGCCCTGGCCAGACTCGAGGAGGCGCAGCGCAGCGTCGCGATTGTTCTGGTGGCCGAGCAGCGCGCGCTGATGGGCCTTCTGCTCCTTCTCGTTGGCCGTGACCGCGGCCTCGGCTCGCTCGAGGGCCTCGGCAGCGTCTGTCAGCGCCTGCTCGGCCTCGGCCAGCGCCCTCTCGTGGGCCTCGATCGCCTGTTTCAGGCGGGTGCGCTCGCGGTCCAGCTTGTCGACGCGGTCGAGTCGTTCCAGGTCTTCGTGCACTGCCACCCCGGGGCCGTTCCCCCATCCTACCCCAAGCACCTCCGCCAGCGTCGCACACCCCCTTGCCAAGGGAGGCGCGTGGGCCCGCCAGGACTCGAACCTGGGACACTCCGGGTATGAGCCGGGTGCTCTGACCAACTGAGCTACAGGCCCGCACCGTGCGGTCTTATCAGAAGGGACGGGTCCGAGGTGCCCGTAAGCCGAGTTCTGTGCCTCCGTCTGGTCGCCCGCGCGGAGGTGGAGATCATTCCTCTAGGACCGCCGTTACCGACGGCCTCCAGCAACCTACCCGGGAGCTCGGGCGGGCCGCCCTCGAGCGCTCCTCTATTCGGTCTTGCTCCGGATGGGGTTTGCCTGGCCGCCACCGTTACCGGCGACGCCGGTGCGCTCTTACCGCACCCTTTCACGCTTACCGCGACGAGCGAGCTCGTCGTGGCGCCCTGCTCTCTGTTGCACTTTCCTTCGGGTTGCCCCGACCGGGAGTTACCCGGCACCCTGCCCTGTGGAGCTCGGACTTTCCTCCCGTGGCGCAAGGCCACCGGCGATCCCCTGGTCACCTCGGACCGCTCCCCACAGTAACCGAGCTCCCACGCGCGACACACTCTCCCGGCCCCGGGACCCCGTCGCGAGGCAGCCTCTCCCCTCCCCTTCGACTGAACCCACATCCCAGGAGGATCCGTGGCCGATTCCCATACCGAGGCGCTGCGCTACCACGCCGATGGCCGTCCCGGAAAGCTCGAGGTCGTTCCCACCAAGTCCCTGGCCACGCAGCGGGACTTGTCGCTCGCGTACACGCCAGGGGTTGCCGAGGCCTGCCTCGCGATCCGCGACGATCCGGACGCGGTCTTCTCCTATACGGCGCGCGGCAACCTCGTGGCCGTGGTGACGAACGGGACCGCCGTGCTGGGGCTCGGCGACATCGGGCCCCAAGCCGGCAAGCCGGTCATGGAGGGCAAGGCCAACCTCTTCAAGAAGTTCGCCGACATCGACGTCTTCGACATCGAGCTCGATGCGCGCAGCGCCGACGAGATCGTGGCCGCGGTCAAGGCCCTCGCGCCTACTTTTGGGGGCATCAACCTCGAAGACATCAAGGCGCCAGAGTGCTTCGAGGTCGAGCGCCGGCTCCAGGACGAGCTCGACATCCCCGTCTTCCACGACGATCAGCATGGGACCGCGATCATCAGCGCTGCCGCGCTGCTCAACGCCGCCGAGCTGACCGGCCGCGACCTCGCCGAGACGCGAATCGTGTTCTCGGGCGCGGGCGCGGCCGCGATGGCCTGTGCCAAGCTCTATGTCTCGCTCGGCGTCACGCCAGAGCACATCCGCATGTTCGACTCTCGGGGGCTCATCACGAAGGATCGCCCGAACCTGCCCGCTGCCAAGGCCACCTTTGCCTCCGACGGGCCGAGCATGGAGCTGGCGCAGGCGCTCGAAGGGGCGGACGGATTCGTGGGATTGTCGGTGGCCAACCTGCTCGAGCCCACCATGGTCGCGGGCATGGCGGACCGACCGTTCATCTTCGCGATGGCGAACCCGGATCCCGAGATTCCCTATTCTGTCGCCAAGGAGGCACGCCCCGACGCGATCATTGCCACGGGCCGGTCTGATCATCCCAACCAGGTCAACAACGTGCTGGGGTTCCCGTTCGTGTTCCGCGGGGCCCTCGACTGCCGGGCGCGCAAGATCACCGAGGAGATGAAGGTCGCGGCCACCCGCGCCCTCGCTGCACTTGCCAAAGCCGACGTGCCCGACGGGGTCCTCCGTGCCTACGGGCTCGAGCAGTTACGCTTTGGTCCCGACTACATCATCCCGAAGCCCTTCGATCCCCGCGTGCTCCTGTATGTGGCGCCGGCGGTGGCGGAGGCCGCGGCGACGTCGGGCGTAGCTCGCGAGCCGATCGAGGATCTGGAGGGCTACCGCGAGCGCCTGTACCAGCTGGTCGAGCGCTCTCGGGGGTTGGTGACTCCCCAGATCCGACGCGCCCGCAGCCACGCCCCGAGGCGGGTGGTCTTCCCGATGGGCACCCACCCCACGGTGCTCCGCGCGGCCCAGATCCTGGTCGACGAGCGGATCTGCACCCCGATCCTGCTCGGTCCGCGGGATCTGGTCGAGCAGCAGGCCGCCAACACCGGCGTCGATCTGTCGGGGATCGAGCTGATCGACTGCCACCGCAGCGAGCACCTGGAAGGCTTCTCCGCCGCGCTCTGGGAGCAGCGCCGGCGCAAGGGGACCACGCAGTCGGCGGCTCGGGTCCTCGCCCGGGATCCAATCCACTTCGGAGCACTGATGGTCCAGCGCGGTGAAGCCGACGGCATGGTCGGCGGACCCGGGCAGCCCTACAGCGCCACCCTGCGCCCCGCGCTGCAGGTCCTCGGCCTCGCGCCGGGCCGTCGGCGGGCGTCTGGCGTCTACGCCATGCTGTTCAAGGATCGGCAGGTGTTCTTCGGCGACTGCACGGTCAACGTCGAGCCCGATGCCGAGACGCTCGCCGAGATCGCGCTCAACACTGCAGACGTGGCCCAGCAGTTCGGAGTCCGGCCGCGCGTCGCGATGCTGTCCTACTCGGACTTCGGCGAGCACCGCCGGGATCCGCGCGTGGAGCGGGTGCGGCAGGCGGTGGAGATGGTCCGCGCCCGCCGACCGGACCTCGAGATCGACGGCGAGATGCAGGCGGACACCGCGGTGAGCGCCTCCAAGGTGGCCGAGTCGTTCCCGTTCAGCCAGCTCGCGGGGCCCGCGAACGTGCTCGTGTTCCCCGACCTCACCTCGGGCAACATCGCCTACAAGCTGCTCGAGCAGCTGTCTACCGCCGAGGTGCTCGGCCCCATCCTCGCGGGGATCGGCCACCCGGTGAACGTGGTCACCATGAACGGCGGCGTCAGCGACGTGGTGAACATCGCGACCTACACCGCGAACCAGGCGCTCGACCGCGTCAGTAGCGGATGACCCCCTCTCCGGTGGCCATGTCGATGCCGCGTACGGCGTGCGCGGCGTCGCCTACGAAGTCCAGGTAGACCTGCTCGGCGCCGCCCATCCGGTAGCGCTCGAGCGAGCGATCCTCCCGGATGGCCCCGAGATTGCTCCACACCCCGAGCTGGCCGAGCGCCCCGACGGTGGTGACGAGCTCCCGCGCCACCCGCTGAGAGGCCTCGACCTGCGCGGCATCGAGCGGACAGAGCCCGAGCGCGCCGATCTTGTGCACGGTCTCCAGGGTATGCCCCAGGAACTTGAGCCGCTGACCCAGCAACACGATCTGGATCGGCCGGTCTCCCTTCTGGATCAGCGGATCGATGGCCCCCAGCTCGACGTCGATGCGCCACTTCAGGATCTCGAGCTGCTCGCAGATCTCCTGCTGGTCTGCCTCGCCCTCGCCATGGAACCCCCTGGCCACGGCGTAGGCAGCGCCCTGGAGGAGGTGCTGGCCGCCACAGGTGTACCGGAAGAGGCCACGGCGGGTGTCCTTCTGCATGCTCTGGCCCGCGGCCATTGCCTCGGCCATGGACTTCGTCTCGTGGTCGAGCACCTCGACGAGGCGATGGGCGAACCCCGACATGGTCATCGTGCGACCGCCCTCGGCGTTCCACTTGAGCCCCGCCGGGGCCCACGCGGCGAGCCCCTGGAGCGCCCACGGCGCGTCGTTGTAGGTTCCCTCGCGGAACCCGGTGGCTTGCCCGCGAACCCAGGCGCGCAGCAGGCTGCGCTTGTACAGTGCAGCGACCTCGAAGGACTTGCCGTCGACCGTGACCTCCCGGTCGGGGCGCACGCCGCCCTCGGTGAGCGCCTTCAGGACGAGGTCGGTGTGGGGCTCGATCCGGATGCTCCCCCGGCGCGCGGGGAACGTCAGCAGCTCTCCGTCGGAGACGGGCACGACCTTGGCATACTCGGTGAACAGCCAGTCGATGGCGCGCTTGCCATTGGTGAGCTCGAGATCCGGCCCCAGGGCGAGCATCGCATGGGTGATCGCCCAGGGATTCTCCGGGTCTCGCCCGTGGTCCTCTACGATCTTGCGGAGCAGGTCGCGCACCGACCCGAGGTCCTTGGCGAGGGTCGGCTGGCCCTTCGTGATGGGAGCCGGCGTCTTGGCCTCGCGGGTGGGCAGGTCGAACGCGATCGTTGGGGTGACGACCTTCGGCGGTGGCGCCGGCGCAGGACGCGGCGCACGCGGCTCCTTCTCCGCCGGGGGCGCGGCGCTGCGCTCGGCATTACCGCAGCCGACGGGGCCCCACACGGAAAGCGCGACCGCGACGGACAGCAGACCTGCCAGAGCGACGGAGCGGAGCGTGGTCATCGGTCAGTTGCCCCCGACGTCGAGCGTGCCGCGCTCGGCCTTGTCTTCGGCTTGCTCGGTGAACAGTTGCTTGGCGTCGCCACGCACGATCCGATCTCCCGAGGACACGAAGACGAGATCACCGTACACGTCGATTCGGGGGACCGACAGGGCCTGATCGGAGAGCTGGAAGCGGTAGTCGACCTTGCCGAGCCGCTTGAACTTGATGACCTCCCCGGTGTCGAGCACCGCCCACAGCTTGCCCGACTCGTCGTAGGCGAGGTCCCAGTCCTCGAAGCCCACGCCGAGCGACTCGGCGCCCAGCACCACGCCGTGCCGGAAGCCGTCGGTGCTGTACATCACGAGCTCTTCCCCGTAGATGAGCCCGATCTTCTTGCCCTTGAGGGCGATGGCCCCGTTCGGCGAGCCATCCTTCAGCGGGAATCGCTCCCCCTCCTCCCAGTCGGGCAGCGAGTACGTGATCCCCTCGTCGCGCCAGATCACGGTGGCCTTGCGCTTTTCGACGATCAGGAAGGCCTCCCCGCCCCGGCGCGGCCTCACCGGCGACGCGAAGGGCAGATCTTGACGATGGACCACGGTGCCATCGTACTTGATGTGGGTGACGCGCCCGAGACCGGCGCGCTTGTCGGGCTCCTGGGCATAGTCGAGCACGTACACGTCGTCGCCCAGCCGGCCGCCGACGACCTTCACGTCGAGCGGGTGAATGAACCCACCCTCTTCGCGGGTGGGCCGCAGGCCCGACGGATAGAACTCGCGCCGGTCGCCGAACCAGAAGTCGCTGATCGCTGGCTCGTTCGCGCCCCATTGCTGCTCCGGCAGGCCCGTGTCGAGGCTGAAGCGCTGGAGCCGGTGGTTGAACGTGTCGGCCACGTACAGGCCGCCGTACTCGTCGACCGCGACCGCGAGCGGCTCGGAGAAGCTCCGCAGGGCACCCTTCTCGAAGCCCTCCTCGCCCCACGGGTCGATGCGTGGGCGCCCCCCGGTGAGGAGCTGGGCGTAGCTCTGGAGCAGACGCGCGGCGCGGGCAAGGTCCGAGGACGCCCCGCCCGTGGTGCGCAGCGCCGCGCGCTCGAACGCACTGACCGCGTTCGCATCCTTGATCTTCATGAGGTGCTCGAGCGCGTGCTTGTCGGGCAGCAGGGCGTTGAGCCGGAAGCCGGCCGGCACTCGGGCGGCGACCCGCCGACGGAGGAACGGAGCGCCGTCGGCCCCCCAGTCCATCAGCGTGCGCAGGCTCTCCCGGTCGCCGAACTCGTCCGACCGGATCTTGTCGTAGAGCTCCGTGACCTCGGAGACGTGGCGCTCCTCGGCGGCCTGACCGGAGTCGGACGACAGCCAGTCACGAACCTGCGCGACCTGCCCCACGGGCTCGCCCTCGACCAGGTTCAGCGCGATCTCCGCGATGTACATGTCGCTGTAGATGCCGCCCGAGTACACGTCGTCGACCGTGATCCGCAGCTTTCTGGCGTTGGGTACGTCGACGCGGATGTCATGGCGCAGAGGCCGCTGGGCCTCCCCCGGGTCGAGCACCACGTCCTTCTCCACGACGTCGGGGCCCTTCACGACGTCGAACGTGAGTGTGACGTCGCGCGGCCGGCCGTGCAGCCGGAGATCGCGGTTCGCCCCCCCCATCCAGCCCGGCCAGATCGAGACCGAGCGGATGTCGACGGGGCGGTCGAACCGCACCTCGATCCAGGAGCCCTTGCCCTCCCCGAGCTCACCCTCGGCCCAGGCCGTGGAGAGCAGGCCGTCGAAAGCGTGGGAGGGCGGATGGGCGACCCCGTCCGCGCTCTTGCCCACACTCGAGGCGGTGGGAGAGGCCGCGAGGGCGGCCCCTGCAAGGAACCAGCAGGCCAGCGTCGTCATCGAGTCTCCTAGGGATCACAGAGCCAGGCGGCGTTGCACGAGGGAGGCACGATGGTGTCGAAGGCCTCGTCCTCACCTGGACACAGGGCGGTCTCGAGCTCGCCGAGGCACTGGTCGGCCACCTCGAGGTCGAGGTCGCAGGACTCGGCCCGCTCGCGAAGCTCGGGACCCACGGCGTCGCGACAAGCTTCCTCGGTCTGGGTGCCGTCGAACACGCCGACCGGGTCGGGACACCCGAGGAACCGCGCGCAGTAGGTGTCTTCGTAGTCCGCGGTGAACGCCTCGACATCGGCCGCGTTGCCGCAGGCCAAGAGCAGGGCGAGCCCACCCAGCGCCAGCCTCACTCGGCCGCCCGCACGCACACGAGGTCGCAGGCAGGGGCTGGCTCGGCGAACTCGAATCCCGGCAGGTCTTCGTTGCACTCCCACTCCTGGCGAAGGCATCGCGACGCGGCGCCCGGATCGAAGTCACAGTTGGCCGCGCCCGGGACCTCGAACAGGGCGCAGTCTCCCACGGGACCCGCCGGCGCGCACTCGAGGTTCTCCTCGCAGCGCTTGTCGGCGAGCCGCTCGGTGAACTCCTCGTAGGTGAGGCAGCCCGCGCAGAGCAGCACGAGGCCGACAGCCAGCATCCGACCCTTTCCCAGCGTCATCACGGCGTCTTACAAGCTGCGGACATCGATGTCCAGGAAGTGGGCGTCAGCCTACCGTCAGGCTCCATCGTCCAGCGGCAGCCGCTGTTGTTGCGCGTCGAATGCCTCGGCGTCCCAGTGCAGGCGGCATCGGGCCTCATACGTCTCGCGCGCACCGAGCAGAATCCGGGTGTCGGTGTCGACCAGCCGCTGGGTGCGGTTCGCCGGCGCCCCACAGCGCACGCACACCGCGAGTGTCTTCGTG
>CAYMSU010000292.1:0-8259 GCA_964393165.1 uncultured Enterobacteriaceae bacterium
ACCGGGGACCCCACCGCCCGCCGGCGCGGCACCGCCCCCGCGGAGGCCGCCCGGCCGAGCGCGGGGGCGCTGGGGCTGGCCCCGTCCTCGCGCGCGCCCGCCGGAAGGGCGGGGCTCTCCGTGGACCTCACGCTGCGCAGCCAGCTCCGGCGGGGCCTGTCGCAAGACGCGATCCGCGAGGTCACGCGCTCGTCGATGGGTGTCGTGAGGGCGTGCTACGAGCGGGCGCTCAAGTCGGACCCGTCGTTGCGCGGCCGCCTCGTGGTCGCGTGGACGGTGGCCGCCGACGGGACCGTGTCGCGCGTGTCGATCCGCGACGATCCGATGGGCGACGCCGGCTTGCAGGACTGTCTCGTGCAGGCCATCGGGCGGTGGAGGTTCCCCGAGGCTGAGCGCGACACCGAGGTGACCTTCCCGTTCACGCTGCGCCCGGGCTGATGCTACGCACCACGAATGACCCCTGACGTCATCGTCGTAGGGGCCGGCCTGGCGGGCCTCGCCACGGCCTGGCACCTCGCCGCGGACCACCGGGTGCTGGTCGTGGACCAGGCTCGGGCGCCGGGCGCCGAGGCCTCCTCGCAGAACGCGGGCATGGTCCGCCAGCTCGGGGAAGACCCCTTCGAGCGCACCCTCGCGGTGCGCACGGCGGCGTGGATGCGGGCGCCCGGCGAGCACTGGGCCGGGCCCCCGCCCGCGCAGACCGTCGGCGCCCTCCTCGGGCTCGTTGTCGACGAGCACTTCCTGACCGACGCCGCCGCCCACCTCGAGGCCCGCGGGGTGGCGATCGAGGCGATCGACCCCGACCGCGCCCGCGAGGTGGCCCCCGCGACGGCGGGCACGCCGCTCCGCCGCGCCTGGTGGCTGCCCCACGAGCAGGTCGCGGACTCCCCCGCGCTGCTCACCGGCTTCCTCGCGGGCCTGCGCGCCCACGGGGGCGAGCTGCGACTCGGGATCCGGGTCGAGACCCTCCTCGAGGAAGGCGGCCGGGTGGTCGGCTTGCACACCGACGCGGGCCCGCTGCGCGCCCCCCTCGTCGTGCTCGCGGCCGGCGCGTGGGCGGGGATCCTCGCCGCGCGCTCGGGACTCGCCCGGCCGCTGATCCCGCTGCGCCGGAGCATGCTGCGCACCGCACCCCACCCCCTCGCGCGCCCCCGCCACCCCTGGGTCTGGCTCGACGACGTGGGCCTGTACGCGCGCCCCGAGGAGGGTCGGTGGCTCGTAAGCGCCTGCGAGGAGGAGATCGACCTCCCGGCCGAGGGGCCGGGATCCCGCGGCGAGATCGGGGAGGAGCACCGGCAGCGCACCGCCGACAAGCTCCAGGAGTGGCTGCCGACGCTCCGCGGGGTGGCGCTCGAGGAGGGGTGGACGGGGCTGCGCACCTTCGCGCCGGATCGGCGCCCGATCCTCGGTGAGGATCCGGAGCGGCCAGGACTGTGGTGGGCCGCCGGGCTTGGCGGCTACGGCGTGACCTGCTGCTACGGCGTGGGGGAGGCGCTCGCGGCCTGGATCCGCGGCCAGCCCACGCCGTGGCTGCGCCCGAGCGCGGTCTCCCCGGGGCGCGCGTTCCTGCGGCGCTGGCCGATCCGGCCTCGGGGCGACATCCGGCGCTCCCGCATGGCGTCGGCCTACCCCTGACATCTCGCGCGGCGTGCCTATGCTCTTGGGGACGCAGGAGCTCCGATGAGACCGTACCGAACGCCCGGCAGCCCGCAGGCGGTTCCCCTCGAGCTGGCCCGCCAGCTGCAGCGCCAGGCCCAGGAGGCCCGACAGGAGGCCGAGCGCGCCCAGCGGGAGGCGGCGGAGGCTCACCGGATGGCGGACCGCCTCCGCGCCGAGCTCGCCGAGGCGCAGCAGGCGCCCCCCGAGCCGCCCTCGGCACCCGAGCCCGCACCCGATGCGGACCGGGTGCTCCGGCTGCAGGCGGATCTCGCGAACCTCCGGCGCCACCGCGACGAGGCGGTCGCCCGCGCGCGGCAGGAGGGCCTCGGGGAGGGGCTCGCGGCGGTCGCCGACAGCTACGCCGCCCTGCAGCGGGCGCTCGCCCCGATGCCCGCCGACGAGGCGATGTCGACCGGCCTGCGCGGCCTCCTGCGCCAGCTCGGGGCCGCGGTGGAGCGGGCCGGCGCCACGCTCGTGGGCGAGCCCGGCGAGCCCTTCGACCCCCACCGACACGAGGCCGTGGGCACCGATCCCACGGCCGAGGCGGGGGTGGTCGCCCACGTCGAGCAGGTCGGGCTCCAGGTCGGGGAGCGCCTGGTGCGCCCCGCGAGGGTGGTGCTCGGCGCCTGACCACGAGTGGAGGACCCCTCGGGGGGGCAATCTGCCTACAGCGCGACGGCCAGGATGTCCTTCTCGCGGACGAAGAGCAGATCCTCCCCGTCGACCTTCACCTCGTCGCCCGACCACTCGGACAGGAGCACCGTGGTGCCGACCTCCACGCGCAGCGGGGTGACGGTGCCGTCCTTGCCCACGCGACCGGTGCCGACGGCCACGACCTCGGCGAGGTGGGAGCGCTTCTGGGCGGACTCGGGCAGGAACAGCCCGCCCTTCGACTGGGACTCGGGGTCCTTTCGCTTGACGAGGACGCGATCGTGCAGCGGCCGGATGGTCATGGTGCCTCCGTGTAGGCTCGCGGGAGCTCGGCGGGACCATAAGCACTCCCGGCGTGCCGACCACCCCCGGGATGTGGCCGCGCGGACCCGACCGATCCGCGGGGCGTCAGCACGGGCGGCACGACCGGGGTAGGATGCTGCCGCTCGAGGGAGGGTCCATGGTCGGTCGCATCGGTCTCGTCACAGTACTCGGCGCGCTCGCGTGTCTCGCCGCCTGCTCCGGAGGGGGCTCCGAGGAGTCGGCCGAGCGCGCGCTGGCTCCGCTCGAGCCCGAAGAGCCGGCGGCCGACGTCGACGTCGACGTCGAGATCCCGACCGCGACGTACACCTACGACGACACCAAGGGCGATCCGAGCGTGCCGCCGGAGCTCGGCGGGCCGGGCTTCACCGGCGAGGGCTGGACCACGCGCATGGAGATCTCCTCGCTCGGCAACCCCGACGCCCCCAAGGGCGGCGAGATCGTGATGCGGACTCCGGACTGGCCGGCCACGCTGCGGATGGCCGGCAAGGACTGGAACTCGACCCTCAACTCCCACATCGGGTCGCTCGTCTACGACACGCTCCTGAGCCTCGACCCGGTGACCCTCGAGTTCGTGCCCCACCTCGCGACCCACTGGCAGATCGCCGAGGACGGCTCGAAGTACCGCTTCCGCCTCAACCCCGAGGCGCGATGGAGCGACGGCAAGCCGGTCGTGGCCGAAGACGTGGTGGCTTCCTACCGGCTACGCATGGACCCCACCCTGCTCGAGCCGAGCAACCAGCTCGTCTTCGGCAAGATGAAGGAGCCGAAGGCGCTGTCCAGGTACATGGTCGAGGTCGAGGTCAAGGACCCGAACTGGCGCAACATCCTCTACTTCAGCGGCGCCCTGGTGTTCCCCGCCCACGAGATCGGGGAGCTCAGCGGCAAGGAGTACCTCGACAAGTACCAGTTCGCGTTCACTGCGGTGAGCGGCCCCTACAAGGTCGACGCCGAGGACATCGTGACCAACCAGAGCATCACGGTCACCCGGCGCGACGACTGGTGGGGCGAGGGCAACCCCGCCTGGCGCGGCATGTACAACTTCGACCGCATCAAGTACGTGGTCGTCAAGGACGAGAACCTCGCCTTCGAGAAGGTCAAGAAGGGCGAGATCGACTACTACCCGATCCCCAGGGCCGAGTGGTACGTCCAAGACCTCCCCGAGGTCGACGCGGTCGAGCGCGGGCTGCTGGTGCGGCGCAAGTTCTTCACCGCCGAGCCGGTCGGCTACAGCGGCATCGCCGTCAACATGACGCGCCCCCCGCTCGACGACCTGCGCATCCGCCGGGCGCTGCAGAAGCTGCTCGCTCGCGACACGCTGATCGAGAAGCTGTTCTACGGCGAGTACAAGCCGCTGGTCAGCTACTACCAGAACACCCCGTACCAGAACCCGAGCAACGAGGTCTACGCATACGACGAGGTCGGCGCGGTGGAGCTCCTCGAGGAGGCCGGGTACACCACGATCAACGACGAGGGGTACCGCGAGAAGGACGGCAAGGAGCTGCAGTTCACGCTCAGCTACCGCGCCAAGTCCTTCGGCCGGATCCTCACGCCCTTCCAGGAGGCCTGCAAGCGGGCCGGGATCCGGATCGACCTCGACCTCGTCACCCCCGCCACGGGGTGGAAGAACATCCGCGAGAAGCAGTACGACCTGTCGATGCAGGCCTGGGCGATGCTGCTCTTCCCAAACCCCGAGACCAGCTGGCACTCGAGCCTCGCCGACCAGAAGAACAACAACAACGTCACGGGCTTCGCCGATCCGCGTGTCGACAAGCTCCTGAAGGCCTACGACGAGGAGTACGACGTCGGGCGGCGCGTGGAGATCATCCAGCAGATCGACGGCATCCTCTACGCCGAGCAGCCGTACATCCTCAGCTGGTACAACCCCGCCGAGCGGGTGGTGTTCTGGAACAAGTACGGCACCCCCGAGCCCTGGGGGAGTCAGCGCTACGCCCACCGGAGCTCCCGGCGACACCTCACGAAGTACTGGTGGTACGACGAGGGCAAGGCCGAGACCCTCGCGGCGGCCATGGACGACCCCACGAAGTCGATGGACCCAGGCCCCACCGAGGTCCGGTTCTGGCACGAGTGGGCTGACGCGCAGCGGGCCAGCGAGGCAGAGGCGAGCGCCGACGAGCCCGTGGACGCACCCGTCGAGGCTCCCGCCGAGGGCGACGCCGAGAACCGATGACCGGCTACTTCGTTCGGCGATTCCTGTTGCTGATCCCGACCTTCCTCGGGATCACGTTCCTGGTGTTCGCGATCACGCGGTTCGTTCCCGGCGGGCCGGTGGATCAGATCATCATGAACGCGCAGGGCGCCGCGTCGGGGCTCGAGTCCGCGTCGGGCGGCGGGAGCTCGAGCGTCGAGATCTCGCCGGAGCTCGTGAAGGAGCTCAACCGCCAGTTCGGCTTCGACAAGCCGTTCTACGTCGCCTACTTCGACTGGCTGACCGACGTGCTCTCGGGCGACCTCGGGACCTCCTACAAGTACAACGAGCCCGTGCTCGACATCATCGTGGCCCGCTTCCCGGTGAGCTTCTACTTCGGGATCATCGGGTTCCTGCTGGCCTACGCCGTGTGCATCCCGCTGGGCATCGCCAAGGCGATCCAGCACGGCAGCGCCTTCGACATGGCCACGTCGGTGATCGTGTTCGTCGGCTACTCCATCCCCGGGTGGGCGCTCGGCGCGCTGCTCCTCGTGCTGCTCGGGGGGGGCTCGTTCCTCGACGTGTTCCCGCTCGGCGGGTTCCGCTCGGAGGAGTGGGAGCAGCTGTCGGTGCTCGGCAAGATCGCCGATCAGCTCCACCACACCGTGCTCCCCGTGATCGCCTACGGCGTGTCGAGCTTCGCCACGCTCACGGTGCTCATGAAGAACTCCCTGATGGAGAACCTCGGGCAGGACTACGTGCGCACGGCCTTCGCGAAGGGGCTGAGCGAGCGGCGGGTGCTGCTGATGCACGCCCTGCGCAACTCGCTGATCCCCATCAGCACGGGCCTCGGCCACGCCCTGAGCTTCTTGATGGCCGGCTCCTACCTGATCGAGTTCGTCTTCAACATCGACGGTGTCGGCTACCTCGGGTTCACGTCGGTGGTCGAGCGTGACTACGCAGTGGTGCTCGGCATCCTCGTGATCAACACGGCGCTCGCGCTGTTCGGCAACATCATGAGCGACGTGCTCTACGTGCTCGTCGACCCCCGGATCCGGTTCTCCTGATGGCCGAACCCGACAAGCCGCAGTCGATCTTCGCGCGCCGGTGGAGCAAGTTCCGCTCGCTCAAGCGCGGCTGGTACAGCTTCGTGCTCCTGACCGGGGCGCTGCTGCTGTCGTTCTTCAACCCGGTGCTCGTCAGCAACCGGGCGCTCGTGGTGCACTACGACGGCAGCTACCGCTTCCCCGTGATCGAGGGCCACATCGAGGCGAGCGACCTCGGGCAGCGCGTGATCGGCGAGGCCCGCTACCGCCGGCTTCGGGAAGAGTACCGAGAGGCCGGCGAGGGGAACTGGGTGCTGATGCCGCCCTACCCCTACGGCCCCATCGAGTCGCTGCTCACCGATCCCGACCTGCCCGGCCCGCCGCCCCACGCGCCGAGCTGGGAGCACTGGATGGGGACCGACGACCGCGCACGCGACGTGTTCGCCCGCCTCGTGTACGGGTTTCGGATCTCGCTTCTGTTCGGCCTCGGGGTGCTCGGCGGCGCCTACCTGCTTGGCACGGCGATGGGCGCCGTGCTCGGGTTCTTCGGGGGCCGCATCGACATCGTGGGCCAGCGGCTCGTCGAGATCTGGTCGGGGCTGCCCTTCCTCTACTCGGTGATCATCATCGCGAGCCTGATCCAGCCGAGCGTCTTCACCCTCGGCATGCTGCTGGTCGTGTTCCGCTGGATGCGCCTGTCGTTCTACGTGCGCGGCGAGGTCTACCGCGAGAAGTCCAAGGACTACGTGGCGGCCGCGGTCAGCCAGGGTGAGTCGAGCGCCTCGATCATCTTCCGGCACCTGCTCCCCAACTCCCTCACGCCGATCATCAGCTTCGCGCCGTTCGCGCTCGTCGGGTACATCACCGCCCTCGTGTCGCTCGACTTCCTCGGCTTCGGCGTGCCCGAGCCGACGCCGAGCTGGGGCGAGCTCGTGGGCCAGGGGCGCGACAACATCTTCGAGTGGCACCTGGTGGTGTTCCCGCTCGGCGCGCTGTTCGTCACCCTGCTCATGGTCGTGTTCATCGGCGAGGCGGTGCGCGAGGCGTTCGATCCCAAGACCTACAGCAGGCTGAGGTAGCGGTGGGCGACGACGCACGAGCTTCCATCCTCTCGGTCCAGGGCCTCAAGACCTGCTTCTCGGTCGAGCACCGCACGGCCTGGGCCGTCCGGGGGGTCGACTTCGAGCTGAAGCGCGGGGAGTTCCTCGGCATCGTCGGCGAGTCGGGGTCCGGCAAGTCGGTCACCGCCCTGTCGATCCTCCGGCTGATCCCGGATCCGCCGGGCCGGATCGCCGACGGCCGGATCGAGCTCGAGGGGCGGGACCTGCTGGCCCTGCCGTGGGACGAGATGCGGAAGGTGCGCGGCAAGGACGTCGCGATGATCTTCCAGGAGCCGATGACCAGCCTGAACCCGGTGTTCACCATCGGCCTGCAGGTCGCGGAGACCGCGGTAGCGCACCTGGGCCTCGACTGGCCGGCCGCCGAGCAGCGAGCCGTCGAGGTCCTCACCGCCGTGGGGATCCCCGAGGCGCGCAAGCGGCTCGACGACTACCCCCACCAGTTCTCCGGGGGCATGCGCCAGCGCGTGATGATCGCCATGGCGCTGATCTGCAACCCCAAGGTGCTGATCGCCGACGAGCCCACCACCGCGCTCGACGTCACCATCCAGGCCCAGATCCTCGACCTCATCAAGGATCTGCAGGAGGACCACGGCACGAGCGTGATCTTGATCACCCACGACCTCGCGGTGGTCGCGGAGACCTGCGACCGCGCGCTCGTGATGTACGGCGGCCGCATCCAGGAGTCGGCCCCGATCGTGCCGCTGTTCGAGCTCCCCCTGCACCCCTACACCCAGGGGCTCCTCGCCTCGATCCCCGACCGCGCCCGGCGCGGGGAGCCGATGAAGGCCATCCCCGGCAACGTACCCTCGATCTTCGACTTCCCCGAGGGGTGCCGGTTCGCGTCGCGGTGCCCGGTGGCCGAGCCCCGCTGCCACGAGATCGAGCCCGAGCTCGTGACCGTGGGCGAGGGGCACCAGGTGCGGTGCCACCTGGTCGATCCCGACGACCCCACGCCCCCGTGGCGTCCCGACGAGGAGGCGTCGTCGTGAGCCTCGTCGACGTCGACGATCTGCACGTGACCTTCCCCGTGTACGGGGGCGTGCTCCGCTCGCGCATCGGCGGCATCCGCGCGGTCGACGGCGTGAGCTTCGACATCCGCAAGGGGGAGGTCCTCGGCCTCGTGGGGGAGTCTGGATCGGGCAAGACCACCGTGGGGCGCGCGATCATCAACCTGCTGCGGTTCACCACCCCCGGCGTGGAGCTGTCGGGCCGGATCGCCTTCGGCGAGAAGCGCACGGACCTCAACGGCCTCGGGCGGCGCGCGATGCTGCCCTACCGCGCGCGTGTGCAGATGATCTTCCAGGATCCATTC
>CAYMSU010000293.1:0-8252 GCA_964393165.1 uncultured Enterobacteriaceae bacterium
CCGCGCCGGTGTCGAGGTGCTGGAACACCGCCTCGCGGCTCTCCGGGCGGACCGCGACGAGGTTCACCCGGTAGTGCTCCACGATGTCTCGCTCCTCGGCGAGCTTTGACAGGCTGCGGGCGTACCGGGGAATCCCGAAGATCCCGGCGGTCGCTGCGCAGAAGCTGATCGTCGATGCCTCTCGCAGCCCCTGCTTGCGCAGCCAGTGGTCGGTCAGCCACATGATCTTCTGCGGCGCCCCGGCGCACTTGATCGGCGTGGCGGGGAAGGTGAACACCGCGCGCCCGCCCTGGAAGTTGCGCAGCGTCTCCCACGTGTAGGGCACGCTGTCATAGCTGTAGTTGCTGCACACCCCGCCGTGCCCGAGCGCGTCCCGCAGGCCCTCGACCTCGTCCCAGTCGAGCTGGATCCCCGCGGCCACCACGAGCTGCTCGTAGCCGACGGTGTCGCCGTTCTCGAGGGTGACCTGGTTCTGCTCGGGCTGAAACGACGCGACGCGCTCCTGGATCCAGGTCGCGCCGTCGGGGATGAAGTCCGCCTCGTCTCGCTCGGACTCCTCTGGGGGGAACACGCCCCCGCCGACCAGCGTCCACAGCGGCTGGTAGTAGTGCTTGCCGGAGGGCTCGACAATCGCGACGTCGGGCGCGTCCGGGGCCTTGCGCAGCAGGGCTGCGACGCTGATCCCGGCGGCGCCTCCGCCCACGATGACGACGGAGTGGTGGTGATGTGCCATGGGTCCTCCTAGGACTTGGCGGGAAGGGCGTGAGGGGTGGCCAGGTGCTCGGGCAGGCGCGCGCCCACCCGGCGAGCCACCGCGATCGCGAAGCCTGCGGCGCGCTGGACCTCGGGCTCCCGGAGGGCCCGCAGCAGCCCCCAGAAGCCGACCTCGGGCGGCTGGCCGTCGCGGACCGCGTCGTCGACGGAGCGGCCGAACATCTCGCCCGTCCGCGTGGCGGAGAGCAGCCCGGGAGCGGCGTCGATCAGCTGACTCAGGTGCTCGACGACCTCGCCCGAGGTGAGCCCGACGGCCAGACGGGTGGCGTGACCGACCCGCTCCTCGATGTCGATGCCCTGGTCGATGGCCCGCGCGGCGAGGCCATCCATCACGTCGAGCGTCATGCCCACGGTGTCCTCGAGGTCGGCGGCGATCTGGACGACCGGGAGGAGGCGGGGGAGGGCGTCAATCACCTGCTGGAGCGCCTCCAGGGTGCCCGGGGCGGACAGCGCGTCGAGCAGCGTGAGGGCTCCCTGCACCCGCTGGTCCACGTCGACGCCGCGCTGCTGCAGGCCCGCAGCCAGCTCGTCGACGGCGTCGGTGGCCATGCCCACGGCGGGTGCGGCCTGGTCGACGATGCCCAACAGACGGTCGAGCTGCTGCTCGATGCGGTCCAGCCGGTGGTGGACGGGGTCGGACGAGCGTTCGGTCATGTCGGCTCCACGGAATGAAGCGTTCGTGAGCAACGAACGTGCCAATCGACATGCCGGCGACGGGCTCTCGCCAGCGTCTCACGATGCACGACCCTGCGCGCTCGATTGAACCAAGCTGAACCAGATCGACCGAGGCCCCTCAGGGCGCGGGCGTGACCCCCCGCGTGTGGCGCGCCACGTACGCGCGGATCGGGCAGTGCGGGTCGTGGTCCTCGTCCAGACCGCGCAGCGCGAAGGCCAGCGCCTCGTTCATCGCGACGAACCAGCCCGGCTGGGTCGGGTAGAGCTGCTCGGCGTCCATGGTGCCCGCGAGGCCCGTCCGCTCGAACGCCTCCATCATGTTCTGCCGCATCCCCACCATCATCAGCGTGCGACCTTGGCGAGCCAGGCGCCGGTGCGCCGTGGCGAAGATCTCGGCGGTCGTGAAGTCGAGCCCCGAGGCCCGCTTCACCCGCACGATGACGTAGCGGGCGTCGGTCTCCCGGATCGCCCGGGACATCGTGGCCTCGAGCGCCCCCGCAGCGCCGAAGAACAGCGGACCCTCGAGGTGCAGGATGCGAATCTCGGGACAGCTCGCCAGGCCCTCGGGCGGAGGCTCGTCCGGATCCACCTCGCGCAGGCGCAGGGTGTTCTGGTCGACCCACAGCTCCCGGACCACCAGCATCTGGGACTGCCGTAGGAACAGCACGACGTTGATCCCCACGCCGACGGCGATGGCCTGATCGAGGGGGAGCACCCAGGTGCCCACGAGCGTGCCGAGGAACGCCAGGCGGTCCGACACCGTCGCCGTCATGAGGCGGCGGATCCGGGGCACGTCCACCAGGTCGACGGCCACGACCACGAGCAGGCCGGCCAGACTGGCGATGGGCATGAGGTCGACGAGGGGGCCGAGCCCGAGCAGGACGACGAGCATGAGCACGCCCGAGGCCGCGCCCGCGAAGCGCGTGCGCGCGCCCGCCTGCTCGTTGAGCGCGGAGCGCAACAGGCTCCCGCTCACCGGGAACCCGCCGAAGAGGCCCGCCACGGCGTTGGCGAGGCCCATGCCGAAGAACTCCTGGCCGAGATCGAGACGCTGCCCGGAGCGACCCGCGATCGAGCGGGCCACCGAGGTGGACTCGACGAGCGACAGCAGCACCCCCGCGAGCGCGACGGGGATCAGGCGGGGGATCAGGGTGGGGTCGGGCAGCGTGAGCGGGGGCAGGCCCGGGGGCACCGCTGCGAGGTCGGCCACCAGCTCCACCCCCTGCTCCCGCAGCCCGAGCGCCCACGCGGCGAGCATCCCGGCGGCGACAGCCCCCATCGCGGCGGCGCTGCGGCCGAAGCGCCCGCGCAGGAGCAGGATCACCGCCGCGGTCCCGAGGCCGAGCACGAGGGTGGGGACGTGGGTCTCGTCGAGCCCCTCGGCCCAGGACGCGAGCTGCGTGAGCAGGTTGCCCCGGGAGGCCTCGGTTCCCGTGAGGTGCTTGAGCTGGCCGGCCCCGATCAGGATGCCCGCGCCCGTGATGTACCCGGTGACCACCGCGGAGGAGACGTAGTCGACCACTGCGCCCACGCGGAGCAGCGCGGCGGCGACCTGCACGCCGCCGACGAGCAGCGCGAGGGTGGTGGCCGCGACGATCGGGTCGTCGAACTGCGCGGCCACGGAGGTGCCCACAAGCAACGACAGCGCGTTGGTGGGGCCCGAGACGACGTGCCGGGAGCTCCGGAACAGGGAGCCGACGATGGCCGGCAGGGCCCCCGCGTACAGCCCCATCGCCGGGGGGAGCCGGCGATCAGCGCGTAGGCGACGCCCTGTGGGACGCTCATCAGCGTGACGGTCGCCGCCGCCGCCAGCTCCTGCTGCCACGAGGCCGTGGCGATCTCGCCCTTCCAGTCGAACGTCCAGAACTTCACGCCGGGCTCCTCACGACGGACGGCGATTGTGCAAGGGCCACGCCACTGGAATCGGATAGCGGCACGGACCTTGCTATGTCGAGCCCCGGCGTCGCTGGCGGGAGCGTGAATGAACTACGGCTTCGTGATGGACAATCGGGCGTGCATCGGCTGTCACGCCTGCAGCACGGCCTGCAAGAGCGAGAACCAGGTCCCGGTCGGGGTGAACCGGACCTGGGTGAAGTACACGGAGTCCGGCCAGTACCCCGACGCCCGGCGAGCGTTCCAGGTCACTCGCTGTAACCACTGCAGCAATCCGCCCTGTGTGCGGATCTGCCCGGTGAGCGCGATGTACCAGCGCGACGACGGGATCGTGGACTTCGACAGCGACGCCTGCATTGGCTGCAAGGCGTGCATGCAGGCCTGCCCGTACGACGCGATCTACCTCGACCCCGAGACCCACACCGCGGCCAAGTGCCACTACTGCGCCCACCGCGTGGACGTCGGGCTCGAGCCCGCGTGCGTCGTCGTCTGTCCCGAGCACGCGATCATCGCCGGCGATCTGGACGACCCGGAGTCCGAGATCAGCCGCAAGCTCGCCCAGCACAACGTGACGGTGCGCAAGCCGGAGCAGGGGACCGCCCCGAAGGTCTTCTACATCGACGGCCACGACCTGGCGCTCACCCCGACGGCCGCTGCGCTCCCCCGGCAGCTCATGTTCGCCGACGTCATCGACGACGACCACTGGATCGGCGACGTGGGGACGGCCGACGCGCCGAGCCGCACCACGCGGCGGCACGACCGGGCCACCGTGCGCGTGCCCGATGCCCAGGGCCTCCCGGGCGCGGGTCCGCTCCACGTGGGCGGCCGCATGGCCGAGCACATGGTCCAGGTCGCGTTCACCTCGCGCCACCGCGTGCAGTGGCACTGGCCCATCCCCGCCTACATGGTCACCAAGGGGATCGCGTCCGGGGTGTTCGGGATCCTGGCGCTGCAGGTGCTCGTCCCGGGGCTCTCGCTGAGCGCGGATCTGCCGGTCGTCGGCGGAATCGCGCTGGTCATGCTCGCGGTGACCCTCGGGCTGCTCGTCTACGACCTGGACCGTCCGGACCGGTTCTTCTACCTGCTGGTCCGGCCGCAGTGGCGGAGCTGGGTGGCCCGCGCGGCGTGGATCCTGAGCGCCTTCGCGGCAGCCGCGGGCGGCTGGTATGCGCTGGAGCTCGCGGCTACTTCTGGGTGGGCGCGCATCGACGTGGTCGCCCTCCGGCCCTGGCTCGCCGCGATCACCCTGCCCGCGTCCATCCTCGCGGCGACCTACACCGCGTTCCTGTTCGCCCAGGCGGAGGGCCGAGACCTCTGGCAGAGCCCCGCGCTCCCCGTGCAGGTGTTCCTCCACGCGGCGGCGCTCGGCACCGGCACGCTCGCCGCGGTCGCGCCGGGCGACCCCACGCTCCCGCTGGCGTTCGGCGTGGCGGTCGCGGCGTCGTTGCTGGTCACCCTGGTGGCCGATCTCACCGTGGCTCAGCCCTCCGAGCTCGCGCGGCGCGCGGCGCGGGACATGACCTCGGGCCGCTACGCGGTCGCGTACTGGGCTGGCGGCATCGGGCTCGGCCACCTGCTGCCGCTCGTCCTCCTCCTCGCGGGGGCGCCCGCGGGCGCGCTCGTGAGCGCCTCCGTCGGCCTGTTCGGCTGGTCCTGGGCCCTCGTCATGGCCCCCCAGCGCATCTCCAACTCCTGAGGAAGCCCGTGTCCACCACCCAACGCATCGCCGACACACTCGCGCGCCTCATGGGCCTGCCTCCCTCGAAGGCGAGCCAGCGGCCCGTGGCCGACGACGTCACCAACGTGGCCGGTCAGGCCATGCCGACGTACGCCCGCACCGACGACGCGCCGGTCCGCATGACCCACGTCCGCCAGCCCGACGGCCGCATGTCGAGCTATCCGCCCGCGGATCGCTGGGACGACTGGGTCGAGTGGGAGAGCACCGCCTGGCCCGATCGCGTGGCTCGCCGGTACACGCTGGTGCCCACCATCTGCTTCAACTGCGAGTCGGGCTGCGGCCTGCTCGCGTACGTCGACAAGACCACCCTCGAGATCCGCAAGTTCGAGGGCAATCCCGCTCACCCCGGGAGTCGGGGGCGGAACTGTGCCAAGGGCCCGGCCACGCACAACCAGATCTACGACCCCGAGCGGATCCTGTACCCCCTCAAGCGCGTCGGGAAGCGCGGCGAGGGCAAGTGGAAGCGGGTGTCGTGGGAGGAGGCGCTCGACGACATCGGGGCGAAGATGCGGGAGAGTCGGCAGAAGCGGCGCGACGGCATCATGTACCACGTGGGTCGCCCGGGCGAAGACCACTACGCCAACCGCTGCATCCAGGCCTGGGGCGTCGACGGGCACAACTCCCACACGAACGTGTGCTCGGCGTCGTCGCGGACCGGGTACTACCTGTGGGCGGGCTTCGACCGGCCGAGCCCCGACTACGCGCACGCCCGCACGATCCTGCTGATCTCGAGCCATCTCGAGACCGGGCACTACTTCAACCCACACGCCCAGCGGATCATGGAGGCCAAGCAGCAAGGGGCCACCCTGATCACCTTCGACCCGCGACTGTCGAACACCGCCTCGAAGTCCGACGTGTGGCTCCCGACGTGGCCAGGGTCGGAGGCGTGGGTGCTGCTCGCGATCGCGCGGCACCTGCTGGTCACCGATCAGTACGACCGGGACTTCGTGCGCCGGTGGGTCGACTGGGAGGGGTTCTGCAAGCTCGCTCCGACCGCGCTCGAGGACGACGAGGTGCTCGAGGCGGCCCGATCGGGCACCTTCGAGGCCTTCGAGGCGGCGCTGAAGGCGCTGTACCGGGACTTCACGTTCGCGCGGGCCGCGGAGGAGTCCGGCGTGCCCGAGGAGCGCATTCGGGAGGCCGCGGAGGCCGTGGCCCGCGCGGGGAGCCGGCTCGCGACCCACAACTGGCGCTCGGCCTCGATCGGCAACCGGGGAGGGTGGCAGATCGTGCGTGCGCTGCTGCTGCTCAACGTGCTGACCGGGAGCATCGGCACGAAGGGCGGCACGTCGGGCAACAGCTGGAACAAGTTCGTGCCCAAGCCGTTCTCGGAGCCTCCCGCGGGCGACACCTGGAACGAGCTGCAGCTGCCGCTCGAGTGGCCGTTCGCCCACTTCGAGATGTCGTTCCTGCTGCCCCACCTCATGGAGGAGGGCCGCGGGACGGTCGACGTGTACTTCACGCGGGTCTACAACCCGCTGTGGACCAACCCCGACGGGTTCATGTGGCTCGACAAGCTGCAGCGGGAGGACCTGTTCGGCCTGCACGTCGCGCTCACGCCGACGTGGAACGAGACCGCCTGGTTCGCCGACTACGTGCTGCCGATGGGGCACTCGGCCGAGCGGCACGACCTGATGAGCCAGGAGACGCACGCGGGGCAGTGGATCGGCTTCCGTCAGCCGGTGCGGCGGGTCGCCCTCGAGCGGCGGGGGCAGACGGTGTCTCGCACCTACGAGGCGAACCCCGGGGAGGTGTGGGAGGAGGCCGAGTTCTGGGTCGATCTGTCCTTCCGGATGGATCCGGACGGCTCGCTCGGGGTGCGGAAGTGGTTCGAGAGCCCCTCGCGGCCGGGCGAGCCGATCTCGCAGGACGAGTACTGGGCCTGGATCTTCGAGAACAGCGTGCCGGGGCTGCCCGAGGCGGCCGCTCGGGAGGATCTCAGCCCACTGGCCTACATGCGCAAGTACGGCGCCTTCGAGGTGAGCAAGGACCGCTACGTGCCCTACGAGGCGCAGGTGACCGGCGAGGCCGGCGACGACGGGCTCGTGCGGGCCGGCGGGAAGGTCGTGGGGGTGCTCGTCGACGGCGAGGCCAAGGTGGGCTTCGGGACCCCGTCGCGCAAGCTCGAGCTGCTGTCCGAGACGCTGCTCGCGTGGGGCTGGGACACCCAGGATCACGTCGTGCCGTGGCCGCTGCGGAGCCATGTGCACCCTGACGAGATCGCGCGGGACCGCGGGGAGATGGTGCTGCTGCCGAACTTCCGGCTGCCGACGCTCATCCACACGCGGTCGGCCAACGCCAAGTGGCTCTACGAGATCAGCCACGACAACCCGGCCTGGCTGCATCCGACCGACGCTGCGCGCCTGGGGGTACGCACCGGCGATCTCGTGCGGATCGAGACGGAGATCGGCTGGTTCGTGGACCGCGCCTGGGTCACCGAGGGGATCCGGCCGGGGATCGTGGCGATCAGCCACCACCTGGGCCGGTGGCGGCTCTCCGAGACGGAGGGGGTAAACCGCTTCGGCAGCTCGCTCGCGCGGCTGGGCAGCGAGGGCACGTCGTTCACGCTCGACGTGGAGCACGGGGCGGCGGCCTACGACAGCGCGGATCCGGACACCCGCCGGGTGTGGTGGGAGCACGTGGGGGTCCACCAGAACCTCACGCACGCGGTGCACCCGGATCCGGTGTCGGGAGCCCACTGCTGGCTGCAGCGGGCGGTGTCGGTCCGCAAGGCGGAGCCGGGGGAGGCGTACGGTCACGTGCACGTGGACGTGTCGAAGTCGATGGAGGTCTACCGGGCGTGGAAGGCGCTCGCCCGCTCGGCGGCGACGTACAGCCCGGACGGCACCCGCCGCCCGCGGTGGCTCAAGCGGCCGCTGAAGCCCACCGCCAAGGCCTACGCGCTCCCGGCGGAGCCCGCCGACGCGAAGTAGTCACGGGCGGACGAGCCGGGCCCCCATCAGGGCCTCGGCCTCTCCCGCTTCCACCGCGAAGAGGAGCTCCTCGCCAAAGCGATGGACGTCGCTCGCGAGCGTGCCGGCCAGGTCGACCTCCGCGAGCGGCTCGAGCCGGCCCCCGACAAGGACGACCGCGGCGAGCCTCCGCCGCCCCTTGGACGGCACCACCAGGACGTCGCCGAGGATCGTGGACTGCTGAACGAAGGTGGAGCCGA
>CAYMSU010000294.1:0-8251 GCA_964393165.1 uncultured Enterobacteriaceae bacterium
GGATGACGGGTGCGTTCCGCGCGACCGGCGCCGGCGCGCTACGCTATCGGGGCCTCGTCGAGCAGGCGGGCGGGCAGCTCGTCGCCAACCCTGCGGCGCCCGGCATCGAGGCGCTGCTCGAGCTCGGCGCGGCGGCGCTCGCCGAGGGGCGGGGGATCGACCCGGCGGCGGTCCGCCCCCAGTACCTCCGCGCTCCGGACGCGGTCCGCCGGTAGCAAGGAGATCTCATGTCGACAGAGGCACGCATCGGCGTCGTGGGCGCGACCGGCGCCGTGGGGGCGGAGATCCTCGGGGTGCTCGACCGGGCCCCGTGGCGGCCGCCCCACGTCGTGGCGCTCGCGAGGACCTCGAGCCACCAGGCGGCGGTCGACTACGGCGATGAGCGACTGCCGGTGGTGCCGTTCGAGCCCGCGGCGCTCGCCGACCTCGACGCCGTCCTCCTCGCGGTGCCCGAGGACGCTGCCGTGGAGATCGGGTCCCACGCGGTCGACGAGGGCCTCGCGGTGGTGGATCTGTCTGGCGCGCTGCGCGACGAGGACGACGCGGCGGTGCTCGTGCCGTGGATCAACCCCGAGCCGCTGCTCGAGACACCCCAGCCCGTGGTCGTGCTCCCCGGGCCGGGGGCCATGCTGCTCGCCTCGGTCCTCGGCCCCCTCCGTCGGGCGGGGATCGGGTGCGGCGTGGTCGCTACGCAGCTGGTCCCTGCGTCGGCTCGGGGGCGTGGGGCCGTGGAGGAGCTCGCGGGCCAGGTGCGCGCCCTGTTCAACCAGGAGACGCCGCCCCGCAAGCACTTCGAGCAGGGGCTGGCCTTCGACCTGCTCCCCGCCGATGGCCCCCTCGAGGCCGACGGGGCCACCGCCTCGGAGGCGCGCGTGGTCGACGACCTGGCGCGTCTGCTGGGGCAGGATCCGGCCTCGGTTGCCCTCCAGAGCGTGGGCGTGCCCGTGTTCTCGGGGTTCTCGGCCTCGGTCGTGCTTCGCCCGGCGCTCCCGGTCGACGCCGAGACCGTGGAGCGCGTGCTCGCCGACGGCGGGGTGGTGCTTCCCGAGGCGGCCGGAGAGCGGGCCTTGCCGCGGCCCCGCCGGGTGGAGGGCCGTCCCTTCGCGCATGTGGGCCGGCTGCGGGTCGGCGACGACGGGGCCGTCCGCCTGTGGTTGTCCATGGACAACCTCCGGACCGCGGCCACTGCGGCCGTCGCGAGCGTGGCCGCGCTCCTCGGCGTGGGGCGGGAGCCGGGCTCCGCCTGACACGTTGTCGGCAGGGGACGCCGGGGTCGGCGCGGCCTGACATCCTGTCATCGGCGGACCGACCGACCGGTGCGCCACAACGGCGTGATCGGAAGGGGCTTCGCGGCATGGATGTTGCTAGACATCGAGAGACTGCCGCATGGAGACCCGATGCTCGTGGCCTGGCTCCTTCCCGCCGCTCTGGCGGCTCCTCCCGACGAGCGGGTCCAGCTGCTGGACGTCGATGTCACGGCGGGGAACCAGGTCGAGCGGATGAAGGTGAGCCCTGCTGGAGACGTGCTGGTGGGGCGTACCCGCGGCACGTTCAGCGGGTGGCTCTACGACCTGAACGGCTGGACGCTCGAGACGTTCGCTCCGTGCGAGGTCACCGGGGTCGCCCCGATCGACCTGACCGACGCGGGCATCGACACGACCGAGATCTGGACGGCGTGCGGAGACGGCCGGGTGGTGGCCAAGGTGTGGGATGGCGTCGCGCTGGCCGACCTCACTGCCGATGGCAGCACGCCGCTGTCCGTGGAGGTCGCCGACAGCCTGTCCGACATCTGGTACGATCCCAACAGCGACCTGCTCTACGCCCTGTCGCTCGCGGGGAACAGCAACGCGATGGTCCACGTGATCGATCCGTTCTCGGCGGGCCTGAGTGGGGTCGACAGCGCGGTCTCGCCCAACTTCCCGAAGCCGCTGGCGTTCTCGGGCTACGTCGAGGGCACCCTGGTGGTCGCCAACTCGGCCACCAACCTGGTGGTGAGCCACGGGGGGCGGGGCATGTCGAGCCTGGTGCTCGGCGACAACAACGCCACCGTGGTCAGCGACCTCGCGACCGCGGTCGAGTGCGATGACATCGCGCCGAGCAACCGCGGGTCAATCTTGTGCGTAGACCGCCAGACGGATCGGGTCGCGGAGTTCATCGTGCCCTTCCCGAGCCCGGGCACCGTGCTGGGTCTCGGCAAGCTCGACGGGCCCGAGGCCGTCGGCGCGTCCGAGAGCTTCGAGGACGACTGGATCGCGGTCACGGGCAACCAGGTCGTGGTGTGGGAAGTCGACAACGGCTCGTTGGTCACCCCTCCCGCGTTCACCGGCCCCCCAAACCAGGACAACCCGATCAACGACATCGTGGGCTTCGACGGCTACCTGTTCGGCGGCGGGCCGGAGGGGCGGCTGCATGTCGTGACCGCCCGCCCGTGGGTCTACCCGAACAGCGTCGAGATCACCGCCGGGGGCGTTCCGATCGGCGACGAGCGCCGCCTCGAGGGCGACGAGCTCGAGCTCACGTTCCAGATCGACGAAGACGCGGACTGGGAGGTCCGGATCGGCAGCGATCGGTTCGGGGTCGGTGGCGTGCGGGTCGCAGAGGGCTCCACCCCCGGGAACACCGACGTGGTGCTGCCCCTCACGGTGAACCCCGACGACTTCGACGAGGGCACGAACTTCCTCTACATCCTCGCGACGAACGACGAGGGCCTCACCGGCCACGCCCGAGGGGAGGTCAACGTCGACAACCCGCCGGACCCGCCCGACGTGGGCAACGGCGATCTCCGGTTCGGCGATCGCGCCCTCACGCTCGATGTAGCCGGCATCCGTGACGAGGACCTCGACCATTACGACGTCTACGTGATGGCCACGGAGTGGGACGGTGCCGACTGGCCCGAGGGCGGCCCCGACTACGACGGTGACACCGAGCTCGAGAACCCCATCAAGGTCGAGGCCTCGGGCGGCGATCGCCTGAGTGTGACGATCCGCCCGCTGGAGAACGACGTGACGTACTACATTGGCGTGCGCGCCACCGACGCGGGCGGCAAGGAGGGACCGATGAGCGCGATCGTGAGCGGAACCCCGAGGGAGGCCTTCACGGCCGCCAGCCGGGCGAACGACCCGGGCGGCGCGCCGTGCTCCACTGGCGGAGGAGCCGCCGCGGGCGCCGCCTCGGTCCTCATCCTGCTCGGGCTCCTCCGTCGGCGTACCGGGATCGCCGGCGCGGCGCTGGCGGCAGCGCTGCCGCTGCTCTGCTGGCCGTCCACCGGCCTCGCGCAGGACGACAGCACCCCTCCGTGGCTGCGCAACGACCTCACGCCGGCCCGCGGGGACTTCGAGATCCGCTACGGCGTGATCAACCTGGTCGACGAGAACATCACCGACATCTACGACCAGAGCGCCACCAACCTGCTCCAGATCGAGATGGGCCCGCAGTTCTTCCGCGTCGTGGAGCTCGACTTCGGGTTCGGCTTCTTCCAGGAGCTGGCCTTCACGGTCGATGCCGACGGCAACCCGTCGAGTGACCGCACGATGCTCACGTGGTGGCCCATCGCGGTCGACGTCACCGGTCGGCTGCACCTGCTCGACGAGCAGCCGGTCGTGCCCTTCGTCCGCTACGGCTTCGACTACATCATCTGGTCGGAGCGCTCCGACGACGGGTTCGGGGGCAAGGACATCGTGCGAGGAGCCAAGTGGGGCACCCACACGGCCCTCGGCGCCCAGCTGCTGCTCGACATCTTCCAGCCTCGTCGGGCGAGCCTGCTCGAGGCGCAGAGCGGCATCAACGACTCCTGGCTCACGTTCGAGTGGCGCCGCCAGCGGGTCGACGGGCGGACCTCGCCGTGGGCGGCCGACGAGACGACGACCGGCTTGAACTTCAGTGGCGACGCCATCATGATCGGGCTGAAGCTCGACTACTGACGGCGAGCGGTGGCGGCTCGTCCTGGAGTACGACGGGGCCGCCTTCGCCGGCTGGCAGCTGCAAGATGGCCAGCCCACGATCCAGGGAGCGCTGGAGGCGGCCCTCGAGGCGCTGCTCGGCCACCCTACGCGCTTGCAGGGGGCTGGCCGGACCGACGCCGGGGTGCACGCCGCGATGCAGGTGGCCTCGTTCGTCACGCCGGTCGCGCGGTCGCCGAAGGCGGTCCGGGACGGCCTGAACGCGCACCTGCCGGCAGAGATCGCGTGCTTGGAGGCGAGTCCGGTGCGCGCCGCCTTCGATCCGCGGCGGTCGCCGCACACCAAGGTGTACCGGTACACGTGGCTGACGAGCCCCACCCGGCGGCCCCTGCGGGCGGGCCGGGTGTGGCATGTGCGCCATCCCGTCGACGTGGCGGCGATGGCCGAGGCGGCCGCGTGCCTGCAGGGTACTCACGACTTCAGCAGCTTCCGTGCGGCAGGGTGCTCCGCCAGACATCCGATACGGACGGTTGCCGGGGTGGAGGTCCACGACCACGACGACGAGGTCTGGCTCCTCGTGCAGGGCACGGGCTTCCTCCGCCACATGGTGCGCATCGTGGCGGGGACGCTGCTCGAGGTCGGCCGGGGCCGACGGCCGCCGCCCTGGGTCGAGGAGGTCCTCCGGGCGACGGACCGGGGCGCGGCCGGCCGGACCGCGCCCGCCCAGGGGCTGCTGCTCGAGCGCATCACCTACGAGGAGGACTACTCGAGATCGTCGTCGTAGCCGGGGATGCCGATGTCGTCGTCCTCATCGTCCCCGTCGTCGTCGTCTTCATCGACGTCTTCGAGCTGGGGCTTGGTGGTCTCCTCTTCCTCCTCGGGCTCCGCAGGCTTGCGCTTGCGACCGCCGCCCTTCGACAGCAGCGCCTTGATGTCCTGGACCGGCGCGTCGGTCTGGTCGGCCCCGCACTCGGGGCAGATCGGGGGCTCTCGGTTGAGGTCGTAGAACTTGGTCTGGCACTGGTAGCAGGTGTACCGCGACCCCAGGAGGGTCTTGTCGAGCATTGCGCATCCTCCGCTTCGCACTGGCGAAGCGCTTGTTCGTTAGGCACTTTCGGGGACCTCGTCAAGTCACGCCACTGGCGAACGAGCGAAACTTCGTGTACACATGCGGGGTCGCTCGTCTCGGAGAGGTTGATGACGCGTCTTACGGTCCCACTGGCATGGGTGGTGGTCACAGTCGGGTGTACTGGCGACGGGCCACCTACGGATTTCACCACGGATACCGAAATCTCGATGGAGGACGAGAACGACACCGTCGACAGCTTCGGCACGCGCATGTGCCTCACGGAGCAGGGTGTCGTCTACGTCCTCTGGATGGACAATCGCGCGAACTCGAACCGCGACAAGCTCGACATCTACATGAACCGGTCGCTCGATCGCGGCGATACCTGGCTCGACACCCCGGTGAAGGTGAACCAGGGCAACCCCGAGGCGGACGGCCCGGGCAACGTGTGGAACCCGGACCTGTACTGCAACGACCTCGGCGTGTTCGTGGTGTGGGAAGACGACCGCGACGGCGAGCTGCAGAACCACCAGATCTACTTCAACAAGTCGACCGACCAGGGCGAGACGTTCCTCCCCGAGGACATCCTGATCGAGTTCGACACCGAGGGGAACACGATGTCGCTCGAGCCCAAGATCACGGGCTCCGACGGCGACCTGATGGTGGCCTGGTACGACAGCGCGAACGGTGCCTACGACATCTTCGTGTCCACTTCGGGCGACGCCGGGGACAGCTGGCGTGACCCGAACCGCATCGACTCCGACGTGCCCGCAGGTAGCGCCTACTCGGCGCGGCCGCAGGTCGCGATGAGCGAGAACGCGCAGAACCTCTGGGTGGTGTGGGAGGACTCCCGCGACGGGAAGGCCGACATCTACTTCGCCCGCTCGGGCACGGGCGGCATCACCTTCGACGACGACGTTCGCCTCGACGAGGGCACGGATGCCGATGGCGCCGACGGGGACGGTGAGAACGACTCGTTCGAGCCGCAGCTGTGCACCGACGGCGTGTCCAGCGTCTACGTGGTGTGGCACGACAGCCGCAACAGCATCAACGACCGCGACATCTACTTCAACTTCTCGATCAACGCCGGCGACGACTGGCTGAACGACGCGCGGCAGCTCGAGTCCGACGGGCAGGGGGCGGCGAACAGCCTCTACCCGCGGTGTACGGCGCAGGGTCCGATCGCGCACGTCGCGTGGCAGGACAACCGGAACGAGAGCTACGACATCTTCTACCGCCGGATCATCGACGGGATCCCGGAGCCGGCGGCGGAGCAGCGGGCCGACATCGGCGACCTCGGGCTCGGCAACTCCCTCGACGTCCGCGTGGGCATGAACGACGACTTCTTCACGGTCGCGTGGAACGACGGTCGAGTCGAGGCCGAGCAGGAGACCGACAACGGCTACACCGACCTGTACTACCAGTACTTCTCGCTCGACGGCTCCATCCAGGGCACGGGTGAGGCAGACGACGACCTGCGCATTGACTCGATGTACGATGGGCAGAGCTTCAAGCTCGACGTGAACTGGCAGCTCCTCGGGGGCGAGTGGTACGCGGCGTGGACCGACGGCCGCGACGACACCGAGAACATCTACTTCGAACGGTTCCCGATCGGCGAGGAGAGCAACCCGCCGGACATCCAGCTGCTGCTCGACAATCTCTAGGCGCATGGTGCCGGCTTCCCTTGACGGGAGGTTGGCGCTCCAATAGCTAGAGTCGGTCACGGGGCCGTTGCATCATGCGACGGCCCCGTCTCGTTTCACAAGCTCGCTTCGGCCCTGGCCTTCGCCACGGTCGAAGAGGAATGGTCGATGCGTACTTACAGCGCGAAGCCGGGCGAGATCGAGCGAGCCTGGTTTGTGGTCGATGCCTCCGAGTTCGAGCTCGGGCGCCTCGCCTCCCGCATCGCGACGGTGCTCCGTGGCAAGCACAAGCCCTCGTTCACGCCCCACGTCGACACCGGTGACTTCGTCGTCGTGCTCAACGCCTCCCAGGTCCGGCTCACCGGAGCCAAGCTCGACCGCAAGCACTACCACCGGTACTCCGGCTACCCCGGCGGGCTGCACTCGCGCGATGCGCGAACGGTGCGCGAGCAGGATCCAGAGCGCATGATCAAGCAAGCCGTCAAGGGCATGCTTCCGAAGAACCGGCTCTCCCGTACGTTGATGGGCAAGCTCAAGGTCTACAAAGGCAGTGAGCATCCGCACGCAGCGCAGAAGCCCCAGCCCTTCCCGGCAGTGTAGAGACCACATCCATGGCAGACATCGTCCAGTACTACGGCACGGGGCGGCGCAAGACCGCGAGCGCGCGCGTCTTCCTGCGTCCCGGCAACGGCCACGTATTCGTCAACAAGCGGCCGCTCGACACCTACTTCCCGCGTCCCACCCTGGTGATGGACCTCCGGCAGCCGCTGGTCCTCACGGAGACGCACGAGAAGTTCGACGCCCACATCACGGTCACCGGAGGCGGGCTCAGCGGGCAGGCGGGCGCCGTTCGGTTGGGCATCGCGCGGGCGCTCCTCAAGGTCAACCCCGACTACCGCTCCGTCCTCAAGACCGCGGGTCTCCTCACGCGCGACGCGCGAAAGGTCGAGCGGAAGAAGTACGGCCAGCGCGGCGCCCGCCGCCGGTTCCAGTTCTCCAAGCGCTGAGGGCGGTCCGCTCGGAGATTCCGGTGTGGGCGGTCGTGCCTGCTCGCTGGGCGTCCTCCCGGCTGCCGGGGAAGGTCCTCGCCGACATCGGCGGTGTCCCCATGGTGCAGCGGGTGTGGCAGGCCGCGTGCGCGGCCGAAGGCGTGGACCACGTGGTGGTCGCGACCGACGACCCGCGCGTCGCCGACGTCGCACGCGCCTTCGGGGCAGACGTGAGGATCACCGGCGAAGCGGACTCGGGCACCCAGCGCGCCGCCCGGGTTGCGCCCTCCGAGGTCGCCGTGGTGGTGGTGCAAGCGGACCTGCCGTTCCTCGAGCCGTCGGCCGTCGCGCAGGTCACCGAGTCGCTGGCCAAGGCTCCGGTGGCCACCCTGTCCGCGCCTCTCCAGGGCGGGGCCGAGGATCCCGCCATCGTGAAGGTCGTCGCCCGTGGGGGCTGGGCGGTGGACTTCTCCCGACATCCCGGCTCGCGCAACTTGATCAGTGGCAACACGACGGTTGGCGTCATCATCCAGAACAGTGGGACGATCAGCAATCACGTCCAGGGCAACATCATCGGCGCTGCCGCCACGGGCCAGACGGCGCTCCCCAACGAGGAAGGGATCGCCATTGCGGCCGGCGCCCAGCACAACGTGA
>CAYMSU010000295.1:0-352 GCA_964393165.1 uncultured Enterobacteriaceae bacterium
AATTGCGGCGCCATCCCCCGCGACCTGGCGGAATCGGAGCTGTTCGCGCACGACCATCTCGAGATCGTCCATGCCGACGACGTCGTGGGCATGGGGGAGTCCGCCGTCGCGGCGGTCCGCCGGTCCGACCGGTCCTCGCTGCGGGTCGCCATGCGCGAGGTCGCCGACGGCCGGGCGGCGGGCCTCGTCTCGTGCGGGCACACGGGGGCGGTCCTCGTGGCCGCGCTCTTCGATCTCGGCGCGCTGCCGGGGGTGGAGCGCCCCGCCATCGCCACCGTCCTGCCTCGATCCGACGGCGGCCGCCTGGTCATGCTCGACGCGGGGGCCAACGTCGACGTCCGCCCCGAGCTGC
>CAYMSU010000295.1:362-8248 GCA_964393165.1 uncultured Enterobacteriaceae bacterium
CGCGACCTTCGCGGTCCTCGGGGTGGCCTACGCTGAGGCGCTGGGCATCTCACGGCCGCGCGTGGGCGTGCTCTCGAACGGCCGGGAGCCCTCCAAGGGTCACGCGGGGGTTCGCGCTGTCCTGCCCCTGCTCGAGCGGCCAGACCTGCGAACGGTCGGGCCGATCGAGCCGACAGACGCCCTCGAGGGGGGCTGCGACGTGCTGGTGACCGACGGCTTCACCGGGAACGTGCTCCTCAAGGCAGCCGAAGCGGCGGTCAACACGATGACGCACCTGCTCCGCCAGGAGATCGAGCGGAGCCCGGTGAGCCGCGCCGGAGCGTTCCTGATGCGCGGTGCGCTGCGCCGCTTTCGGGAGCGCGTCGCGTGGGATGCGTACGGAGGAGCCATGCTGCTCGGCACCAAGGGCACGGTGGTGGTGGGCCACGGCCGCGCCACCCCGCAGGCGGTCCGGCGTGCGATCGGGCTCGCGTACCAGGCCGCGGCAGGCAACCTCGTCGAGCGCGTCGCGGCCGGCATGGCCGGGCACTGAGCCCCCGAGAGCACGGGCCGGGGCGCACCCTGCCCCTTCGCGTCTGCTTGCGAGATCGGCTTGCCGAGGTATCGGGGGCGATATACTGCGGCGCCCCGGTCGTGAGAGAGCGTGCGCGTCACGCGGTCGTCACCCCGCCCGAGCCGGGCACCGGTCGAAGTCAGGAGTGGAGCAAGGATGTCGAACGACGATCTGGTCGCGAAGGTCCGGGACATCATCGCCGAGAGCCTCGGCGTGAAGAAGGCGGACGTGGTGCTCGCCGCCTCGTTCATCGACGATCTGAACGCCGACTCGCTCGACATCGTCGAGCTCGTCATGACGATCGAGAAGGAGTTCGACATCGAGATCCCCGACGACGAGGCGGAGAAGATCCGTACCGTGCAGGACGCGGTGGACTACATCAAGGCCCACGCCCGGTAGCTCGCGAGTCCCTGGGAGACGCCCCCGTGCGCATCGCCGTCGGCTCGGATCACGCCGGGCTCCACCTCAAGTCGGCCCTCGCCGACCACCTCCGGCAGCTGGGTCACGAGGTCGAAGACCTCGGCGCCCACGACGATCAGTCGGTGGACTACCCCGACTTCGGCAAGGCCGTGGCACTGCGCGTGGCGGCCGGCGAGGCCGAGCGCGGCGTGCTCGTGTGCGGCACGGGGCAGGGCATGGCGATGACCGCCAACAAGGTGCCGTCGATCCGCGCGGCCGTGGTGAGCGACGTGTTCTCGGCCCGGATGGCCATGGCCCACAACGACGCGCGCGTGCTCTGCCTGGGCGAGCGAGTGGTGGGCCCGGGGCTCGCCCTCGCGCTCGTCGAGGCGTGGCTCGCCACGTCGTTCGAGGGCGGTCGACACGCACGTCGGGTCGGCAAGATCGGTTGATGCGGTTCCTTGACGGGCCGACCGCTCCCGATCAGATTTAGCGGCTAACCCGGACCCGGAGGCGTCCATGGAGCCGCTCGCCACACAAGACCCAGAGGTCTTCGCCGCCATCTCGGCCGAGTTCGACCGCCAGCAGGACGACCTCGAGCTGATCGCCTCCGAGAACTACGCCTCGGAGGCCGTGCTGCAGGCCCTCGGCACCGTCCTCACGAACAAGTACGCGGAGGGCCTCCCCGGTCGTCGCTACTACGGCGGCTGCGAGCACGTCGACGTGGTCGAGGAGATCGCGCGCGATCGCGCGAAGCAGCTGTTCGGCTCGGTAGGCGCCAACGTACAGCCGCACTCGGGGGCCCAGGCCAACGCCGCCATGTACCTGGCCACGATGGAGCCGGGAGACGTGCTGCTCGGGCTCGATCTCACCCACGGCGGTCACCTCACGCACGGCTCGCCGGTCAACAGCTCGGGCTTGATCTACGAGGCGCACCACTACGGGCTCGACATCGAGACGGGGCGAATCGACCTCGACCAGGTGCGGGACCTCGCGCTGAAGCACCGGCCCAAGCTGATCATGACGGGGGCGAGCGCCTACCCGCGGATCATCGACTTCGCGGCCTTTCGCCAGATCGCGGATGAGGTGGGCGCGCTGCTCGTGGCCGACATCGCCCACATCGCGGGCCTCGTCGCGGCAGAGCTGCACCCTAGCCCCGTGCCCCACTGCGAGTTCGTCACCACCACCACCCACAAGACGCTCCGGGGGCCCCGGGGTGGCCTGATCCTCGCGAACCGGGAGTGGGCCCCCAAGATGAACAAGGCGGTGTTCCCCGGCACCCAGGGCGGCCCGCTCATGCACGTGATCGCGGCCAAGGCGGTGGCCTTCGGCGAGGCGCAGCTGCCGTCGTTCCGGGAGTACTCGCAGCAGACGATCGACAACGCCCAGGCCCTGGGCGAGGTGCTCGTCGAGCGCGGACTGAAGCTCGTCAGCGGGGGCACCGACAACCACCTCGTGCTCGTCGACCTCGGGGAGCGGTGCTCGGGCAAGGACGCAGAGGATGCGCTGGGTCGGGCCCACATGACCGTGAACAAGAACACGGTCCCCGGCGAGAAGCGCAGCCCGTTCGTCACGAGCGGCATCCGCATCGGCACGCCGGCCATGACCACCCGCGGCCTCGGGACCGACGAGGCGAAGCTCGTCGGCGCCTGGATCGCCGATGTGGTCCTCAACCCCGACGATGCGGACGTGATCGAGCGCGTGGGGGGCGAGGTGCGGTCGCTGTGCAAGGCCTTCCCGGTCTATCGGAGCGACCTGCTCATCTGATGCGCTGCCCCGTCTGCCAGGACTCGGACAGTCGGGTCGTCGACTCGCGCACCGTGCCCGACGCGATCCGGCGGCGGCGGAGCTGTCAGGCGTGCGGGCACCGCTTCAGCACCCTCGAGCGGGTGGAGGTGCGCCTGCCCTGGGTCATCAAGCAGGACGGCCGGCGGGAGCCGTTCTCGCGCGAGAAGGTGTCCTACGGGATCTCCCTCGCGTGCCGCAAGCGGCCGATCGGGGCCGAGCGAATCGAGGAGGCGGTGCGGGAGGTCGAGCGCCGCCTGGTGGGGCTGCACACGCCCGAGGTCGCCTCGTCGCAGGTCGGTCACGTCGTGATGGACGTGCTCCGCGAGGTCGACGCGGTCGCCTACGTGCGGTTCGCGAGCGTCTACGAGGCATTCGAGAGCGTACAGCAGTTCGCCGACGCCATCCTGCCGCTGCGAGAGCGGCCGTGAGCGCCCGCGCGCCAGCCGAGGAAGCACGGTGGATGCGGCGCGCACTGGCGCTGGCCGACCGCGCGCTCGGGCACACAGCGCCGAATCCGGCGGTCGGGGCCGTCTTGGTGCGCGAGGGCCAGCTCGTAGGCGAGGGGTTCACGCGCCCGGCCGGAGGGCCCCACGCAGAGCGGGTGGCGCTGGCGGACTGCGCGGAGCGCGGGCACAGCGCGCGCGGCGCCACCATGTACGTCACCCTCGAGCCGTGCTGCCACTACGGCCGCACGCCGCCGTGCTCGGCCGCGCTGCTCGAGGCCGGGGTCGCGCGCGTCGTCGTGGGGGTGCTGGACCCGTACCCGCCGATGCAGGGCAGGAGCGTGGGCGAGCTCCGTGCGGGCGGCGTGGAGGTCTCGCTTGGGGCGCTCGAGGCCGACTGCGCCGAGCGGATCCTCGGCTTCGCCCGCGCGATCACCGTCGGCCTGCCCGAGGTCACCTGCAAGGCCGGGATCACGGCCGACGGCCACATCGCGACCGCCTCGGGGGAGTCGAGGTGGATCACGGGGGAGGCCTCCCGTGCCGACGCCCACCGCCTGCGGGACGCGCACGACGCAGTGCTGGTAGGGATTGGAACGGTGCTCGCCGACGACCCCCGGCTCACCGTGCGCGGCCTCCCGGCGTCGGGCGAGGGGGTCCCGCGCAAGCCCACCCGCGCCGTGGTGTGGGACTCGGACCTGCGGATCCCGAGCACCGCGCGGCTGCTCGCAGTGGCCGAGGGTCCCGGGGGAGGGGGCCCTCCGGTGGTCGTCTGCGCCGAAGACGCCCCCCTGCGGGAGCTCTCGGCGGAGCTGGTCCGCGTGCCGCGGGCTCCCGGCGGCGGCGTCGACCCCGAGGCAGCGCTCCGGGCGCTCGCCGAGCGAGGCCTGCACCGGATCCTGGTCGAGGGCGGGGGCCTCGTGCACCGGGCGCTGCTCGACGGGCAGCTCGCCGACTGGGTCGTGCTCTATGTCGCGCCGCGGCTGCTGCCCGGGGGCAGGGGCTTCGTGGGCGGGCCTCCGCTGCAGGCGCTGGCCGAGGCCATCCCCATGGACCTGCGCGATGTGGCTCGCACGGGTCCCGATGTGCGGCTTACGTACCGTCTCGCCCATGGGCTCGCGCCCGACCCGCTGGCCGCGCTTCGAACGGCCGATCCCACACGTTAGACCCCCCCGGGGAGACCCCCATGCACACGCAGCCCCGCCCGGGAGACGACTTCGAGGTGATGCCGGCCGACCCCATCCGTCGGGTCGAGCTCGCCATGCAAGACCTGCGCGATGGGCGCATGGTGATCCTGGTCGACGACGAGGATCGGGAGAACGAGGGCGACGTCATCATCGCGGCCGAGAAGGTCACGCCCGAGGCGATCAACTTCATGGCCACCCACGCGCGCGGCCTGATCTGCCTGCCGCTCACGTCGCGCCAGGTCGAGCGCCTCGGGCTGCCGATGATGGCGAGCAACAACCAGAGCCCGTACCAGACGGCGTTCACGGTCTCGATCGAGGCGCGGGAGGGGGTGTCCACCGGCATCTCCGCCGCGGACCGGTCGCGCACCGTCCAGGTCGCGATCTCGGAGGGGGCCACGCCGCGGACCGTCGTCACGCCGGGCCACATCTTCCCGCTGCGCGCTCGCGACGGGGGGGTGCTCGAGCGCGTGGGACAGACCGAGGGCTCGGTCGATCTCGCCCGGCTGGCGGGGCTCGATCCGAGCGCGGTGATCTGCGAGGTCATGAACCCCGACGGCACGATGGCACGGCTTCCCGAGCTCAAGGAGTTCGGCGTGGCTCATGGCATCCGCATCTGCGCGGTCGCCGACGTCATCAAGTACCGCATGCGAAACGAGCGCGTCGTCAAGCGGGAGCTCGAGTCCACCATGGAGGTGCCGGGTCTCGGGGAGTGGCGCACCCGGCTGTACAGCAGCGTCACCACCGGGGGGCTGCACCAGGCCCTGTGGTGCGGCGAGCTCCGCGAGACCGCGACGCTCGTGCGGGTGCAGGCCGCTCCACCTCCCTGGGCGTTCCTCGATCCCGAGGCGAACCCAGTGGGGGCCGCGGCCCTGGCCGCGATGCGGGCGATCCGGGCCGAGGGCTGCGGCGCCGTCGTCTTCATGCACCTGTCGATGCCCCTTCCTGCGCTCGAGCGGGGCTTTCGCTCCCAGCTCGGAGGCGGCGCGGAGGAGTCCGCGCCCGCTCCGCGAGCCGCCGATGCCCTGCGGGATCTCGGCACGGGCTGTCAGATCCTGCGCGACCTCGGCCTGCGGGACCTGCGCCTGCTCACGTCGTCGCGCCGGCCGGTGGTGGGCATCGAGGCCTACGGGCTGCAGATCCGCGAGTGGGTCCCGCTGCTCGCGGGCGGGAGGTCATCGTGAATGTGGTCGAGGGCCACCTCGGAGACCCTGGCGGTCGCTTCGGGGTCGTGGCTGCGCGGTTCAACGATCTCGTCGTAGAGCCGCTCGTGCGTGGGTGCGAGGACGTGCTTCGCCGCACCGGCGTCGAAGGAGCGCGCGTCGATCTCGCCTGGGTGCCCGGCGCGATGGAGCTGCCGCTCGTCTGCCATCGGATGGCCGCGTCGGGCCGCTACGCGGCAGTGATTGCTCTCGGTGCGGTGATCCGGGGGGCTACGCCCCACTTCGACGTCGTGGTCTCGTCGTGCGCCTCGGGTTGCTCCCGAGCCGCGCTCGACACCGGTGTGCCCGTCATCTTCGGCGTGTTGACCACCGACACGATCGAGCAGGCGATCGAGCGGGCGGGCACGAAGGCGGGGAACCACGGCGCGAAGGCCGCAGCCGCGGCCATCGAGATGGCCTCCCTGCTCGGTCGCCTGGAGCCCTGACATGGCCTCACGCCGTCGCGCGCGCCAGTTCGCCCTGCAAGCCCTGTTCGAGACCGACCTGCGCGAGGTCTCCGCCGCGGCTGCGCTCAACGACCTGTGGTCGGGCATGATGGATGGGGAGGGCATCGAGGGGGAGCGCCTGCCCGAGAGCGAGGAGATGGAGTTCGCGCAGCGCCTCGCGCACGGGGTGGAGTCGAACCGGGGTCGGATCGACGAGATCATCGACGAGTGCAGCACGAACTGGCGGCTGGCCCGCATGCCGGTCGTCGACCGCAACGTGCTGCGGATCGCCGCCTACGAGCTGCTCGAGTGCCTCGACATCCCCGCCACGGTCGCGATCAACGAGGCGATCGAGCTCGCGAAGCGGTTCGGCACCGCCGACTCGCGGGCGTTCGTCAACGGCATCGTCGACCGGATGGCGCGGCAGCTCGGTCGAATCGACGGTAGTAGGCAGGGGTGAGCAGACTCGTTGGCCAGCTCGGGCTCCTGACTTCGCGGTGGTGGTTCGCCGATGCGGTGGTGATCGCGATCGCGGCGGCCATCCTGGGCGCGGCCGCGCTCATGTCCCCGTCGCCCTCCACCCTCACGCTGTTTGGCTACGAGGTGCCCGTGCTCTGCGGCTTCCGGCGGCTCACGGGAATCGGCTGCCCGGGCTGTGGCCTCACCCGCAGCTTCGTCTTCCTCGGCCACGGCCAGGTGCTCGAGGCGTTCCGGATGAACCTGTTGGGCCCTCCGCTGTTCCTCGTGGTGGCGCTGCAGATCCCGCTGCGGATCTACCGCATTGCGACGCGGGCGGGCGCCGCCGCCGGGCCCTGAGCGCGCCGCCCGGCCCACCACTGCCGGCCGAGCGCCACGAAGCGCGCGAGCAACGCCTGGCCCGGCTGCCCCGAGAGGACCGACTCGGGGTGGAACTGGATCCCCCAAGCGGGCGCGGTGCGATGGGCCAGCCCCTGGATGGAGCCGTCCTCGGCCGTGGCACAGACGCGCAGCGGGGGCGGCACGACGTCGACGCCGAGCGAGTGGTAGCGGGTCATCGGCACGCGGGACGGCAGGCCCTCGAACAGGCCTGTGCCGTCGTGCTCGATCGGGGTTGGGTGGCCGTGGACCGGGGCGTGGAGCCGGAGCGTACCGCCCAGCGCCTGCGCGAGCGCCTGGTGGCCCAGGCACACGCCGAGCAGGGGCACCCGACCGACGAGCGCGGGGACGGCCTCGAGGTGCGCGCCCGCCTGGGCCGGGGACCCCGGACCGGGGCCGAGCACGACGAGATCGGCGCGGAGGAGGCTCGCGATCGCCACGCGATCGCAGCGGACGACGGTCACGCGCGCACCGGCGGCTGCGAGGCCGTGCACGAGGTTGTGGGTGAACGAGTCATAGGCGTCGACGAAGGTGAGGTTCACGCTGAAGGGCGCTCCTACGGGCCCGCGAGGGGAAGGGAGCGGCGGTCGTATCACTTGACTTGTTATGAGGCCGGAGCGGAGGTTCAGGTGGAGATCGAGCTGTCGGATCGCGCCATCCAGCGCATCCTCGAGGTCCAGCAAGAGAATCCGGGCGCCTACGTGGGCCTGCGGGTCGGCCTGCAGGATGGTGGGTGCTCCGGCTACGCCTACGAGCTGGCGTTCGAGGACTCACAGGGCGAGGAGGATGTGGTGTTCGAGCGTGGCGGGGCGAAGATCCTCGTGCACCCGCTCCACCTGCCGTTCCTTGCCGGGTCCGTCCTCACCTGGAGCGACAGCGAGCTGGTGAGCGGCTTCGTCCTCGAGAACCCGAACGTCCGCCGGGTGTGCGGGTGCGGTGAGAGCTTCGACGTGCAGGCGGCCACCGCCGAAGGCTAAGGGCTGGCGGCGGCCGACGCTCCGAGCTCCCCGAAGTACCGC
>CAYMSU010000296.1:0-8239 GCA_964393165.1 uncultured Enterobacteriaceae bacterium
GGCGACTCGCCCGACACCGCATCGGGAGTCCTGCGGCGAGTCTTCCAGGGCGCCGGGTTCCCCTGTGCGAGTCGGCCGCTGACCGAGGATGGTCTGCCCCAGTCGCTCACGAAGCCGGGGGGCTGGCACAACTTCTGCGACTACATGGGCTTCGTGGCCATCGGATGCCCTCGGATGGCCCGCCAGTCCCGCCGCTGCGAGGAGGGCCTGCTGCTGCTGTGCACCCGCTACGCGGCAGAGCCGGGAGTGCCCTGGGACGATGTACCGCGTCCCCGGGAGAGCTACCGGGACGCATGCCTGCTCTACCCCTGAGTCCCGATCTGATCGGCGTCGCCGTGCTGCTCGTGGCGGCGGGGGCGCTCGGTTGGTGGTTGATGTCGCGACCGCCCCCTCCGCCTCGGCGGGTGCGCATCCACCCGGAGCACCCCCGCCTCGTGAAGGCCCGCGAGAGCGCCCAGCGCACGCTCGGGGTGTTCCGTCAGCTGGCCGCCCAGCATCCGCGGACCGCGATGGTCAAGGTACGGGTGCGCCGCCGCGACGGGGAGTATGCGGGCCACTGGGCCGACGTGGTCGACGCCAGCGCCGAGCGTGTGAAAGCCTCACTCCGGGGCCCTGGGCGCACCGTCGAGCTTCCGTGGACGGACGTGGAGGACTGGCAGGTGGAGCTTCCCTCGGGAGCGTGGCGCGGCGCATACACCGTGGTGGCCGCGCTTCGTATCCGCGAGGAGGCGGAGGGGCGGATCTCCGAGCGCGACGCGCAGTGGTCGCGCTATCTGGACGCAGGCGGAACCCGTTAGGCTGCAGGGGGGCCGGCTCGGGCCGGAGGGGCCACTGATCACGCTGCTGTTGGTATGGATGTCGTCGACATCCGACGCCCACTCGCCCGAGGCGCTCATCGCCAGACTGCAGCAGGTCCACGAGCACCGCAGTCTGCGGCAGGTGAACGGCCACCGGCCGTCGGAGGCGGACCTGCGCAAGGTCGCGTCGGGCGGCGTGATCACGGGGCTGCTGGAGAGCTCGGGGGGGGGGAACCGGGCCTACGGCCTCGCCGTGGTCCCGCTGCCGATCAGCCGGTTCTGGGCGGCATTGAACGACGAGACACGCCACCCCGGCTACACCCCGGTCGCCTACTCCGAGCTCCTCGAGGGGCGCCCATGCGCCGCCAAGCGAAAGGTCCTGCAGTACCTGCCGGTGCCGATGATGTCGGACCGATGGTGGATCGGCATGCTTTCCAAGAACCAGCGAGTCCAGACCGCGAGCGGCGGTGCCGTCCGTGAGCTGTCCTGGTCCTCGTCGACCGACGCGAGCCTGGTCAAGACCGAGAGCGGGCAGAAGATGATCAGCCAGGCGGTCCCCATCGGGTTCTCGAAGGGTGCGTGGTTCCTCGTGGCGCTCGACGAGCGATCCACGTACGTGGAGTACTACCTTCACTCAGATCCGGGGGGGCGAATCCCGGCTGGCATGGCGCGCATGTTCGCCACCCGGGGCGTGCGGCAGGCCATCGAGGCCATCCAGAAGTTCGCGCAGGAGGCAAAGCCAGCATGCGCTATCGAGTAGCCAGCCACTGTCTCGCCGTGCTCGGGCTCGTGTTGCTGTGCCTGCGGCCGGGCTCGTCGATGGCGACCGACCCGCCCTTCGAGTGGACCCAGCCCCCGGCCGACGTCCAGGTCGAGCAAGACGAGGTCGATATCCCCCTCGGCAAGGGGGCGATCTTCGTGCCGGCGATGACCGACCCGCTGAACGAGCCACAGCCCCTGCTCGTCAACGAAGCCACCGACGAGGTCCTGTCGATCCCGACGGGCGAGCGCGTCCTCGCGGACCCCGGCAACTACGTCGTGATCGTCACCTCGGGAGGCCCCGGCCAGGGTGTGGGGCAGGCCGTCACCGTGATCGAGGGGGAGACGAGCGTCGTGCCCGTCAAGTGGGGCGCGCTCCGCATCGAGGTCGTAGACGACCGACGGGTTCCCCACCGGGGTGGGTACGAGATCATCCGCTCGTACACGCGGGAGCCGTTCGGAGCGGGCTTCGGCGCCGACACGCTGCAGGGAGAGCAGCTGCGCACCTGGCTGTTGCCCCCCGGCGTGTACCGGATCGTGCGCCAGGGTAGCAACTACCGGGCCTTGCGAGACTTCGCGACGGTCTACGTGCCGCCCGGGGGGTTCGTGCGCTACCGGCTCGTGCTCGACCGCGACACCGGCGAGTTCCAGGGCTCCGGCGTGCTCCTTCCCGACGAGTTCGGGTCGCCCAAGGACTCCACCCGCCGCCTCTTCTCGAGCCTGGTGATCGGCGCCGTGGGGTCCCTCGCCCAGCAGAGCAACTTCATCGGCGTGACGAGCCAGCTCACGCTCGCCGGCTCGATCTTCATCGATGGGCAGTTCGCCTACAACGCGGATCGGCACTCGGCCACACTGCTCGCCCAGATCGAGGAGGGAGGCTCCTGGCTGCGCCCCGACGAAGACGCGGACCCGCTCGTCGTCAAGACGCGCGACCGCATCCGCCTCGACGCCCTGTACACCTTCTTCTTGAAGCCCCGCTACGGGCCCTACGCTCGTGCCGCCGCGGAGACACAGGCGTTCCAGACCAACCAGCTCGTCGACGAGCGCACCCGATTCCAGCGGGTCGACGAGAGTGGCGCGCCCATCGGCGAGGGGGAGATCGTGGACCCCGACGCGGAGCGCAACGCGAGCAACCAGTTCTTCGTCGCGGACCCGTGGTCCCCGTCGATCATCCGGCAAGGCGCGGGGCTCAACGCACGACTGCTCAACACCCGACGGCTCACGCTCAACTGGCGCGTCGGGCTGGGCCTCCGACAGAACCGCTTCAACGGCGCCCGGGTGTTCCTGTCGACCGTCGAGGAGGCCGACGACACGGGCACGATCCCGGTCACACGCTACCGCGAGGTCGAGTCGTTCAACCAAGAGGGCCTCGAGTCCACCGTCGTGGCCACCGCGCGCCTGGCCGGCTGGGCCGTCTACGCCACCGACCTCGAGATCTTCGCGGACTTCGGCGACATCACCCGCCCGAGCATCGAGTGGCGCAACACGCTGAACCTGCGGCTCACCCGCAACCTGTCGGTCATCTACTTCCTCAACATCGAGCGGCTTCCCCAGGTCCTCAGCGAGACCCAGCTCGAGCAGAGCGTGCTCATGCGCGCCTCCTGGGCGGTCCTGTGACGCCGCAGGGGGGCTGGTGGGGGCTTGCGCTCGGGCTCGCGGTCACCGTGGTCGCGAGCCCAGGCTGCGTGTTCAAGGGCAAGCACGAGCTGCTGGAGGTCCAGCTCGACGCCACCCGCATCACCATGGCGGCACGCGCGGAGCAGTGCCTCACCGACATCCGCGACCTCGAGGAGCAGGTGGAGGATCTCACCCTGGAGATCGTCTTGCGCCAGGTCCAGCTCGACGAGCTCGGCGTGCGTACCGAGCTACGCGACGGGGAGATCGACCGGCTCCGGTCGGAGAAGCTCGCGCTGGCCGTCGATCTCCGGGAGGCGCTCGGCAAGATCGCCCAGCTCGAGGAGGAGCTCACGTCTCTGCGTCGGCGGCGTCGGCGACCGCCGAGGGTCGAGCCTTCCCCTGCCCCCGAGGCGGAGGACGAGCCGCCCAGCGCCGGCGAGCAGGCCCTCGCGGACATGCAGGCGCGGCTGCGGGAGCACTTCCACATGGAGATGGAGGCGGCGTTCCTCGATCGTAGCCACGAGCAGGCCCAGGAGGCATTTCGCGCCCTGGAGGAGGCCGGTTACGTCAGCGTGCTGCGCCGGGGGCCTGCCACAGTCGTGCGGATCCCCACCCGCAAGCTGTTCCAGGAGGGTCGGAGCACGTTGTCGGCGCGTGGGCTGAAGATCGTGGAGGATGCCGCAGCGGCGCTGTCGGGCATCCCGGGGCGCCAGGTGGCCATCGAGGCGCACACCCACACCACGCCCACGCACTCGGCCGAGTTCGCCTCGAACTGGGAGCGCGGGTTCGGTCGAGCCGTGGCCGTGCTGCACGCCCTCGAGGCGAGTGAGGTGGACGCGCGGCTGTCCGCGACCAGTTTCGCGGGCACCCGGCCACTCGCCGAGGGCGACACGCCGCAGGCGCGCCAAGCCAACCGTCGAGTGGAGCTGGTCCTCACGGTCGACCCCGATCTCTCCGAGCCCGCCGATCCGGAGTCGGAGGACGAGGAAGGCGAGGAGGAGACCGGGGGGAGCCTCGGCGGCGAGGCCGCGAGCGACGACGCTGCCAGCGGCCAGCCGGCGTCCCCCGAGCGGCGCTGACGTGGCGGGGGCCTGGCCGGCGCTCCCCACGATGGGCGGCAAGCAGCTGTGGGGCGACGTGTGGCTGCGGGCCAGCCACCGCATCCAGCGGCACGTCCGCACGGGCCGCCACCGCCTCCTCGATCCCGCAGATCGGCGCCTCGCGGTCGGCGACCTGGTCACCTGCGCCCGCGCCCTCGAGGAAGCCACGGCCGGGGAAGAGGAGCGCTCAGACCACCTGGTGCTCCTCCTCCACGGCATCTTTCGCTCGAAGGACTCCTTCCGACCCATGGTTCGAGCCCTGCGGCAGCACGGCTACAACGCGCAGGCAGTCAACTACCCGTCCACGCGTCAGGGGGTCCGCGCGCACGCGGATCTGCTCGACGAGCTCCTCGACCGGATGTCGGACACCCGGCGAGTCTCCTTCGTCGGCCACAGTCTGGGCGGTCTGGTCGCGCGGGCGGTGCTCGCACGGCGCGACCAGGCCTGGCGCGAGCGAATCGCGCCACACCGGCTCGTGCTTCTCGGGACCCCGAGCCAGGGTGCCGAGATCGCCGACCGCCTCGGCCAGGTGAGCCCCTTCGCCGCCCTGGCGGGGCCCGCGCTCGACGAGCTCAAGCCTGGGAGGCCCGCCGAGCTGCCCCCCATCGAGGTCCCCTTCGCCATCGTCGCGGGCGGGACCGGCTCCGAGCGTGGCTTCAACCCTCTGCTGCCGGGCGACAACGACATGACCGTGACCGTCCGCGAGACCTACCTGCCCGGCGCCGAAGACTACTTGACGGTGCCTGCCCTGCACACGTTCCTGATGGCCCACCGGGAGGTGATCCGCGCTGTCGCTCGATACCTGAAGATGGGCGCGCTCCGGGAGCCGAGCGACCCTGCGCAGGAGATCACTGCGGAGGCATCATCGCCTCGTTCCGATAGCTGACGTTGCGCTGCAGCCTCACCTCGCCGGGCAGCGCGAACTCGGGGAAGTCCTGGTACCAGACCCGGTCGCGGATACAGTCCATGACCGTGGGCGGGATGTCGACGTTCAAAGACCGGATGCTCGCGTCGTAGAGCACGCCGTTCCACAGCACGGCATCGAAGACGAACTCGGCCTCGGTCGGATCCGGGATCTCGTCGATCCAGGGCACGATGCACTCGTCGCGAGCTGCCCTCACGATGTCGTCGACAGCGTAGTTCATGTCGCGCTTGACGTCGGGCGTGATGTCGGCCGGCGGGGGCGCCTCCTCCGGGAAGTCCCCCTCGGGCACGTCGTCGGGCCTCTGGAGCGGACCGCCCCGAGACGGCTCCGGCGGGGCCGGCACCTCCACGACATCCACCTCCGCGGGCGCCGGCTCGGCCTCGACCTCCGGCACGTCCACCTCGCTCGGGTCGATCTCCGTGTCCTGCGCGATGAGCCCCAGCAGGAGGACCACCGCGACGACCGCCGCCCCAGCGACGACCAGCGCGCGCTGATTCACGACGGCTCCTCCCGATCCGGATCGGAGCTGGACGACGGACCGCCGCCGGCGCCGCCACCCCCACCGAGGTTCTTGCGGATGGCGTCGACCGCGGAGTCCGCTGCCTTCTCGAGGTTCTCCGCCAGGCGCCCCCCCTCGCGGGAGATCGTCTGCCGGAGGTTGCGGACCTCTTCCTCGACCTTGTCGAGCTGCTCCTCGTCCAGGTCCTGCCCGAACAACGACCCGGCTCGCGACAGAAGGGAGCGCCCTCCTTCGCGACGCTTCTCCTCGTCGGTGAGCACCTGGCCGGGGGTCACTCCCAGCCACGCCTTCAGGTCTGGCGGCCCCGAGCTGCCCTCACGGCCGAGCAGGTCGTTCCACGCGGCCTGAACCCGGCCCACGAAGGAGGACCAGCCGGCGTCGATGTGGGCCTGGGCCGCCTCCGCGTCGACCTCGAAGTCGGCGAGTGCCTCCTCGCTCACCAGCTGGGTGCCGAGCTGCATGTTGCGCACCTTGAGCTCCCCGGCAGGAAGCCGGATGCCCCGCGGCACCAGGAAGAAGCGCACGGGCCCGGAGCTGTCGGCCTCGCGCAGGGTCATCCAGAGATGGGGGCGGTTACTCATGTCACAGCTCGATTGTAGCGGAGCGGCAGGGGTTACCGCAGGCATCGCCGCCGCGCTGCCAGGTGGGCTCCACCGACTCCTGCTCGCCAAACCCGACGCCGACCAAGATCGTGTCGCCGAAGAAGTTCTCGACGGTGTTCACGGTGACGCGGCCCTGGCCGCACACCCAGGTGTAGCCGTTGAGCTCGTTGAGCCCCGTGTCCAGGTCGGGACAGTCGATGACCAGGCTCATGCCCTGGTTGTCGGCCAGTGTGATCCGGAACGGTCCGCTCCGACCGTCGCGGAACTGCACGATGAGCTCGGAGTCACAGGTCGGGACCCCCGAGACCTCACAGTCGGGGGGCTCCGACGGACCGCAGGCGGTCAGGCCGAGAATCACTGCCAGCGAACGAGCCACGCTCACCTCCGGCGGCGACTTATTCGGTTGCGAACGCCAGCGCCTCCACGCTCGGATGCCCGCTGGCGACGGCGTCATCTTGCCAGGCGTTTCACGCACTTCGCAGCAGGCGAAGAGATTTCGCACCTGAGTGTCGCCCAAGCGACAGTTCCTGAAAATGACCAGGGAGTCGGAATGGGGTGAACCGATACGAACCCTGTGATGAGCCCAAGCCAGAGCCCAGGCCGCCCAGGAGAACTTCGATGCTGCGAACAGTGCTGACGTGGACGCTCTACCCAGGGTTGCTGGCCCTCGCGCTCGGAGCCACGTCGGTCGGGCTTCGACTGGGCCTGCCCCCAATGGCGGTGGTGATCTCCGTCATGCTCGTGTCCGCCCTCGCCATCCTTGCTGCGCAGCGGCTCATGCCCTTCGAGCAGCGCTGGCGCGCGAAGCCCCGGGACTTTGGCCTCGACCTGCTGCACATGCTCACCACGGGCCTGTCGACCGAGGGCTATCGGGCCGTCACCGTCGGACTGCTCACGGCTGGGGCGATGTGGCTGCAGGGCGTGGTGGGGGCCACCCTGTGGCCCACGGAGTGGCCGCTGCTGGTGCAGCTCGGGCTCGCGCTGATCGTCGGGGACTTCGGCGCCTACTGGGTCCACCGCGCGTGCCACACGAGCCCGGTGTTCTGGCGGATCCACGCGATGCACCACAGCTCCGAGCGTCTGTACGCCTTCGCGAGCGCCCGGAACCATCCGATGAACGCCGTACTCGCCTACGGGAGCCAGCTCCTGCCGCTCACTGTGTTGGGTGCACCCTTGGAGGTCATCGCGCTGCTGTCGGTCTTCACGGCGGTCAACGGCATGCTCCAGCACGCCAACATCGCGCTGCGCCACGGGGTCCTCAACTGGGTCTTCGCGACGGCAGACCTCCATCGCTGGCACCACTCCGCCGACTTCGACGAGTCGAATACCAACTTCGGGAGCAACATCATTCTATGGGATGTGGTCTTCGGCACCCGATACCTCCCAGAGGGAAGCCCTGACGAGGTGGGCCTCACCGACACCCACCTGCCCGAGAACTTCTTCGCGCACCTGGTCTCTCCGTTCGTGCTGAATCGCTGGGAGGAGGGGCCCGAGTGGCGCGAGCCCCACGCCGTCGAGGCGAAGTAGTCGACCGCTAGGTCATCTCTCGGGGCTGAACCCACGCGTCGTAGTCCTCGGCCGAGACGAGCCCGAGGCCGAGCGCTGCATCACGCAGGCTGAGGTTGTGCTCGTGAGCGTGCTTCGCGATCTTGGCCGCCGAGTCGTACCCGATCCTGTTCGACAGCGCGGTGACGAGCATCAGCGAGCGCTCGAGTAGCTCGTCGATGCGCGCTCGGTTGGGCTCCACGCCGGCGATGGCACGGTCCGCGAGCGACCGGCAGGCATCCGCGAGGAGCTGCCCGCTCCACGTGAGCAAGAACGCCACATGAGGCCGGGTGAGTGACAGCTGGCAGTTGGCCTGGGTGCCGGCCACGCTCATCGCCGCGTCGTTGCCGATGACCTGGGCGCAGACCTGGACC
>CAYMSU010000297.1:0-8202 GCA_964393165.1 uncultured Enterobacteriaceae bacterium
ACCCAGTGCGACCGGCCGTCCTCCACTTGGGGCGCGGTGATCAGTGGTGGTGGCCTCGGCAGCCTGTCGTGAGCGATCTGGCGCGCGTCTGGTGGTGCCGCGGGGCCGAGGTGGTGCCCCTGCCCTGGGCCGAGGCGGGTCACCTGGTGAGGGACGGCCGGGGCGTGCGCGCCTGGCTCGCCAGGGGCCGCGAGGTGTGGGCCGGTCCCGCCGGCTGGGGCACGGCGGCGCGCCGCCGGTCGGTCCCCGGTCCCGCTGACGCCTGGCGGTCGGACGGCTTCGTGTACGCACGGCACCGCGGGGCCACCCGGGCCGCCGCTGTGCTGGAAGTAGGCGCGCGCTGGGTGAGCGGGCCCGGGGGCTCCCTCGTGGGGGGGGATGCGCACGAGGCACGCGTTGGCGCGATCGGTGGGCGCACGCCGCGAGCGCTTCCCGCTCCCCTCCCCTGGCCCTCGCTCAGGTTCAGTCGCTCCGGCCGCTACCTTGCCGGGCTTGCACAGGGGCGCACCGTGCGGGTCGACCTCGTGCGGGGGGCGGTCGCCCACGAGGCCCAGGGGGTTCCCGTCACGGCCTACCGCACGCTGACCGACGCCGGCGTCGTCCGCCACGGGGAGCGAGCGATGCGGCGCGGCGTCGCCTCGTTCAGCCCCGCCCGCTGGGACGAGCTGCTGGCCGGGCCGGGCGGTGTCGTGTGGTCGCTGCGTACCGGCCGGCCCCGCTTCCGGACCCCCGCGCTCGCGCTCGGCGCCACCGTCGGCACCCCCACGGGCTTCGTGACCATCGACTGGCAGCACGCGCGTGGCTGGACCGTGGACCCCGACTCCGGCGCGACCTCGCACGCGTTCACGCTTCCGCTCTCGCCCGACGACACCGTCCTGCGGGGCCGCTGGACGGAGGGAGCGGTGTGGCTCGAGACCGCGCTCGGAGCCTGCTTCCGGGTGGTCGAGGGCGTGGTGACGGTCAGCGACGCGTCGGTGCCTCGGCCTCCCCCGGTCCCGCCGCTGGCCACGCCCTCACTGGGGCTGCTGCCCGTCGACGGCCGCGCGCAGGTCGGCCCCCATCACTTCGGGTGGACCGAGGACGGCTTCCTGTGGTCCGTCCCCGCCGTCGTGGCGCCCAACTAAGCGATCACTCGAGGTCCATCTCGTAGGTCCGGTAGGTCTTGTAGATGCGGCCGCCGAGCTTCTCCAGCGCGCCGCGCATGCGGTGGTTCGTGTCGAGCACGAGGGAGCACTCGGCGCCCCGGATCGGAAGCTTCTGCGCTTCTTCCCAGGTCTTGACGTACAGCGGCGACCCGAGCGGCAGGTGCTGGAAGTCCTTCTTGATGCCGAGGACGAACACTCGGATGGCGTCGATCCGGCGGGGCCGTGTGAGCAGATGGTACAGGCCGAACGGGAACAGGCTGCCGTTCATCGGCTTGACCACCTGGTTGTAGTCGGGCAGCGTGATCGCCGCGCCCGCGAGCTCGTCGCCCATGTACACGAACCAGCACAGGTCGGGGTTGAGGACCTGCTTGAGGCCTTGGACCGTGAAGTCGAACTCGTCCCGGTTGAAGTGGACGTGGCCCCAGTTCTCGGACCAGCTGTCGTTGTAGATCTCCCACAGTAGCGTGGCTTCCTCGTCGAACCGCTTCATGTCCGCCTTGCGCAGGCGAATGTCGGGGTACCGCTTCAGGACGCGGTCGTTGAGCCGCAGCACCCGCTCGGGCGCGTCGCCCCAGTCGATCCAGTACGCGTACCAGTCCATCGCGGGCTGTAGACCGATCTCCTCGTAGACCCGCCCGTAGTAGTGCCGGTTGTGGGGGTTCGCGATGACCGGGTCGGTGTCGAACCCGTCGACCAGCAGCCCGAACTCGTGGTTGCTGCTGAAGTTGAAGGGCCCTTGCGCCTTGCGCATCCCCTTCTCCCGGAGGAACCCGGTGGCCCGCTCGAGCAGCGCGGCGGCGACCTCGGTCTGGTCCACGAACTCGAAGAACCCGAGGTTGCCGGTGCCTGGCTCGTGCTCCTGCAGCCGATGGTCCACGCACGCGGCGATGGTGCCGACCGGCTTGCTGCCGTCGTAGGCCATGAAGCACTGGATGTCGGCGTGGTTGAAGTAGGGGTTCTTCTTCGGGTTCAGGAACGCCTTGCGCTCGAGGACCAGTGGCGGCACCCAGTGCGGGTCGTCTTCGTAGATGGGCCACCAGGAGCGGATGAAGCGCCCTGCGTCGCGCGGCAGGTCGATGGGTCGGACGGTGATGGGTCGGACGGTGATGGACACGACGCCTCCGGAGGGCAGGCGTCTATTCCACGGTGACGGACTTCGCGAGGTTGCGCGGCTTGTCGATGTCCCGGCCCAGCTCAAGACCGGCGTGGTACGCAATCAACTGCAGCGGCAGCACCGTGAGGAGTGGACTTGCGTAGTCCTCGGTCTCCGGCACGGGGATGGAGACGTCCGCGAGGCGCTCGATCTCCTCGTCGCCGCGGGTGTGCACGCAGATGAGCTTAGCGCCACGAGCCTTGACCTCCATCATGTTGCCGATGGCCTTCTCGGTCTGGCTGTCGCGCGGCGTGATGCAGACGACGGGGGCGCCGGGGTCGACCATGGCGATCGGTCCGTGCTTCATCTCCCCAGCCGGGTACCCCTCGCAGGGGATGTACGCGATCTCCTTGAGCTTCAGCGCGCCCTCGAGCGCCACCGGGTAGGAGAACCCGCGGCCGAGGAAGAGGACGTAGCGAGCGGGCGTGATCAGGTCGACGGCCTCCTGGATGGGACCGGGTTCCTGCAGGAACTGGGCGATCTTGCCCGGGATCTCGTCGAGCGTCTGCGCGACGTGTCGGCCCTCCTCGAGCGAGAGGTTGCGGCAGCGCGCGAGCATGAGCGTGAAGACGAGAGAGGCCGCGACCTGCGACGTGAACGCCTTCGTGGAGGCCACCGCGATCTCGGGTCCGGAGTGCACGTACACGCCGCGCCCGCAGGTGCGCGCGATCGTCGAGCCGACGACGTTGACGAGGCCCATCACCTCGCCGCCCTTGAGCTGGACCTCCTGGATCGCACCGAGGGTGTCGGCGGTCTCTCCGGACTGGGAGATCGCGAAGAAGAGCGCCTCGCGGGGAACGATGGGGTGCCGGTAGCGGAACTCGCTCGCGATCTCGGCCCGCGCGGGTACTCGCGCGAGCTGCTCGAGGGCCATCGCCGCAGTCATGCCTGCGTGGTAGCTCGTGCCGCAGCCCAGGTTGATCACCCGCTGGATCGCCACGAGGTCGCGCGGCGTCATGTTCAGCCCGCCGAGCTTGGCGTTGCCCTCCTCGACCTGCACGCGGCCACGGAGCGCGCGCCGGACGCTGCGGGGTTGCTCGTGGATCTCCTTGAGCATGAAGTGGGCGAAGCCCTCCTTGCTGGCCAGGACGTAGTCGGAGTCGAGCGTCTCGACCTCGGAGGTGACGGCCTGGCCCTCGATCGTCTGTACGTCGACGCCGTCGTGGGTGACCACCGCGAGCTCGCGATCCTGGAGGTAGACCACCTGCCGGGTGTGCCCCACGATCGCCTGGGGGTCGCTCGCCACCAGCGTCTCGCCCTGCCCCAGGCCCACCACCAGAGGAGATCCGTTCCGGGCGGCCACCAGCAGGTCGGGGTGGTCGGCGAACAGCACGGCGATGCCGTAGGTCCCGCGGACCCGAGCGAGCGCCTGACGCACCGCGGCCGCCGGATCGCCCTGGTAGAACTTACGGATCAAGTGAGGCAGGACCTCGGTGTCGGTCTCCGAGCGGAACGTGATCCCGTCGCCCTCGAGCATCGCCCGGAGATCCGACGAGTTCTCGATGATCCCGTTGTGGACCACGGCGATGCGCTCACCCTGGTCGACGTGCGGGTGGGCGTTGGGGTCGGTGAGTCCACCATGGGTGGCCCACCGCGTGTGGCCCAGCCCCACACGGGCCTCCGGCGCCTCGCGGAGGTGGTCGGTGAGCCCTGCCACGCGCCCGACCTGCTTCCTCGACCACAACCCGGAGGGCACCGCCAGCGCGACACCAGCGGAGTCGTATCCCCGGTACTCCATCCGCTTCAGGCCCTCGACGAGGCGAGGCAGCGCCTCGTTGGGTCCGATGTACGCAATGATTCCACACATGGAGTCGACTCCTCGTCGATGGACGGCAGGTCAGGAGAATCGGCTACGGCAAGGATGCCTTGAACCGGGCTTCGAGCAGGGGCGCGTCGATCGGCTCCTCCACCACGACCCGGGTGATGCCCTCCGCGTCGACCACGATGGTGGTGGGGAGCGCGTCGACGCCGAACTGCGCAGCGAGGCGGGGGGCGCGCACGAGCTGCCCCCAGCCCTCGCCGAACCGCTCGACCCGCCGAAAGTCGGCTTCCGCTTCGTCCAGATTCACTCCGATCAGCACGGCATCCCGCGCGGATCCTCGCAACTTGCGTGCCATCGATCCCAGCGCGGGCAGCTGGTTGAGGCACGGATCGCAGCTCGCACGCCAGAAGCTGATGATCAGGATGCGCCCGGGGAGGTCTCTCGTGGACAGCTCCCCCCGCTCGGTCGGGACCGAGAAGTGCGGAAATGGCTTGCCCTTGGCGGGCAGGGCCGCCCGGGGGGCGGCGGGGGCCGGCCGGGGCGACGCTCCCGGCGTCGGGCCGGGAGCGGCCGTGGCGTCGGGCAGCGGAGCAGGCGCGGCCCTCTCCCAGGCGCCGAGCCCCTCGAAGTTCCTCGCCAGCCCCTCCGACACATCGGATGCGCCTCGTCGGCGGGCCTCCGCGAACGCGGCGAAGGCCGCCTCGGGCTCGCCGAGCCGGTCGTGGATGTTGGCACGCAGGGACCACCACTCGGCGGGCGCGTCGTCGTGAAGCAAGGTGGCGAGGACTGCGGCCTCTCGGGCGCCGACCAGATCGCTCTGCGCCACGGCAACCCGCGCTCGGGTGTGCAGGACCGTGGCGACGGGCTCGAGGTAGGGGCCGGGCCGCTCGGCCATCCGCATCCCCGCTCGCGTCGGCCCGGCGATCAACAGCATCGCGTTGGCCAGGTGCTGGCCTGCCGCGTCGAGGTCGTCGCTCCGCTCGGCCCGCTGCACTGCACGCTGCCAGGGAGTCAGCCGGCGATAGCGGTATCGCTCCTCCAGCGACCGCAGCAGCGCGGTGTTGCCCTCGTCGACGCGCTCCGCGAGGCCGTCGTCGAGCACCGCCTCTGCCAGCAGGTGGGCGAGCGTGAGATCGACCAGGCCGCCGGGGAGGTCCCCGGCGGCGGCCCGCGCCTGGGCGCGGCGCCACAGCGCCTCGCTCGCGTGCGTCCGACGTTGCCCCTCGTCGCGAACCGCGAGATCTACACGGCGGGGCGCGGTCGCGGCCCGCAGCCCCGCGGTGGCCGCGAGGATCGCCTCGTCGTAAGCCGCTTCGACCATCCACACCTCGGCCTCGCCCGTCCACGCGTGCGGGTGGTCGGTGCGCGCGCGGAGCTGATCGAAGGCCGCGCGAGCAGGGTCCGTGCGCTTGCCCTTGAGGTAGGTGCGCGACATCCGCGACACGACGTCGACGAGCTCCGAGGGGTAGCCCAGCGGCAGCTCCGGCTCGTCGGACTTCGCGAGCTGGTAGGCGAGCTCGGGGCGCTGTACCCGGCCGAGCGGCGGCCGGGCGGGCGGAGGAGCCTCGCCGCGCTCGGTGAGGAGCAGGCGCAGCGCCACGGTGTCCTCCCACTGCCCCGCGCTGATGAGCAGGCGGCGCAGCTGGTACAGGCGCACGGTGGAGTGTTCGACCACGACCTTGGACTTCAGCTCCTGCGCGAGCAGCTTCGTGCGGTACTTTGCCAGCTTTGCAGAGGACGCTGCGAAGAGCGGCTGCCAGAGGATCGCGAGCTCCGGCCACTGCAGCTTCAGCTGCTCCACGTGGGCGCGGACCGCCTTGAAGTCATCGCTGTCGATCGCTGCCCGCAGCCCGGTCACCGTGTCGTGCCACGGGCCGGGCTCCTCGGGGAGCTCGGCGAGCTCGATCAACGCTCGGCTGCCCAGGCCCGCCCCGGCGGACGCTGCGAGGTAGAGCTCCTGCGCTTCCTTCAGGGCAGGGGCCTGCTCGAGCGCCTCCAGCGCGAGCGCCCGCGCCTCGTCGTGCTTCTCGAGCTGGTGCGCCACGAGCCCCCGCTCCACGAGCAGCCAGGGATTGGCGAGTGCGGTCACCGTCCAGCACCAGATTGCGATCGCGATGGCCATCGCTCGCTCCTCGGTTGACGTCTCGGGAGCAGGATATGCCAATCTGGCCGAGCGGGGACGGGTGAGGCCCGGGTGACCGTGGGTCAGCCAGCGACGCGGCGCTCGAGCGCCTCCTGGATCGCGGGCGAGACGTAGGCCGACACGTCGCCGCCGTGCGTGGCGATCTCCTTGACGAGCGACGAGGACACATAGGCATGCGCCGGGTCTGCGAGCAGCAGCACCGTCTCGATGCCGGTGAGGTTCCGGTTGGCGAGCCCGTTGCGGAACTCCAGGTCGAAGTCGCCGAGCGGCCGCAGGCCTCTCACGATCACCGAGGCGCCGTGCTCCTTGGCCGCATCCACCAGCAGCCCGGAGAAGGGCGCGATGGTGAGCTCGAGGTCCGGCATCGCCTGCTTCAGCAGCCTCTGGCGCTCGTCGAGGTCGAAGAGGTAGCGCTTGGCGGGGTTGTTGCCCACGGCCACGATCAAGGAGTCGAACAGCCCGAGGCCGCGACGGATGATGTCGACGTGGCCGTTCGTAGGGGGGTCGAACGAGCCCGGGTAGATCGCGCGCGCGGCCATGGGATCACTCCTCGAGCGGGCTCGCCTCGCCGTAGAACTCGTGGAGGATCGAGCGGAAGCGCTCGGTGCTCCGAAGCTCGGCGAAGCTCGGGTCCAGCCGGATGTCCTGCCGGAACTCGATGTGGTGCAGCGTGTCGAGCTCGGCCATACCCGTGAGCGCCTTGCGCAGGTAGCGCAGCGCTTGGTCCTCGTTGCCGATCTCCGCATGGATCTTGGCGCGATGCAGGTCGGCATAGGGGTCGTCGGGGTCGAGGACCTCCAGCTCCTGCATGATGGCGAGAGCTTCCTCGAACCGGCCCTGGTGCGAAAGGTTCACCGCGAGGTTGTTGAGCGCCGTGACGTCGTTCGGCTGGTAGTACAGCGCGGTCCGGTACAGGCCCTCTTCCTTCTCGTAGTCGCCGCGCCGCTTGTACACGAGGGCCTTGTTGTTGTAGCCAGCGGCGCTCTCCGGGTAGAGCTCGATGAATCGGTCGTAGGTGTCGAGCGCCGCGTCGTAGTCGCCGGCCAGGTACTGGTAGTAGGAGAGCACCGAGAGCGCGGTCGGGTCGTTCGGATCGATGCGGAGCCGCCGGCGCGCGAGCTCTAGCATGACCTCGATCTCCATCTCCTCGAGCTCTCGGTCCTTCTCGTCGTACCAGTCGGGGATTCCCCAGCCCTCCTCTTCCTCGGCCGGTGGCTCGACGTCGGGCGGGTCCTCCTGGTCGGGCGCCTCGATGCCATCGTCGACCCCGTCCTCGGCCTCGGTCGGCTCCTCGACCACCTCGATCTCGGTGGGGGCCTCCTCGACGAAGAGGGGCTGCTTCTCCTCGACCTTCTTCTCGCGGATCGGGATCTCTTCGGCGTCGGTTCGGATTGGCTCGGGCGCGGTCTCGTCCGCCCCGCCCATCTTCGAGACCGGGCCCTCGTTGCCCGCCGGCATGAAGACGTCCTTGGTCTCCCTCTCGGCCTCGGGGCGCTCGATCTCGTCGAGGTGCTCGATCATCCCCATGTCCTCGCCGTCGAGATCGTCTCGGAGGAGTCGCGCGAGGTACTCGGCGGTGTACGCGCTGCCGGCCACGCCACTCGGGTCCTGGTGGCAGGCGGGATCGTAGTAGAACGGGATCAGGGGCTCGACCCAGCAGCGACGCTCCACCAGGAACGCAGCCTGGGCCACGATGAGGCTCGAGAGCAGGAACACGGCGAGAAACGCCAGCGAGCCGGACACCGAGGGAGGGGTGGCCCGCTTGAGGCGGAACTGCTCGACGAGGGACAGTCGTAGCGACACCGCGCCGACCGTGATCGTGAGGTCCTCGGCGGGGGTCAGCGCATGGACCGCCCCTCGGCCGTCGCGCACCTCACACCGAGCCGGCCCCGCCCACGTGATCCGCGCGATGTACTCGAGGCCGCGAGGGACCGGGACCGCGAGCGCCGGGGAGTTCCCGAGCTGCAGCGGCTCGCCGGTGCGCACGAAGCTCTCTTCC
>CAYMSU010000298.1:0-8188 GCA_964393165.1 uncultured Enterobacteriaceae bacterium
GGACGTGTGGCTCGACGCCGGCGAGACGGTGTGGCTGCGGGGTCCGAACGGCAGCGGCAAGACCACGCTCGTGCGGGCCCTGCTCGCCGCGTGCCCGCTGGCCGACCACGAGCGGCTCTACCTCCCGCAGCAGATCGCGCCGCACGCCGCGCTCGAGGCCGTGCTGGCCTTGCCCCCGGAGGATCGCGGGCAGGTCCTGGCGGCGGTGGCCGCGCTGGGGGTGGACCCGGTGCCCCTGCTTCGCTCGGCGCGCCCGTCCCCGGGGGAAGCGCGTAAGCTCACGATCGCCCTCGGTCTCGGCCCCGGCGCCGCCCTGCTGGTGCTCGACGAGCCGACGAACCACCTGGACCTGCCGTCGATCGAGCGGCTGGAGGCGGCGCTCGCCAGCTACCCGGGCGGGATCCTCCTGGTCACCCACGACGCCGCGTTCGGCGCAGCGGTGGCGGACCGCGCCTGGCGCCTCGAGGATAAGCGCGTGGCGACCGAGCTTCCCTGATCTGTCGGAGCGGCCACGGCTCAAGGCAGATGGTGCGGGTGGCCCTCGGCGTAGGCCATCACGCAGGCCAGGTTGCCCTCCGGATCCCAGAACTCGGCCACCGACCCCACGCCCGGAATGTGCGCCGTGGGAGACGCGCGGCGCCCCCCGTGGGCCCCGATCTCGTCGATCGCGGCGTCGGCATTGGCCACCGCGATCGTGCACCGGTAGGCGTTCGGCGTGCCCTCGCCCCGCGGACCCGTGCGCTGGGTGAGCGCGCCGCCCATCGAGGGGTGGCCGGGGATCTCGATCTTCCAGTAGCCGGGAGGCCCCCAGGCCTCGAAGGTCCAGCCGAAGACCGCCTCGTAGAACGCCATCGCCCGCGCTCCGTCGTCGCAATCCGCCGACGGAGCGCGACCGAGGCCGATTCAAAGCCCAGCTTCGCTGGGCTAGAATCTCGGCCGACCGAGCGCGGAGGCGCCGGAGTTTCCACGTGAGTAGACCGCGAAGTGCACCACAGGATTGCCCATCGATTCCTCCTCGCGCTCGAAGGTAGGTCGACGGCAGGTGTCCCGCATTGCGAAGATGCGGCTGCCCATGTCCATTCCTCGCCAGCCCATCGCCCGGAGCCTGCCCGTGACCGTCGACCGGGGCGCGCGGGTGGCGGACTTCGGCCACGGCTGGGGGCAGGTCGTGCACGCCGAGTCGGGGGTGCTCCGGGTCGACAGCGCGGACGCGAGCTGGGTGCTCACCACGGGGCGCGCGCTGTGGGTCCCGCCTGGCCTCCAGCCCGAGCTCGTGTGTGGCACGCGGGTGCACCTGCGCACCGTGTACCTCTCGCCTCGCGTGCCGGCCCGAGACCACCGCGTGCAGGTGCTGGCGGTCTCCCCCCTGCTGCGCGAGCTGCTGCTCGCCGTGGCCCGGCGTGCGCCGCTCGGCCAGGACGGTCCGAGCGGCCGGCTGGTCGCCGCCCTGGTGGACGAGCTGGCGGCTGCGTCCACGGAGCCGGGCGAGCTGCCGCTGCCGCGCGATCCGGGAGCGAGGCGGCTCGCCCTCCGGATCCTGGCGAGCCCCGGCGCCACCTCGCTCGACGCCCAGATCGAGGGGTGCGGGGCGAGCCGACGCACGCTGGAGCGTCGCTTCATCCAGCAGGTCGGCGCGTCGTTGGGGACGTGGCGGCGCCTCGCGCGACTGCACCACGCACGCCTCGCCCTGGCGGAGGGGTCGTCGGTGGCGGAGGCCGCGGAGCGGGCCGGCTACGCCACGTCGAGCGCGTTCGTCCGGGCGTTCCGGTCCCACTTCGGCACGACGCCGGCCCGCTGGGCGCATCAGTAGTGGGAGCCCGCACGGGCTACACTGCCCCAAAGTGCAGAGGTCGAGCAGGCGATGGCAGACGACACGCTCACGAGACTGCGCCACATCATCGAGCGCTGGCCCGAGACCTTCGAGAAGCTCTCCCACGGCTCGCCCACCTGGTGGGGCGGGCGGAAGACCTTCGCCACCTTCCACGACGGGCACTACGACGACGGGCGCGAGGCCGTCTGGATCAAGGCCGGCCCGGGGGTGCAGGAGATGCTCGTCGACGAGGATCCCGACCGGTTCTACCGGCCCAAGTACCTCGGCCCCAGCGGCTGGGTCGGCGTGCGCCTGCACGGCGAGGTCGACTGGGGCGAGGTCGAGCGCATGCTGGAGGAGGGCTACCGGCTCGTCGCCCCCAAGCGCGCCCTGGCCAAGCTCGACGCGCAAGATTGAACTCAGCGGGGGCGCGACCCCCGATCACGCCGCTACGATAGGCGCGGGCCCTCCCGCGAGCCGCGCGGGAGCCCCGCCACCCCATCGAGCACCCCGTTGGGTGCTGGGACGGCACGTTGGTTCGGAGACTTGCGCTCATCTCGTGCGGGACCTGGCTGGCCGGGAGCGCCACCGCCTCGCCGAGCGCCGAGCCCCCCGGAGACCCGCCCGAAGAGGGCGTGGCCAAGCCCGACCGACCGACCGGCTGGCTCGCCCGGTACATCCACACGCTGCTGTACGGCGCCGAAGATCCGGGGAAGCCCCAGTTCCTCGTGTGGCCGGTGGTGGGCTACGCCCCCGAGACCCGACTCGAACTCGGCGTGTCCGGCCTGTTCCTGTTCCACAGTCGCGGCGACGTGACCAACCGCCTTAGCGAAATCCCGATCTATGCCTTCTACACCCTGAACAACCAGTACGGGGTGACCTTCGAGCACGCGATCTTCTCCGACCGGAGCCGCCGGTCGTTCCTCGGGGAGGGCATCCTCGCGAACTTCCCGCTGCTCTACTACGGGATCGGCCGCGACGCGCGAGCCGAGGACGCGGTGGTGGTGTTCGCCCGCCAGCTGATCGCCCGCGAGCGGGTGCTGTTCCGCCTGGGGCAGACCGACTGGTACCTCGGCCCCGAGGTCGGGCTCTCCAGCCTCGGCCAGGTTCGCTTCGAGGCCGTCGACGGGGCGGTGGGGGAGATCCCCCGGGGGGGCGACGGCACCACCAACCTCACCTCCGGGGTCGGCATCGCCCACGACAACCGCCACAACCCGCTCAACGTCCGCCAGGGGAAGTTCGGGGAGCTCGCGATCCTCGCGAGCTGGGCGGGGGCGCTGAGCGAATACACCTTCCACAACGTGTACCTGGACCTGCGCGGGTACCAGCCGCTCGACGCCGACAAGACCGTGATTCTCGCGGGCCAGATCCTCGGCCAGTTCGGCGGCGGCGACCTTCCCTTCAACGAGCTGGGGCTCGCCGGCGGCGACAGCATGCTGCGCGGCTACTACCGGGGTCGCTACCGCGATCGGCACCTGGTCGCGGCCCAGGCCGAGCTAAGGATCCTCCCGCTGCCACTGGGGTTCACGAAGCGCCTGGGGGTGGCGGGGTTCGTCGCGAGTGGGGTCGTATACCCGAGCTGGGCCGCGCTGAGCCGGGCCCGGCCCATCGTGACCGGCGGCGGAGGCTTGCGGATCTTGACGTTTCCGTCCTCCGACATCTACACCCGCGTCGAGGTCGGGTTCAGCGAGGACGGTCCCGGCTACTACGTCTACGTGGGTGAGGCGTTCTGAGGGGTCAGCGCGAGTCTGCGGGTGGGAGCTTCAGGCGCTCCCACGGCCGGGGGCGTCGCCCGGCGGCCGAAGGCTGCAGTCCCCTCGCCTCGTCCTCGGCCTCCCCCGGGAGGTCGGCGGGCTCTGTCGGATCGCCCGGCGACCACCGCACCAGCCGGTGGCGACTCACCCCGTAGCCAGCCGGCGTTCCCTCGCGGGTCGACCGGCGGATCTCCGACCAGGCCTCGACCACCTGCCCCGCCGACGCATCGAAGCGCGCCTCGCCGCGCATGTGCGCATACGTCAGCTGCGAGGCCTGAGTCGCTTGCTCGGAGACCGTGCCCTCGAGAGCGAGCGTGGCGATCCGGCCCTCGGACGCGGTCCAGGTCACGTCGAGCTTCGACGAAGCCGCGGCGTCGGGCCACTGGCGCGCCCGCCACGGGGTTCCGGACAGCCGGGCGGTCCCGACCTCGGACACGTCGACCGGAACCTCCCACTCGAGGGCGCCGCCCATGCCTCGGGCGAGCTGCTCCTCGAGCTCACGCCCGACCCGACGCTGCTCCGACGCGGAGTAGACGCCCTTCGGCCGCTCCAGGGCCTGCAGCCGGGTGTTGGACACCTGACGCCAGAACCGCTCGCGGTCGCCGGCGTACGACCAGCCCTTCAGGCGGCCATGCGCCGACCAGCGGAAGCGGAGGAGCCCCGGCGAGGGCAGCTGGACCGCGTGGAACGCGCTGCCCCCTCGCGGCACGTAGCCCCACCACACCCCGTGGGGAAAGTCGCAGACCTCGGCCCGCCCCCCGTCGGCCTGGCAGGCGAGCACCGCGCTCCACTGCTCGACGGCGGCGAGGGACCGCTCCTGCGGCTGCAGGTGGAACACATCGACCTTGACCTCGCGCGTGGGCGGGACCGCGGGGGACAGAAGCGCCGAGCCCGCCAGCGCCGCCGCGCTGAGCCACGCCTCCATGGGACCTCCTGGTGCAGGCTACACGACCGCTCGGGCGGCCGCTCAGGGCCGGTCGTCCTCGTCGACGACGGGCTCGACCGCCATGAGGTACGACACCGTCGCGTCGCTGTAGACCTCGAGCAGGTGCTCACCCGCCTGCTCCACCTCGAGGTCCTCGAACACGAGCGAGCGGTCGAGGCCTGCCTCCTCGATGAGGTCCACGTCCGACAGGGCCACCCCCGCGGCCTCCGGATCGAAGCTGCAGTCCGGCTCGTGCAGGCGGATCGACAGCTCCGTGCCCGGGCTCGTCGTCTCCGTCAGGTAGAACAGCACCCGGTAGCGGGTGGGCTCGGGATGGCTCACCACCACCCGACGGGCGCCCGGGAACGTCCCGCTCACGTAGTACCGCTCGTCGAGGGCGCACCCTGCCGTCACGCTGCACACCGCGTACGCCTCCGAGCACAGGTTCGGCAGCCGTCCGTCCACGAACGACCCCCAGCCCTGATCGCAGCCCGTCACCAGGGCCGCGCTAGCGACCCACAGATGCAAACTCCTCAGGAGCCACCTCCACCACCGGCGTCGACGGGATCCGCCGCAGCTCGTCCGGCCGATACTCCACGGGGATGTGCGCCAGTCGGAACAACCCCGGGCGCGTGATGTCCGCCGCGGGCGCCTCCGCGAAGCTCACCACGACGTCGTTGGCGCCCGGCACCAGCCGCACGTTGCGCACCGTCCAGGTCACGCAGTTCCGCTCCACGAGATCGACCTGCAGGGGCTCCTCCACGGCGAGCGGGGGCAGCGCCCCCGGCGTGACGTCCACCGAGATCCAGCGCTCGCGCCCCGCCTGACCGTCCAGGCGGAACCGGCCGCCCTCGCTCACGTCCACGTCGGGACCCGCGAGCTCGTCGCCGGGAGCCTGCCACGACAGCGTGGCCGGCGGCGCGAAGCGGAGCGTGCCGAGGCCGCCCACCAGATCCTCGCCGCCCCCGGTCACCCGCACCCCGCCCGTGAACCGCGGCGGCGACACGCTCGCCTCGGGCGAGAACCCCTCGTCCTCGATCTCGTAGCGGTAGGCGTCCGACAGGTGGCTCGTGGCGTCGCTGCTCACCGGATCCGTGTGCTGCTGCAGCTCGGCGCCGTTGTTCGCGCCGTCCCAGTCGGCGTCGACCAGCAGGTCGGGGGCGAGGTAGTTCGTGCGCCAGGACACCTCGTGCCAGTCGGCGATCCCGTCGCCGTCGGTGTCCGGCAGGCTCGTGTCGGTGCCCACGAGGCGCTCCTCGCACGCGTTCATCAGGTCGACGTCCTCGTCGGCCCACGGCGGCGGCCCCAGGTCGAGGCAGGCGAACGGGGGCTCGTCGTAGGCGAGCGGATCCATCGCGACGAGCAGCTCCACGAGGTCGCCGAGCCCGTCGCCGTCGCTGTCCCGCACGGCAGTGTCGAGCCCCAGGGCGGCCTCGTCCTCGTCGGCGATCCCGTCGAGGTCCGCATCCCGCCGGGGTCCGCGGGGCCCCGGCAGCGCCGTCACGTTGTTGACGAGCAGGCCCTTGGCCTGCAGCAGGCTCACCAGCTGGAGCAGCCCGAGCCGCTCGAGCGTGATCGCATCGGCGGTGTCGAACCGCTCCGCGCGCCCCGCGCCCACGAACGACAGCGTCTCCGCCAGCGAGGCGGTGGCGTCGAGCGCCGCCGCGGGGTCGGGCGCGTCCGGATCCGGCGCCGCCAGGAACAGGGTGTGCAAGGCGAAGCCCAGCGCCCCCGCCCCCTCCACGTCCGCCCGGAGATCCGAGACCTGCTCGGTCAGCAGCTGCTCGAGGATCGCAGGGTCCTCCGTGGGATCCGGAGGCCCTCCCAGGAGCAGGACCACCACGTAGCGCGACCGCAGGTTGAGCCCTGCGGTCTGCTCGAGCAGGTCCGCCTCGATGATCGCCCGCGCGGTCTCGAGGGCGTCGCCCAGATCCCGGCAGCGCCCGGCCACGCACCCCTGGGGCAGCCCCAGCGTGGCGAGCGCGCTGTCGATCTCGCCGGGATCGTCGGAGAACCACCCCTCGGCGGGGGCGAGCTGGCGGGCGAACGGGCCGAAGCCGGCTACCGCGAAGCGGAACCGGCCGCTGCCGCTGTGCAGCGAGACGGTCTCGCGCAGCGCCCGCAGGCGCGACAGCTGCGGGTCGAAGGTCGCGAACAGGGGGCCGGCCGCGCGGTCCGCCAGGAAGAGCACGTTGACGGGGAAGTCCGGCGTGCGCGCATCCGACGTGCACACCCGCCCGCGCAGCGCCACCCGGTCCGGGGACAGGTCGTCGCCGCCCTGCCCGTACAGGCTGGCGTCCGAGCACGCGGCCAGCGAGAGCCAGGCGAGGAGCCGCCACAGGAGCCCGCTACCGCGCATCGACGACCTCCAGCACGGTGTCGAACGCGCCGAACACCGCGAGCCGATCCTCGTCGGCGGTCTCGAAGGTGGCCCGGAACGTGCCGCGCACCTCGGCCCCGTCGACCGGATCGTAGGCGTCGAGCACCACCCGGCCGTCGACGAGCGGTGGGAGCTGGCTGCCGACCTCGTCGGCGAGCCCGACGTGGCCGCCGCCGGGGAGGTCGTGCCGGCCGGGCGCGAGCCCGTCGGTGCGCTGCAGGGTCACGCGGACCGCGATCCGCCCGCTGCGCACCTGATCGAGGTACTCGACCGACAGCTCGCGGTCGTACAGCCGGGCGCGGGTCGCGTCGAACGCCAGGTCGAAGATGTCCGCCAGGCTCCCGTCGAGCCGGTTCGGCGCACCCTCCGCGCAGCCGACCAGTGCCAGCGCGACCAGCAGCCTCACCACGGTCTCCAGGCCACCAGGGGCCGCAACGCGAAGCCGTCCTCGACGGGCACGCTGCACCGGAAGCCGACCCAGGCGCGCCCCGCGTCGTCGAACACGAGGCTCGTGTACCGGCCGCAGCTCGCGCCGTCGGCGGCCTGCACCACGTCGTAGGCCCAGCTCGCCCCCGCCTCCCCCTGACGCGACGCGACCACGAGGGCCTCGTCGTTCAGATTGCACGACGAGCCGCTGTCGGTGAGCCGCTGGCAGGCGTGGTAGGCGAGGACCGGGGCGCCGTCCGGCGCGAGGGCCAGCGAGACGTGGCGGCCCTCGTCGTAGGGTCCGCGGCCGACCCGCTCGGTCGTCCACGCGGCCGGATCCGTGAAGTCGGCGCCTGCCGGCAGCTGCCGCAGGCGCGCCGAGCGGGCGTCCACGTCGGTGAACGCCACCGAGATCTCGCCGCCGTCGTCGACGACCAGCGCGATCTGGTCGCGGACGTCCCCGGCGTACAGGTGGACCTGCTCCCAGGTGCCGTCCACGAGGCGCGCGGCCCACACCCCGAGCCGGCTCTCCGCCTTCTCGACGGGGATCTGGTACGCGGCCACCAGCCGCCCCTCGGGGTCGTACGTGAGCCGCCCGTGGACTCCGCCCCCGTCGCCGAGATCGACCACGTCGTGGGACCACCCCCCGCCGACCGCCCGCGACAGCTCCGCGTCGGCGCGGAACTGATCGTCTCGCTGCAGGCTGCCGAAGTGCACGTCGCGGTGCAGGACCGCGGGAGCCCCCGCGGCGTCGAAGGCGAGCGCCGGCCACTGCCCCACCACGAACCCGGCGTCGCTGGCCGCGTCCCCGCTGGCGGAGTCCCCGCTGGCGGTCATCACCGTCTCGGCGGCCCACGCGGCGCCGTCGAACCGCGCGAGGACGGCGTCGTGCG
>CAYMSU010000299.1:0-8172 GCA_964393165.1 uncultured Enterobacteriaceae bacterium
GCGGGCCGCTGGGTGGACGCGAGGTCGGCGGTCGGGCCGGTGGGCGTGTCGTCGGACGGGGGTTGCGCGGCTGGTTCTGGCGGACCTGCGTGGGGCGCGGCTGGGTGCGGGGCGGCCGGAGTCGAGCTTCCTCGGCTGGGTGGCGGTGCTCGTGTGCACGCTGCTGGCGGGTGGGGGCGTGTTCTGGGTGGCGGCGGAGCCGATGTACCACCTGCAGACGCCGCCGCCGGTGTTCGACGCCGAGGCGGGGAGCCCGCGGGCGGCGACGCTGGCGCTGGCGCAGTCGCACCTGCACTGGGGGTTCCTGGCGTGGTCGATGGTGGGCACGCTGGGCGCGATCTCGCTGGCCGCGACGCATCACCTGGAGGGGGGGCCGCTGCGTCCGCGGGCGCTGCTGCGTCCGCTGCTGGGGGAGGTGAGCCCCGCGGTGGGGGGCCTGGCCGACGCGATCGCGATCATCGCGGTGGTCGCGGGCACGGTGGGGCCGATCGGCTTCCTGGCGCTCCAGCTGTCGAATGCGGCGGAGCGCCTGGTGGGGATCTCGGATGGCTACGCCACGCAGCTGGGCGTGCTGGGGGCGCTGGTGGCGCTGTACACGGCGTCGGCGGCGTCGGGCCTGCACCGGGGGATCGCGTGGTTGTCGGGGGCGAACGTGGCGGGGGCGCTGGCCCTGGGGTTGGCGGTACTGGTGGTGGGCCCGAGCGGGTACGTGCTGACGACGGGGGCGGCGTCGTTGGTGACGTACGTGGTGGAGCTGCCGCGGATGGCGTTGTTTCGCGGCGACGACGGGTGGCTGGGCTACTGGACGGTGTTCTACTGGGGCTGGTTCCTGGGCTTCGCGCCGATGATGTCGGTGTTCGTGGCGCGGATCTCGCGGGGCCGGACGGTGCGGGAGCTGGTGTTGGCGGTGTCGGTGGCGGCGCCGCTGGTGACCCACCTGTGGTTTGCGGTGGTGGGGGGCACGGCGCTGGGCCTGGAGCTCGAGACGGCGGGGGTGGTGAGCGGTCCGCTGGCGGAGGAGGGGATGGCGGCGGCGCTGCTGGCGACGCTGGCGGGGCTTCCGGGGAGCGCGGTGTGGACGCCGCTGTTCGTGCTGTTGGTGTTCTGCTTCCTGGCGACGACGGGCGACTCGGTGTCGTACGCGGTGAGTGTGGTGGTCTCGCAGGACGACGATCCGCCGGTGGTGATGCGGGTGGGCTGGGCGGTGGGCATGGGCGCGCTGGCGGCGGCGCTGCTGGGCGTGGGTCAGCAGGGGATCGACGCGCTGCAGCAGTTCATCGTGATCACGGCGGTGCCGGTGACGCTGTTGGTGGCGCCGACGTTGGTGACGGGTCCGCTGGCGGCGCGGCAGCTGCTGGCGCGGGCGGCGCGCGAGGCGCCGCGAACGGGGTGAGGCCGAGCACGTTGGGGAACCGGCGCCTGTCGGCCTGCAGACGTCTGCGGCCGAAGGCCACGTCGGGATCGCCAGCCTTGCGAGGGAGGCCGGAGACGCTCGCCCTGCACACAACGCCTCGGATCTGTCCTTGGAGGACAGGGGTGGCCCTGCACCGGGCGCTCGGCCTGCGCTCCGCGACTGGCCGAGGAGGGGCGGGGGGCCGGCGTCGAGGCGGGGGCCGACCCTCGCCCGGCGCCGACGCCCGGCCGACGGCCGCGGCCGAAGGCCACGTTCGGTGGCGCGCGCCTGTGGGCCTGCAGACGTCTTCGGCCGAACCCCACGTTCGGTTTCGCGCGCCTGTGGGCCTGCAGACGTCTTCGGCCGAACCCCACGTTCGGTGGCGCGCGCCCGTAGGCCTGCAGACGTCTTCGGCCGAACCCCACGTTCGGTGGCGCGCGCCCGTGGGCCTGCAGACGGGTGCGGCCGGAAGCCCGGCCCGGCTCTGTGGCAAGACCCGACCACCGGCCGGTGGGATCACATTGAAATCCCTCGCGACGCGCCCGGCCCCCGAGCGGCTATGTGACCCCCGACAGACGGGGGGCCCATGAGACTCCACATCCTGGTCGGCGTCGCCGCCCTCGCGGCAGGGTGTCCGAAGCCGCGGGATCTCCGCAGCCCCTGGGACCGCCCCGTGACCAACACCGCCTACACGGTGCGCGGCGTGCAGGCCGAGGTCTCCGTCGGGGGCAGCCAGACCCCCGACCTCGGCGCGCGCGTCGGGATCACCGCGGGGCTCGGCCCGCGGGCCCAGGTCGACGTCAACGTCGGGCACCTCGCCCTCGGCGTCGCCAACGGCGGGGTCCGCGGCACGCTCGTCGAGCAGGGCTCGTGGGCGCTGGCCCTCGACGCGCGCGTGCTCACCACCAGCCCCCGCCTCATGTGGTACCTGCCCTCCGAGCTCCGCAACGACCTCGGCGGGATCGGGCTCCTGACCCTTCCCGTGGGGCTGTACTCGAGCCAGCGGTTCGGCCGGCACCTCGTGGCGAGCCTCGGCGTCGGCTACGAGCACTCCGCCGTCGGCGGCTCGTTCTCGAACGAGGCCCTCGTGTTCGACGGATCGATCGGCGCCCGACGGCTTTGGGCCCGCCCCTCCGTCCACCTCGCGATCGGCAGGCTCGTGCTCGAGGGCACGCTGTTCGTGCCCTACGCCGTGTGGGGCGTGACCGCGCTCGACGCCACCGCCGACCTCCAGCCCGGCGTCCGCGCAGGGGCCACGTCCTACGAGTGGGCCCGCCTCCCCGCAGGCCTCGGCAATACCTGGCAGCTCGTCGGCGAGCTCCGATGGGGGCCAGCCCGGGTGCGCGCGGGCGTCACCGGCAGCCCCGTGGCGTCCGAGGTAGGCATTCCCTTCGTGCCCATGCTGGGCGTGCGCGTGCGCACCGGACCCCCCCGCGAGGAGGCCCCATGATCGTGCTCTGGCTCGTGGCGTGTGGGCCGGCGCCCCGCACGTGGACCCCGGTCGACGCGGCCGCGCTGCAAGCCCAGCTCGACAACCCCACCGCCGAGCGACCGGAGCCCGACCAGATCGCCGAGGAGCTCGCGGTCGTCATCGAGGCGGGGGGCGACCTCGCCAGCCTACCCACCGCGCTGGAGCCCGTGCTCGCCGAGCCCGGCGCGGAGCTCCCCGCCACCCCCGAGGGGGACGTGGTCAGCGGCACGAGCGCCTTCTTCGAGGTGGCCTGCCCGGGGACCTCCGGCGTGCCCGATCCGGACTTCGCGAGCGGCCTCGTGCGGCTCGAGGGGCCGTTCCTGGTCGAGGACGGCACGCAGCTGGTGCTCGGCCCGGTCTACCTCACGCTGGCGGGCTGCGCACTCGGCGCGTCCGTCGTCGACGGGGAGATGCGGGCCCAGTGGCTGCCCGACGACCAGCGGCTGCTCGCCGAGGGCGGGCTGGAGGTGGCGCTGAGCGACGCGGTCGTCGCGTGGGACGCGGTCCTGGCCGTGGACCCCACGGGGCTGCGGCTCGGCTTCGAGATCCCGGAGGGCACGGTCAGCCTGTTCTTCGACGAGGACGTGGTGCAGGCGGCGTTCGCGGACGGCACGGCCACGTGCACGCGCACGGATCCGGTGACGTGTACCGCCGACGACTGAGGCCGGGCGAGGGTCGGCCCACGGCTGCTGCGGGCGCCCCGCCCCCCCTCGGGCCGTCGCGGAGCGCGGACCGAGCGCCAGGAGCAGCGCCACTCCTGTCTCCAGGAGCTACAGGAGCCGCCACGTGAGCCCGAGCAGCAGGTAGAGCAGCACCAGGTACCCCGGCACGGTGACCGCCAGGATGCCGAGTCGGATGTCCCGGCCCAGGCGCCGCCCGATCATCAGGGGATGGATCGCGCGGGCCAGCACGTAGACGCTGCCGGCGACGGTGGCGCCGAGGGGGCTGACGAACGCCGCGTGGAGCCACAGCAGCACGAGGAAGGGGGGCATGTGCTCGAGGATGTTGAGGTGCACGCGGTCGGTGGCGAGCATCTCGCGGTCTCCGCCGAGGTACCGGTCGAACTTCTCGCCGCGGCTGCGGTACTCCCGGTGGAGCCGTGCGCGCGTGCGCGCGACGCGTACGACGGCGGCGTAGTACAGCACGAGGTAGGCGAGGGTGACGCCGAGGGGGCCGGCGAAGGGCTGCGGGTCGAGGGGGAGCGACATGGCGGCACTCTACCCCATCAGCCCAGGGTCGCTGCGACCTCCTCGGCGAGCACGCCCATCGCCCAGCCGATCTCGTCCGGCGTGGTGCACAGCGGGGGCACCAGGTACAGCGTGTTGCCCAGCGGGCGCACGTACAGGCCGCGCGGAAAGCACCGGTCGGCCACGCGACGGCCGCTCGGGTCGAAGTACCCGCCCGGGCCCCCGGTGAGCTCGAAGGCGAGAATGCCCCCGAGGATCCGCAGGTCGTCGACCCCGTCGAGGGCGCGCAGGCGGTCGGCGTGGGCGTGGTACGCGGCCTCGAGCCCCTTCGCGCGCGCGAGTGTGCCCTCGTCGTCGAACAGCTGCAGCGAGGCCAGGCCCGCAGCACACGCGATCGGGCTGCCGGTGTAGCTGTGGCCGTGCAGAAAGGCCTGCGCGTGGCGGTCGCCGAGGAACCGCTGGTAGATCGCCGGCCCGCACGCGGTGGCCCCGAGCGCGATGCTGCCCCCGGTGAGCCCCTTCGACAGGCACATCAGGTCGGGCACGACCCCCGCGTGGTCGCACGCCCACATCTCGCCCGTGCGCCCGAAGCCGGTGAACACCTCGTCGGCGATCAGCCAGGCGCCGGCGGCGTCGCACGCCTCGCGGAGCGCGGTGAGGAACCCCGGCCGGCAGAACCGCATGCCGCCAGCGCCCTGGACCATGGGCTCCACGATGACCCCCGCGACGTCGCGGCCGTTCGCGGCCAGCCAGCGACGCGCGGCCTCGGCGTCGTCCCACGGCAGGAACGTGACGTCGAACAGCATGGGCTCGAACGGATCGCTGAACGGCCCGCGCGCCCCCACGCTCATCGCGCCGGCGGTGTCGCCGTGGTAGCCGCCCTCGAAGGCGACGAACCGGGTGCGGTGGGGGTCGGTGACCCGCTGGCCCTGCAGGGCCATCTTGAGCGCGACCTCGACCGACGTGGAGCCGTCGTCGGAGTAGAAGACGTGGGCGAGATCGCCGGGGAGCACCTGCGCGAGCGCCTGGGTGAGGCGCGCGGCGGGACCGTGGGTGAAGTCGGCGAGGATCACCTGGTCGAAGGTCGCGGCCTGCTCGGCGATGGCCTGCGTGATCGCGGGATGGGCGTGGCCGTGCAGGGTGACCCACCACGAGGAGATCCCGTCGAGCACCCGGCGACCGTCGTCGAGCTCGAGCCATGCCCCCGCGGCGCGGACCACGCGGCCGCGCGGCGAGAACCCCTGGAGCTGGGTGAACGGGTGCCAGACGTCAGGCATGGTCGCCTCCGGCGAGCTGCGCTGCGAGGTCCGCCGCGAGCCGCTCGACGCCGTCGGGCAGGGGCACCCGGTCGAGGCGGGCGAGCACCCGGGTGCCCCCGAGGTGGGCCAGGTCCCGGGCGTTCTCGGGGTGCGGGGGGCCGACGAGCACGAGCCCCACGACGTCGACGCCGTCGGCCCGGATCGCGCGCAGCGTGAGCAGGGTGTGGTTGAGAGTGCCGAGCCCGGACCGGGCCACGACCACGACGGGCAGCCCGAGGTGGCGCACGACGTCGGCCTGCCACAGCACGCTGCCCTCGTGGATGCCCTCGTGGATGCGGTAGGGCACCATCCACCCGCCAGCCCCCTCGACGACGAGCGGCCCGGGAGGCGCGGCGATGTCGCCGAGCGCGATCGCGCGCCCCTCGTCGTCGGCCGCGGCGTGCGGTGACGCGGGCCGGTCGAGCACGTAGGCCTCGGGCACGGTGGCGGCCCCGACGAGCGCCCGCACGGTGTCGCGATCGGTGGGCCGGCCCGCCTGCACCGGCTTGAAGTACGGCCGGTCGAGCACGCGGCAGAGCAGCGCGCTCACCACGGTCTTGCCGACGTCGGTGTCGGTGCCGGTCACGTAGAGGCGGTCGGGCAGCGTCACAGCAGGTCCCGCAGGTCGCCCGCGAGGGCGTCGACCTGGGCGGGGAGGAGCCCGGCGTGCATCACGAGCCGCAGCCGGGTGGTGCCCTCGGGCACGGTGGGGGGCCGCACCACGGGGGCATCCCAGCCGCGGGCGCGCAGCCCCTCGGCGAGGGCCTGGCCGCGGGCGACCTCGCCGACCACCACGGGCACGATGGGGCTGTTGGCGCCGCGCACCTGGGCGGGGACCCCGGCGAGCCCCGCCCGCAGGCGGGCGGCGAGGGCGAGCGGCCGCGCCCGGAGGTCTGGATCCGCGGTGATGCGGTCGATCGCGGCGTCGAGCCCGGCGGTGAGGAACGGGGGCGGCGCGGTGCTGTAGACGAACGTGCGGGCGCGGTTGATCTGCAGCTCCCGCAGGTCGGCGCTGCCGACGACGACGGCCCCGGCGCTGCCGAGCGCCTTGCCGGCGGGGTGCACGGACGCGAACACGGCCTCGCGCACGCCGGCGGCCTGGATCCGGCCGGCCCCGGTGGGCCCGTACAGCCCGGTGGCGTGGGCCTCGTCGACGATCAGGCGGGCCCCGCGGTCGGTGCACAGCTGGGCGAGATCCTCGAGCGGCGCGAGGTCTCCGTCCATCGAGTAGACCGACTCGACGACGACGTAGGTGGGGCGCCCGGGCTCGAGGGCGGCGGCGTAGGCGTCGACGTCGAGGTGGGGGACGATCCGCCGCGCGGCCCGGGCGAGCCGCAGGCCGTCGATCAGGCTCGCGTGGTTGAGCGCGTCGCTGACGACGAGGGCCTCGCGCTCGACGACGGCGCCGAGGAGGCCCTGGTTGGCGGCGAAGCCGCTGCCGTACAGGAGCGCGGCCTCGGCGCCCTGCCAGGCGGCGAACCGGTCCTCGAGGGCGGCGTGGGCGGGGTGGTGGCCGCCGAGCAGGCGGGACCCGCCGGCCCCGGTGGGCACGCCGGCCGCCAGCGCGGCGGCGAGCGCGCCGCGGACGGCGGGATCGGCGGCGAGCCCGAGGTAGTCGTTGCTCGCGAGCGGCACGCCGGCCCCGACCCGCAGCTCCCGTCGGAGGCCGGCCGCCTCGAGCTCGCCGAGCCGCTCGGGCAGGCTCACCGGGCGGGCTCGGCGGCGCGCGGCGCGAGCGGCCCCATGCCGAGGCTCGCGAGCAGGGCCCGGTCGTCGTCCGCGTCGGGGTTGGGGGTGGTCAGCAGGCGCTCGCCGTAGAAGATGCTGTTCGCGCCGAGGAGGAAGGCCAGCGCCTGGCCCTCTCGCGTGAGGTCGGTGCGGCCGGCGGCGAGGCGGACCATCGCGGCGGGCATGAGGATCCGGGCGACCGCGATGGTGCGGAGGTACTCGAACACGTCGAGCGACTCGCCGTCCTCGAGGGGGGTGCCGGGGGCGCGGACCAGCTGGTTGATGGGCACGGACTCGGGGTGGGGCTGCAGGGCGGCGAGCGTGGTGAGCAGGCCCACCCGGTCCTCGCGGGTCTCGCCGAGGCCGACGATGCCGCCGCAGCACACGGTGAGGCCGGCCTTGCGGACGTGGCCGAGCGTCTCGAGCCGATCCTCGTAGGTGCGCGTGGTGATGATCTGGTCGTAGTGCTCGGGGCTCGTGTCGAGGTTGTGGTTGTAGGCGTGCAGCCCGGCCTCGGCGAGGCGCCGGGCCTGGTGCTCGTCGAGCATGCCGAGGGTGACGCAGACCTCGAGGCCGAGGTCGTTCACGGCCTCGACCATCTCGACGACGCGGTCGAAGGAGGCGCCGTCTTTCACGCGGCGCCACGCAGCCCCCATGCAGAAGCGCGAGGCGCCGTGCTCGCGGGCGACCTCGGCCTGGCGCACGACCTCCTCGAGCGGCAGCAGGGGGCTCGCCTCGACGCCGGTGTGGTAGCGGGCGGCCTGGGGGCAGTAGCTGCAGTCCTCGGGGCAGCCCCCGGTCTTGATGTTCGACAGCGTGGCGAGCTGCACCTTGGTGGGGTCGTGGTGCTGCGCATGGGTGGCGATGGCGCGCCGCGCGAGCTCCGCGAAGGGCAGGTCGAACAGGGCGGCGACCTCGTCGCGGGTCCAGTCGTGGCGAACGTCGGACATCGTGCCTCCGGCGGCCCTCCTACATAGCGACCCGGCGAGGGCGCTGCAGCCACGACGCGCACCAGGCGCGAATTCGGGATGACGTTCCGGAGGGCTGCGCGAGACGATGGCGCATAGGCGGGAGACAAGCGGAGGCGAGATGACG
>CAYMSU010000300.1:0-8168 GCA_964393165.1 uncultured Enterobacteriaceae bacterium
CACCGGGGTATATCTCCTACTAAGTCGAAGAAACCCATGAACCAGACCAGTGTGCCAGCTCCCCGACGTGCACGTCGCGCATCGCGACCACGCCGTCGAAGGGCGCGGTGATGCGGGTGGAGCCGTAGTTGCGGGACGCCTCGCGCGACGAGACCTGCGCGGTGCGCAGCTGGTACTCGAGATCCTCGACCTCGCGCACCGAGATCGCGCCGCGGGTGAGCAGCCCGCGGGCCTCCTCGACCTGCTGCCGCAGCCGCTCCACCTCGGCGGTGGCGCGCTCCGCCCCCGCGCCGAGCGCCACGTTGTCGAGGATGGCCAGCACGTCGCCGCGCGACACCTCGTCGCCCTCGTCGCGGCGGATCTCGCGGACGACCCCGGTGGCCTCCGGGATCAGGTCGGCCTGCGCCTCGCTCTCGACCACGGCAGACGCGACCAGCACGTCGGCGACCGAGCCGCGGGTGACCTCGGCGACCTCGACGACGGTGACCGGGTCTGGCGCGACGGGCGCGCCCGCGGCCTCCTTGCCCTTGTCCTCATCGCCCGTGGGACCGCCGCAGGCGATCCCGAGAGCCAGCACCGTCCACACATGGCCTCCGCGAGGCAACCCCGCTACGAGCGGGGGTGCGGCATATTGCGCCCCCCGAGGATGGGCGTGGTCACGGCTTGTCAATCGGCGAGCCGAGTACACTGCCGGCCACCCGAGGAGCGCGGACCGTGACGCCGGCCCAGGAACCACTGTCGGCTTTCATCGCCGCGCTCGAGGACCGCGGGGCCTCCCCGCTCGAGCGCGTGCGCAGGGGCAACGCCGCGCTGGCCGCGGTGCGCGAGCCGATGCGCACGCAGGTGGCGCAGGCGCCGCCCCGGCGGGTGTCGGTCGCCCTGGGGCTCGCCCTCGAGACCGTCCCCCACTTCGCCGCAGTGCTCCCCGATCCCGTCCGGCTGGGCTCGGTCGACCCGGGCGAGCCGGTGCGCCGGGCCCCGCCGCCGCCCTTCGTGGTCGGCTACGACCTGCTCGAGGAGGCCCTGGGGATCCCGGCGTGGGAGCTCGAGGAGCTGCGGGAGGAGATCGATCGCCGCGCCGGGCTGCTGCTCAAGCAGAGCCGCGTGGCGACCTGGCTCTCGACCCACTTCGGGCTGCCCGATCGCGCCGGCGCCGCGTCGCTGGCCCAGCAGCTGTTCGGGCGGCTGCACGACCCGAGCATGGACCTCGTGCGCCGCGGCAGCCAGCTGTACGTGCTCGCGGATCTGCCGAGCTACGTCCCGGGAGGCGCGCTGTGGGTGTCGTGGCTGGCGCCCCGGTCGTCGCTGGCGCCCACCTCGTTCCGCGGGCGGGCGGTCGACCGGGGGCTGCGGGCCCGCCTCGGCCGGGCGCTCGGGCTCGACGCCGAGGAGGTCGTCGACCTGCTCGACGGCATGGTCACGATCCTGCCCCGCGACGACGCTGCGCGCCTGCTCCACCTCGACCAGTGGCGCGCGTCCGGCCGCGCGGTGCTCACCGATCTCGCGCCCGGCTACACCGAGACGGAGTGGCTCACCGAGCCGGTGCCGGACGAGGGAGCGCAGCACGAGGGGTGGCTCGTGCGCGACCCCCGCGGCGCCCCGGCGCTGCGCGGCAACCTCGCCCAGGTCTTCGACACGCTGGCGCTCACGCGGGTGAGCGCACTGCTGCGGGTGCTGTACGGCCTGCTGCTGGCCCAGGTGGACCGGGCGGGGCCGGAGGGCGCGGAGCTGCCGCTGACCGCGGCCGATCTCGACGTGTTCGACGTGCCCCGCCACCTGCGCGCCGTGCTGACCCCGCTGCTCGAGTGGGCCGATCGGTCGACCACGCGCGACACGCTGGCCGCGCACTTGCGCGTGCCTCCCGCGGCGGTCGCCGAGCAGCTCGCGAAGGTGCGGACGATCTGGGGCCACCAGGCGCAGACCGCGTGGCTGGGGGGCGAGGGCCGGCCGGCGCCGTCGGTGCAGTCGCTGGTGCTCCGCCACCTGCTCGCGACCTACGGCGGCCTGCGGGCGGCGCTGGCCGCGCAGCCCGACCCGCGCGCCGATCACACCGAGGTCCTGCTCATGTTCGCGGGGCACTACCTCGCCGAGGGCCGCCTCGAGCGGCTCTGGATCGCCTCGCAGTCCGACGTGGCGCAGCCCCAGGACCGCCTGGCGCCCACCGAGGACATCGTGGGCCACTGGTTCTGGCCCGCGTTCTCGCGCGTCCTCGCCGCGCGGGAGGGCACGGGGAGTTGATGCACCCGGCGGGCGCCCCTGCGGAGCGGAACCTCCGGCTCTATCCGTGGCTGCACGCGGGCTCCAACGCCCTGTTCTGGCTGCCCACGTTCGTGCTGTACTTCTCCTCGCTGCTCGCGCCGGCCGACGTCCTGCGCCTCGAGGCGCTCTACTACTGCGCCGTCGTCGCGCTCGAGGTGCCCAGCGGGTACCTGTCCGACCGCCTCGGGCGCCGGCCCACGCTGATCGTCGCCACGTGCGCGGCGGTCGCCGGCAACCTCGCGTTCGCGGGGGCCTCGAGCTTCGCGCTGCTCGCCCTGGGGCAGGGGCTGTTCGCGGTGGGGCGGGCCTTTCAGTCGGGCACCGACACCGCGCTGCTGTTCGACTCGCTCCACGCGGTGGGCCGGCCCGAGGAGCTGGCGTCGCGCGAGGCGGCCGCCCATCGGGTGGGCTACGGCACGCTGGCCGTCTCGGCGCTCGCCGGGGGGCTCCTCGGCGCGCTCGATCTGCGGCTCGGCTACCTGCTCAGCGCGCTCGGGGGCCTCGTCGCGGTCGCCGCGGCCGTCGGCTCGGTGGAGCCGCCGGCGACCGAGCCCGCGCACGGCGTGAGGGCGCAGGCCCACCAGGTCCTGCGCCTGCTCGGCGACCCGGTGCTGCGCTGGACGCTCGGCGGCACCATCGGCTTCGTGGTGATCGTCCACGTGCCCTACGAGCTGCTCCAGCCGTGGCTGCTCGAGGTCCTCGGGGACCGCCCGTTCGCGACCACCACGGCGACGTCGGGGGTCGTGACCTTCGTGACCTTCGGGATCGGCGCGGTGGCTGCGGGCTTCGCGCCGCGCCTGCTCGCGGGGCTCGGGCCGGCGCGGGCCCTGCTGGTCTGCTGGGCGCTGATCACCGGGGTGCTGTCCGCCATGGCGCTCGGGCCGTGGGCCTGGCTCGTCCCCGTGATCGCGCTGCGCAGCGTGCCGGTGTCGCTGTCGCGGGTGGTGCTCACCGCGGTGGCCCAGCCGCGCGTGCCCACCCGCGTGCGCGCTACCTGGTTCTCGGTCGAGAGCCTCCTCGGCCGCCTGGGGTTCGCGGCGGTGCTCGCGCTCGGGGCCCAGCTCGTGGGGGCCGCCGACGGGTGGACCTGGCCGACGATGCTCGCGCTGCTGCAGCCCATGGTCCTCGCCTCGGCGGCGATCGGGCTCGCGCTGTGGGCGCTCCGGCCCCGCGCTACTTCGCGATGGCCTCGGCCTCCGCCGCCTCGGGGGTGAGGTCCGGCAGGTCCACGACGAAGCGGGTACCTCGGCCGAGCGCGCTGGTCACCGCGATCTCGCCGTGCAGCTGGCGCACCATCCGCCGGGTGAGCGCGAGGCCCAGCCCCGCGCCGCCGCGGGTGCGGGTGCTCGACGCGTCGAGCTGCTCGAAGCGCTCGAACACCCGCTCGATCTCCTCGGCGGGGATGCCCGGGCCGGTGTCCTCGACCTCCACCCGGGCCCCGGTGGCCGTCTGCTCCCAGCGGACCACGATCCGGCCGTGGTCGGTGAACTTCGCGGCGTTGGACAGCAGGTTCGAGAGAATCCGCGCGAGCCGCGTGAGGTCGGTGCCGAGGCGCACCGGCGCGTCGACCGGCGCCTCGAGCACCAGCTCGTTGTCTCCTCGCTCGAGATCCGCTCCCACGGCGCGGATGCACTCCCGGAGGAGCTCCCCGAGGTCGACCGGGGTGATCTCCTGGATGGTCACGTCCACGTCGACCTGAGTGAGCTCGAGGATGCCGCTGATCAGGCCCAGCAGGTGCCGGGCGGCCGCGTCGACCCGCTGGAGGTCGCGGACCGCGTCGGGGTCGGTGGCCTCGTCGAGATCCTCGAGCACGAGCTCGGTGTAGCCAATGACCGCGTTCAGGGGCGTGCGCAGCTCGTGGCTCATGTTGGCGAGGAACTGGTCCTTGGCGCGCTGGGCGGCCCCCAGCGCCTGCTGGGCGTCGACGACGGCCTCGTGGCGATCCTCGACGGCGTTCCACAGGGCGAGCACCGCTGCGCCCGCACCCTCGAGCAGAAGGGCCCCGCACACCGTGGTGAGGGTGAGCGCGGCGAGCGGCGGGGCCCCTGGTCGCCACAGCGCCTCGACCACCCCGAGCCCCGCGAACACGGCGACGACGAGCCACAGCACGCCCGCGCGGTGCCGGCGGGGGAGCAGCGGCGCGAGCGCGGTGTAGCCGCCGAGCAGCAGGGCGAGGCGCAGGCCGGGGGCTCCGGGGCCGAGCCACCCCAGGGCGGCGCCGAGGGCCCACGTGACGAGGCCACCGAGCAGCGGGGGCACGGCACCGCGCAGCAGCTTCCACCAGAGCGTTCGCCCCGGCGGATCGAGTGGAGAGCCTGTCATGGCGATGTCATCGGCCCGATGACGACGGAGTTGACCGGGTCCCGAAGTGTCACCTCGCCTTGGCGTGTGCGATGCTGTGCAGAGGTTTCGCCCCATGATGCGCCTCGGTACTTTCCTGCTGGTTCTGCTGCTGCTCGCCTTCGGCCCCCGCGCTGCGGAGGCGCAGGAGTGGACGGCGGGTCCGCCCGTGCAGCCCGAGCTCACGGAGCGCCCGGCCCGGCCTGCGGGCTGGACGACGGTGCGCGGCACCTGGGTGGAGCTGCACGGCCACGAGAGTCGGGCCGACCTGCTGCTGCGGCTGTCGCGGCACGCCGCCGAGGCGCTGCCCCGGCTCGCGGAGCGCCTCGAGGTGCCGCCCGGCGGCACCATCCACGTCTACGTGGCGTCTACCGAGGAGCAGTTCCGCTCCCTGCAGCCCGGCGACGCGCCCACCTGGGCCGACGCCACCGCGTATCCGTCGCTCGGGGTCGTGTTCCTGCGCGATCCGCGCATCCGGATCGCGACCGACGAGCCGGTCGAGCAGGTCCTCGACCACGAGCTGGTCCACATCCTGCTCGGCCGCGCGTTCGCGCCGGAGGTCCCGCCGGCCTGGCTGCAGGAGGGGGCTGCCCAGGTGCTCGCCCACCAGACGGGCACCGCCACGATGCGCACGATGTCGTCGGCCGCGCTCCAGGGCACCATCATGGGCCTCGAGTCGCTCGAGCGAGGATTTCCCCGCGACCCGGTCCTCGCCCAGGTCGCCTACGCGGTCTCCGCCGACTTCGTGCAGTACCTGCAGGTGCAGCACGGGGAGCGGGTCATCCCCGAGCTCGTGCACGCCTCGCTCGGCGGCCGGAGCCTGAAGCACGCGGTGCGCGCCGCCACCGGGGCCTCCCTCGACGACGTCGAGGCCAGCTGGCGGGGCCGGTGGACCACCGGCCGGGGCATCTCCGCCGGCATCTTCGGCCACCTCGCGGAGTAGGGGCTGGGCGCGGGGGGGCTGCTCCTCGTGGTCGGCGGGCTGATGCGGCGGCGCCGGTTTCGGCAGCGTCTGCGCGAGATGGAGCAGGAGGAGGCGATGGTCGACGCGCTGCTCGAGGAGCTGCGCGCGCGCCGGCGCGCTTGATCGCGGAGCCCGGCGGAGGTACCCGAGGGCGGTATCTGCGTACCTCTGCTCGGGAGCGGCATGGCATCACCGCGATGGCCCCTCGTCGGACGGCTCTCCGTCGACCGATGGCTCGTGCTCGCCCTGGTGGTGGGGTTCGTGGCCCGCGCCTGGCCGATCGCCGAGTGGCACACCGGGGACTGCATTCGTGATGAGTGCATCTACCGCGCGATTGCCTTCAACGTGTTCGAGGGCAAGGGCCTGACGGTCTCGAACAAGGGCTGGCTGCCGGCCCCCGGCTATCCCTACCTGCTCGCCTACACCCGGCACCTCACGGGGTCCATGCAGTGGGTGAAGCTGTGGCAGGTGGGCCTGTCCCTCGTGAGCATCGGCCTGCTGTTCCGGATCACGAAGCGGGTGGCGGGGCTGCGCGCGGGCCGCATCGCGGCGTTCCTTTTCGCCCTGAACCCCACGATCGCGTGGTTCACGGGCACGATGTGGATCGAGACGGTCTACATCTTCTTCCTGCTCGCGGCGGGGGCGGCCGCGCTCGCCGCGCACGACACCGACGACTGGCGGCCCGCCGCGCTGGCGGGGGCCCTGCTGGGCGTCGCGGTGCTCTTCCGGGGCATCGCGACCTACCTGCCGCCGCTGTTCCTGCTCGCGATCCTCTGGCCTACCGAGCAGGAGCAGGCCGACGGCGCGTCGGTGGCCTGGGGGGAGCTGCGCTCGCGGGCGCGCGCGCGGTGGCGCAGCCTCGCTGCGTTCATGATCGCGATGGTGCTCACGGTGGGCCCGTGGTCGGTCTATGCGAGCAGCCGCTTCGGGGGCCCGATGGTCTCGGATGCGACCGTGGGGCACGTCATGTTCCTCGGGAACAACGACTTCCCGCCGCTGACCTTCGACTACGGCAACGGCATGCTCACGCAGTCGCTGTTCGCCCGGTACCTGTCGACCGGCCGGCGCCCCTGCAAGCGGAACGTGCCCCCGGTGCGGTCGAGCTCCTGCGAGGTCCAGCAGGCCATCGCCTGGGCCAAGCGCAACCCTGGCCCGTTTCTGGCGCGGGTGCCCCTGCGCACGGCCCAGTTCTTCAATCCCCACTCGTTCCTCACCCGGCACGCCCGGTGGGGGTTCCTCCGAGGCCTGTCGTGGTGGGCGAAGGAGGGGCTCGTGCTGCTCATCGTGGCCTTCTCCATGGGCACCACGATCCTCGGCACGGTCGCGGCGTGGGCCCGGGCCCGCGGGCCCTGGGCCTTCATCGCGATCGGCACCGCGGTCTACACCGTGGCGGTGACCGCGATCATGTACGGCATGACCCGCTTCCGCCTTCCCATCGAGGCGCTCTGGATCCCGTACTTCGCGATGTTCCTGGCCGATCCGCGGGGGGTCCTCGACGACCTCCGGGCGTCGCCGGGGCGGCTCACGGGGGCCTTGATCACCCTGCCGCCGCTGCTGCTGCTCACGCTGTGGTACGCGCCCACGGGGTGGCCGAGCCTCTGGCGGTGACGGAGGTCGACGGCCGGGGTGAAGTCGGCCGGCAACCCTGATCTGCCTCCGAGCGTGGGCGATCCGCGGCCGGCGGTCCCACGGACGCCCGCCGACCTTCGGCGGCCCCCCGCTTGCGAGGGTGCTCCGCGGCGCGGCCCGCTCGGAGACGCGGGGCCGCCGGAGGCTCGATGGACGCAATCTCGCGCACTGCGCTCGCGGTGCTCCTGGGGCTGCTGGTCGCGGTGGACGCGCCGGGGCCCGCGGCGGCGTGGGGGCTGGCCGCCCTGGGGGTGGCGGTCGCCGGCCGCCCCCGGGGGCTGGGCCGCGTGCGGGGCACGCTCGCGGGCGCCCTGCTCGGCGTGGCGGTGGGCCGCGGCGTCCCCCCGGGACCGGTCCTCGAGGGCCCGGTCGCCGTCGTGGGGGTGCGCGTGGGGGCCGCCCTCGGGCGCAGCGGCGACGTGCGCGTGGGGCGGTGGGCCGCGATCGGGGGGCCCTGGGCGCCGGGTGGGGGCCGCGTCCGGGTGCAGTTCCCGGAGCGGCCCCCGCCGGCCGGCACCCCGGTGGCGCTGTTCGGGCGGGCGGGCCCGATCCCCCGGGCGCTGCCCGGAGCCCCCGACCCGGTCCGCGCGGCGGCGCTGTCGGGCATCCGCAGCCGGGTGGTCGCCGACGTGGCCCGGCCGCTGGGCGCGGCGAGGCCCCCGCGCGCCTTGCACGATCCCACGGGGCTGCTCCGGGCGGTCGCCCGCGGGGACCGCTCGGGGGTCGACCGCGACACCCAGATGACGCTGCGCCGCACGGGCACGTCGCACCTGCTCGCGATCAGCGGCTTTCACGTCGGGGTGGTCGCGGGGCTCGCGGCGGGCCTGGCGGGGGCCGCCCTGCGCCTCACGGCCGTGGCGTGGCCCCGCGGGCTGCCGGGGGGCCTCGCCTGGGCGGGTGGGGTGGTGGCCGCGGCGATGTACGCCGGGGAGGCGGGGGCCCCGCTGTCGGCGCAGCGGGCGGCAGGGCTCCTCGC
>CAYMSU010000301.1:0-8151 GCA_964393165.1 uncultured Enterobacteriaceae bacterium
CCCCTCGCGGGGCGCCGGTCACCCATTCTTCTGCCTACATTTCAATGACCGAGCCGGATGCGAGTCGCCTTCCGGCCTTCGTTCGCGAGCGTTACGGCGCCAAGCGCTTCGCACTCTCGCGTGAGCCCCCGACATCTATCTGGTTCCGGGGGAGTGTCAAGCTCGGATCGGGAGGCCGTTCCGGGCACCGTCCCCGGCCTCTCGGGGCCAAGGACGCGAGACGCCGGAGAGCTTTCAGCCCCCCGGCGCCTGCAGGTGAGTAATCTCACGCCCCCGAGCCGTCAAGACACAGGCTCGGTACGCGGGGACAGCCCGATCAGCCCTCGCCCTCCTCGGGGACCTCGAGCTCGGTGTCGACCTGGGACACCGAGGCCAGGTCGTAGGTGATCCGCACCGTGGACGCCGCCTCCGGCAGGTAGTTCACGAAGAGGATGCTGTTTCGAGACCGGCTGTACACGAAGCCGACCTCCTTGCTCTCCTCTTCGACCTCCTCGAACTCCAGCCGGTTGCCCGTCGCCGTGTCGTCGACCTCGACCTCGACGGTGCCCTCGACCGGGATCTGGGTGAGGTAGTACTCCGACGACAAGCCCGCCGACTGGGCGCCGAGGCTGTTCAGCAACACGCCCCACCGCTCGTCCTCGATGTTCCAGACGATGCCCCCGACCTGCCGGCTGACGGCCATGTAGTCGTTGCCGTTCTGCTCCGGACAGGCCGAGGTCCGCCCCTCCGTGCACACGATGGAGTTGAACGTCCGGCGGTCAGGCGTGCGCAGCTCGCTGTACCAGTTGGTGAACTCGTCGATCGGCATGGACGAGCGGTCGGGCTCGTTGGCCAGCACGATGGTGTGGATCGTAGAGCCGTCCCGCCAGAAACCGGCGTTGTACTGGTCTCCGTGCTCCTCGTAGGAGTTGAACACCGCGCTGATTCCCTTCTCGGTCCCCGAGCCCGACGTGCCCTGCGTGGCCATTGCGGTGAAGGCCGGAACGTCGTTCCGCACGCTGCGGTCGATCCAGCGGTGGCCGAGCCCCTCCTCGAGTCGACCCTGATCCTGGGGATTGTCCATGTCGGTGGTGATCACACCGATGTGGTAGTCGATCCCCGAGCCCTTGAAGTGCTGCATGAAGAGCGGGAAGTTCTCGGTCACGTTGTCGGTGATCGTGCCGCTGTGACAGCTCACGATGCACGACATCGAGCAAGAGTTGTCGATCAGCCACAGCACGTCCACGACGGGAGGCGATGCCTGCACGATCACGTCGGTGTGCGACACGTTCCGCAGCTCCGACGCCTGGCCATCGGGCACGGGCGGCAGGCTGTCATAGAGGCCGGACTCGGATGAGCAGCCAGCCAACGCCAGCATCATCGCCAGCAGAGCGGCCAGAGTGCGGGCAGCGAGAGTGCGAAGCATGGGGTCTCCCCGTCTGAAGTCGGCCCATTCTGCCCTTTTCGTGCCCCGACCGTCATCCCCCAAACGCGAGATCGCGCCCGGGGTCTCCACAAGACCGATGAGGCCTACCTCTCTGTCTGCTCGGCGACCGCACGCGCCACCGCCTCGTCTTCGAAGACGGCCTCAAGACTGGCGCAGGATGCGAACTCGGTGATCACGAAGCCGCGCTCCGGAGGCTCCCGGAACTGCAGAACGGGACGGTCGATGTCCACCGCGCCAGCGATCTGCCGCAGCCGGACAGGCCCTCCGTCGGGCTCGCCGAGGGCCAGGAGCAGCACGCAGCCGCTGTCGCGATGCCCCAACACGAGCGAGGCAGCCACTGCCCGACATCCCCGCTCGGGACACGTTCGCTCCGGCTCCGGCCGGATCTCGACCCGCCGCGTGCCCAACACAGTGGCCGCGGCCGCATACAGTCGCGCCTGCAGGCGCCCCGCCATCGCCCGCAGGTCGGGCGGCGCCTCCTCCGGGACGATCCGGGGCCACAGCACGACCACGCCCCCCCGAGGTCCCCGCGACCGGCTGATCTCGGGGCCCGCGGGGCCCGCCCGGGCCTCCACCGCCAGCAGCCCGGACAGCAACGCGACCCACCCGATCACGGCGCCCCCGAGGGAACGAACACGAGCTCCACGCGCCGGTTGTTGTCTCGGCCCGCGGCCGTGCGGTTGGTGTCGATCGGCATCGCCTCACCGTAGCCGACGGCGTGGAGCCGCTCCGCGGCCACCCCCTTCTGGACGAGGTACGCGCGCACCGCCTGCGCACGCTTCTGTGACAGGTCGAGGTTGTAGGTCGGCTCGCCACGCGCATCGGTGTGGCCCCCAATCTCGATCCGGCCCAGCTCGGGCCGTCGCATCAGCACCGCGGCAAGCTCGTCGAGCAGCGGATGAGACACGGACTCGATCACCGCGCCTCCGGTAGAGAACTCGATCTTCTCGAGCAGGCGCAGCCGATCCGAGGCGACCTCGACCAGCGAGCGGTCCAGCTGAACGGCCAGGTCGACCTCGTCCCCGGCCTCCACCCGGATCTCCTCCTCGTGGACCGTGTGACCCGGCGCCGTGACGGTGACCCGATGCAGGCCCCGGGTGAGCGGCTGGATGACCAGGCCTCCCTCGCCCATTCGCTCGACGTCGGGCGCCGCGCACTCCGGCGGCTCCGACGCCCAACGGATCCCGGCCTCGGGCAGCGGCGCCCCGTCGGGACCGTTGACCGAGACGTGCACCTCCGCCTCCAGCACCGGCGACAGGTTCACGACCAGCCGCGCCCCGCCTTCCTGGGCTACGGCCTCGGCCTCTCCCCGGAGGCAGCCGTGCGTCGCCTCCACCCGCCAGGTCGTGCCCGGGACCGCGTCGAGCGCCAACCCCCGCGGCCCAATCCGCTGCCGGCGGTCCCCCTCGGGGCCGGAGACCACGGCGTCGGCGGGCATCGACGCCCCCGCGAAGCGCACGTCGACCACCAGCGTGCCCAGCCGATCGGGGCAGCCGTCGTCGTCCTTCCAGCCGTTGACCGTCTCCGGATCCGCTGGGCACAGATCGCGGACCTGCAGCGCGTGCACCGGATCACGGTCGGGCTCCCGGGAGCCGACCCGCCGGACCAGGCCGACGCCCGCGAACGCCCGCACCTCGGGCACGCCCACCGCGTCCGTCAGCCCGACGCTGGTTCCCAGCAGCACGAAGGCCGGCCCCGTGCGGCGGGGCCGCAGGCGCAGGCCGAGCAGCGCCTCCGCCGCCACCGGGCCCCCGACCACGGGAACCGACGCCACGCCCTCGAGCGACAGCCCTACCGTGGACGCGGGCGCGATGCCCAGCCCCGCGCCGGCGACCGCGCGCAGGTCGGGCGTGACCTGCCCCGATGGGGAGTGCCCCACGTCGACCCCCGCCTCCGCGCTCACCGACGCCCGCGAGCCCCCGGCGGTCGCGGTCAGCCGACCGCTCCCCGCCCAGGTGGCGCGCCCCAGCGCGTGCTCCGGGGCACCGGTCGGCGCGAACAGCCTCGCCGACACCCCCCAGGCGCCCGGCGACGCCCTCCCGGACCCGTCCGCGCCCCCGAGGACGAAGGCCGCCCCCACGTGGGCGTCTCCCAGCACCGGTCCCGCCGCGCTCCCCAAAGGGACGAAGACCGGCAGCCCGGCCTCGATGCGCAGCCGCTGGAGCGGCGCCGCCCCGACCAGCACGTGGGCCGCGAGGACGTCTCCGGGAAGGGCCCCGCCTGCACCGCGCAGCGGCCGCCGACCGTACTCTGCGACCACCGTCGCGAATCCCTCACCGGCGCGGAATCCCCCCGGGCGCTGCACCACGAGCGGATCCATCGCGTCGCCGTCCTGCGGCGCCAGCGGGAACCCGTGCGCGTCGAACCGCGGGGACCCTGCCTCTCCACCGCTCTGCGCGACGGCCAACGCCACGAGCCAGGTTCCGACGACCGCCAACGCTCTCCTCCGCCCCCACATGCGGATCGGCAAGGTAGCGCGCTGGGGTAGGCTGTGGGGAATGCGGTCCCCGGGTCCCCCCTGGGCGTGGTGGCTCGCCGCCTCCGGCGCAGCCGCTCTGTCCTACGAGATGATCTGGCTGCGGCGCCTGTCCCTGTGGCTCGGGGGCACCACCGTGGCCGCCTCCGTCACGCTGGCGGGCTTCATGGCGGGGCTCGCCCTCGGCAGCGCCGCCGTCGACTTCGTGCGGCGCCACCCCCACCCCGGCGCCATCCGGCTCTACGCGCTGTGCGAGGCCACCGCCGCGGCCTGGGCCCTGGCGTTTCCCGCCCTCCTCGCCCTCGCCCGCTCCGCCACGCTCGACCTCCCGCTCCCCGTGCAGCTCGCGGCCGCGTTCGTCTTGCTGCTTCCCCCGGCGGCCGCGCTCGGCGCCACCTGGCCCCTGCTCGCGGGCCCTCGCCCCCCCACCGAAGCCGCGCTGCTCTACGTCGCGAACACCGCCGGGGCGGTCGGCGGCGTGCTGATCACCACCTTCGTGGCGCTGCCCGCGCTCGGGGTCCGCGGCAGCGAGGTCGCCGCCGCCGTCCTCGGCCTGCTCGTCGCCGCCTGGGCCTACCAGCACCGGCGCGTGCGCGCGCCCGGGGCCCCTGCCCCCGCCCTGGTCCCTGCCCCGCACCCGTCGCCGCCCGTCGTGCCCCGGCCCCTCCTGTGGCTCGCCGCCGCGGCCGCCGGCGTCTCCGCGCTCGGCCTCGAGGTCGTCTGGTTCCGGGTCGCCGCCGTCGGCCTCGGCGCCACCGTGCAGTCCCAGGGCTGGGTCCTCGCCGTGTTCCTCGCCACGCTCGCCGCGGGCGCCGCCCTCGGCCGCCGCTGGCCCGGCGACCCTCGCCGCGGGCTCGCCGGCGGCCTGCTCGCCCTCGGGCTGCTCGCCCTCGGCGGCGCGTTCCTGTGGGGCCAGCTCCCGTTCGTGGTCGCCGGCCTGTACCGGCTCGCCGGCCCGCCCGCCATGCTCCCCGGCACTGCCCTCGTCGCCGCCCTCGGCATGGCCGGGGCCCCGGCGGCGTCCGGGCTCGCCTTCAGCAACGCGATCCGCTGCCTCGGCGCGGAGCTCGCCGACCGCGCGGGCACGCTCTACGCCCTGAACACCGCGGGGGCCATCCTCGGCTCGCTCGCTGCGGGGCTTTGGGCCGTGCCCACCCTCGGGCTCACCGGCGCGGTCTGCCTGTTCGCCCTGCTCGCGGTCGGCATCGGGGCCCTCGTCGCGCGCAGTCCCCTCGCGGCGCTCGCGGGGATCCTCCTCGCCCTCGCCCTCCCCGGCTGGGACGAGCGCCTCTACGCCGTCGGCGTGCACATCCGGATCTCCGACTTCGCCGACCCCTCGCCCCGCGCCGTCCGGCAGTTCGCCCGAGAGGGGTGGCGCCTGCTCCACTACGCCCACGGCCCCACCGCCGCCGTCGCCGTCGGCGAGTCCGAGCGCACCGGCAACCGCTGGATGTCGATCAACGGCAAGGTCGACGCGTCCACCGGCGACGACATGCCCACGCAGCTGCTGTCGGGCCAGATCCCGGTGCGCCTCGTCGACGACCCCCACGAGGTGCTGGTCGTGGGGCTCGCGAGCGGCGTCACGGCCGGCGCCGTGCTCGACGAGCCCGGCGTCCGGTCGCTCGTGGTCGTCGAGATCGAGCCCGAGGTGGTCCGCGCCTCCCGCTACTTCGATCACGTGAGCGGCGCCCCCCTCGACGATCCGCGCACCACCCTCATCGCCGACGACGCACGGGCCTACCTCACGCGCCGCCACGAGCGCTTCGACGTGATCGTCAGCGAGCCCAGCAACCCGTGGATCACCGGCGTAAGCTCCTTGTTCACACTGGAATACTGGGCGCTCGTCCGCGCACGGTTACGGCCGGGGGGCGTCGCGTGCCAGTGGCTCCAGCTCTACGGAATCGGCCCCGCCGAGTTCCGCGGCCTGCTCCGCACGTTCCTCCACGTGTTCCCGGATGCCGTCATGGTCGAGACGATCCCCGGCAGCGACGTCCTGCTCCTCGGAGGCACCGGGGGCCGCCTCCCCGATGGCCTCGACGTGAGCGCGCCAATCGGCCCCGGCGCGCTGCGGGCGCTTGCGGGCGCGGGGTGGCTCAATACGGACGACCGGCCCCGCGTGGAGTGGGCCGCACCCCGGTGGCTTCACTACGACACCGGCCCCGTCAACGCCCGCATGCTCGAGGTCGCTCGAGGAGGTGCTCCGTGACCCGCCGCGAGACCCAGGATCGCATCGCCGCCCTCCTTGAGGGCACCGGCAAGGCCCACCACCAGGCGTTCCTCGCCACCGACGGGGCCGACCCCGAGTGGGCGATCTGGTACGCGAAGCACCTGCAGGGCCCGCTGCACGACATCCTCGACATCCCGTTCACGGTCACCGAGCTCACCCGCACGCTGTCCGAGCTCGCCGAGGCCTACCAGGCGAAGGCGCCCACCACGCCGTGGGCAGCGTTCTACGCCGGCGAGATCGTGGCCCGGCACGTCGCTCAGGAAGGCGAGCGGCTCGCGCTCTACTACTTCCGGGGGTGCCCCTTCTGCACCACGGTGCAGCGCACCATCGATCGCCTCGGGATCGAGGTCGAGCTGCGCGACATCCACGCGAGCGACCAGCACTTCGAGGACCTCGTCGCCGCGCGGGGCCGCCCGACGGTCCCGGTGCTCCGGTGCACGGCGGGCGACGTCGACCGATGGATGCCCGAGTCGCGCGACATCGTCGCCTACCTCGAGCGGCGCTTCGGAAGCCCGGCGTGATCGCCCTGCTCGCCGGATGGCTGCTCGCCACCGCATCCCCCGCGCCCGCCGACGACCGGCGGGCTTCCGTGGATCGCCGCACCCCCGTCGTCGTGGCCGTCGAGCGGGCCACCCCCGCCGTGGTCACCGTCGAGGTGGAGGTGGAGCGCCAGAATCCGTGGGCGTTCTGGGATGCCCAGCGCACCGCCTCGGAGGGCTCGGGCGTGGTCATTCGCGCCGAGGGCATCGTGCTGACGAACGCGCACGTGGTCGCGGGGGCGCATACCGTCCACGTGCGGCTCGCGGACGGCCGGCGCCTCGAGGCGAACGTCACCGCCCTCGAGAGCGACCTCGACCTCGCCGTGCTGCAGATCCCCGGGGTCCGCAACCTCCTCCCGGTCGCGATTGGCGACAGCGACAGCCTGCTCCTGGGGGAGACCGCCATCGCGATCGGCAACCCCCTCGGGCTCGGCCTCACCGTGTCCACGGGGGTCGTGAGCTCCATCGCGCGCGACGTGGAGATCCAGCCCGGGCTCAACCAGACCTTCGTGCAGACAGACGCCGCGATCAACCCCGGGAACTCCGGCGGGGCGCTCATCAACCTCCACGGGGAGCTGATCGGCATCAACAACGCGATCCGGGCGGATGCGGAGGGGATCGGCTTTGCCATCCCCGTGAACCGGGCGATGAAGATCGCCGCCGACCTGGTGGACTTCGGGGCCGTGCGCGCTCCGTGGCTCGGGATCGACGTCGCGAACACCGGCCTGCGCACGGCCCGCGGGGGCGCGGTCCGGATCACCGGCGTCCTCCCTGGCGGGCCCGGCGCCGCGGCGGGACTGGCGGCCGGCGACCTGATCACCGAGATCGACGGCCATGCCCTGTCCTCGCGCGCCGATCTCAACGCCCGGCTCGCCGAGCGCTCCCCCGGCGACACCCTGCGCCTCCGGGTCCTCCGCGAGCAGCGCTACGCCGAGGTCGCCGTCGCGTCCCGGGCGCTCCCCGCCGATGCTGGCCAGGAGCTCGCCGCCGGCATCCTGGGCATCCAGCTGGCGCCCACCCGGGGCGGGGTGGCGGTCGTTCGGGCCGCTCGGGGCGGCCGCTGGCTGCGCGAGGGGCTGCAGGTCGGCGACGTGATCCTCGCGATCGACGGCTCCCCCACCCGCGACCCCGCCGACGCCTACGCCCTGCTCCGGCGGGCGCGCGCCCAGCACCGGGGCTACGCGCTGTTCTCGCTGCGCCGAGGCACCGCGTTCGGCCGCCTGCGCCTGCCGCTGCACTGACCTGCCGCCGTCAGAGCACGTAGGCCCAGACCGCCACGAGGTGACAGACCGCTCCCGCGATCACGAACAGGTGCCAGATCAGGTGGTTGAACGGGAGCCGCTCCCACAGGAAGAAGGCAGCCCCCACGGTGTAGGCCACGCCTCCGGCCACGAGCCAGGCCAGGCCCCCCCACGGCAGCACCCGCAGCAGCGGCAAGCCCCCCAGCGCCCCGCCCCACCCCATCGCGACGTAGAGCGCGGTC
>CAYMSU010000302.1:0-8137 GCA_964393165.1 uncultured Enterobacteriaceae bacterium
GCCGAGGTCGGCACCGTCCATCGCGTTCTTCGCGGCGGCGGCATCTTCCTCGCTCGCGAAGGTGACGAAGCCGAAGCCGCGGGAGCGGCCGGTGTCGCGGTCGAGCACGACCCGCGCATCGCGGACCTCGCCGAACTGTTCGAACGCGGAGAGGAGTTCTTCGTCTGTGGTCGCCCAGGCGAGACCGCCGACGAACAGCTTGTTCGCTGCCATTTCTCGTTCCCTGCCGGTACTGGCGCTGCCCCACGGCAGGTACGCATCCCCCTGGCCGGCTCCGAGGGGACGACTACGGCTATCGCGTCCACCAGGGCGGCTCACGCAAACCTCGTTCTTTTTCTGGGAATGCGTCAGCCGCCTCAGCGGAGGAAGGCGCCGGGCAGGCCCCCGTCGACGGGGAGCACGGCGCCCGTGGTCGGCGTCTGCCGAGAGAGGAAGAAGACGACCCCCCGGCCGACGTCGGATCCGGTGATCTCGGCCTTCAGGAGGTTTCGGTCGCGGTAGAAGGCGGGGAGCGCCCCGGGGTCGAGGCCTCGGTCGGCCGCTCGCGCGGGGCCAATCTCGCGCCAGAGGCCAGAGTGGATCTCCCCTTCGGTGAACACTGCGTCGGGGGCGACGAGGTTGACGCGAATGTCTCTCGGTGCGAGCTCGAGCGCGGCCACGCGCGCGAGCTGGTGCGCGGCCGCCTTCGAGGCGCTGTAGCCGCCGAGGGAGGCGCCGGGCGCGGCGACGTTCTTCGTGGAGATGACGACGATGTCGCCGCCGATCCCCTGGAGGGTGAGCCGGTCAGCGGCCTCCCGGAGGATCCGGTGCGCGCCACCGGCATTGACCCGTAGGGCGTGCTCGAGGGCCTCGTCGGTGAGGTCAGCGAGCTCACCCGCCACCGCGACCCCAGCCGCGATCACGAACCCATCGAGGCCCCCGAAGCACCGGGCGGCCTCGTCGAGCCCCCGCCGCACGTCGTCGGTCGAGCCCACGTCGAGGGCTACGGTGCGCAGGCGCTCGGTGGCGTGACCCTCGAGGCCGCGCAGGATCGCGGCGGCTCGCTCGAGGGCCGCGAGGTCGACATCGGTGAGCACCACGTGGGCGCCCGCCGCGAGGAGCTGCCGGCCGATGCCCACACCCACGGCCCCCGCACCGCCGGTGACCAGGACCACCCGCCGGTCGAGGGGGCTCGCGGGCCCCTTCGCCCTGGCCAGCTTTGCCTGCTCGAGGCTCCAGTACTCCATGTCGAACAGATCCGCGTCTGGCAGCCCCACGTAGGGACCGAGCGCGGTGGCGGTGGCCTTGAGCCGCAGCGTGTGGCGGGCCAGGTCCGCCGCGATGCGGGCGGCCCGCGCATCGGGGCCGGCGGCGAGCACCCCGACCCCGGGGAACCACACGACCCGCGGGGCGGGGTCGAGCTTGCGGTAGTCGCGCCCCGTGCGGGCTCGTTGCGCGTCGAAGTACGCGTCGTACTGCTCGACGAAGCCTCGGACGGCGTCGTCCAGGCCCTCCACGAGGATCTCGTCGGGGGCATCGGGGTCGACCTCGAGCACGAGCAGCGGGTGCGGCTTGGTGCGGATGACGTGGTCCGGGGTGAGCGGTCCCGACCGGCCCCAGTGCGTGAGCTCCGGTCGCTGGAGGGCGGTCAGCGTCTCCTCGTCGTCGACGAGGGCGAGGATCGGGGGACCTGCCGGGTCGACGCGGGCGAGGGCTCCCCGGAGCGCGGTGGCCACCCGGGCGGCTCGCGCCTTTTCGACGTGCCCATCGCTTCTCGCGGCGGGAACGTAGGTGAGCCGGCTCGCCGCCTCGACGAGGTGAGCGTCGGCCTTGCGAACCAGCCGGAGGTGCCGTGCAAGGCTCTCCTTCGCGGTCTCGCCGAACGTGAAGAGGCCGTGCCGCATGAGCACCAGCCCGATGCACTCGGGGTGCGCGTCGTAGACGTCGGCCGCGAGCTTGGCGAGCGCGAAGCCGGGCATGACGTACGGCACGATGGCGACCTCGTCGCCGAGAGCCTGGCGGACCACGGCCTCCCCGTCGTCGAGGTTGGTGAGGGCCAGGATCGCGTTGGCGTGCGAGTGGTCGACGTAGGCCGGAGGGAGGAAGGCGTGGAGCAGCGTCTCCACGGATGGCGCGGGAGCTGCCGCGTCGAGCTTGTGCGCCTGGAGTGCGGCCACCATGGCTTCGTCGGAGAGCGACGGCAGGTCGCGGAGCCGCTGGAGGAAGGCGAGATCGACCGGCGTGAAGCCGCCGGGCTCGATCGTGGCCAGATCCCAGCCCGATCCCTTGACCCAGAGCGCGGGCACGGACTCGCCGAGCACGTTGAGGAAGGGACCCTTGAAGGACGTGTTGCCGCCGCCGTGGAGAACGAGCTCGGGGTCACTTCCGATCAGGCGGGAGGTGTACACCCGCATGGCCAGACCCTCGCCCCCGGTCGAGCCCCAGCGTTCCCGGGCCTCGCGCGCCCCCTCCTCCGTGAAGTGGTCCCGCATTGCGCTCCCGGCCGCACCCGCCGACCTTAACGACAGATCCGATGCCCGGGAACCGATGCAGGAGTATGCTGACGTCAGGCCCCGTTCCGGAGGAGCAGTCCATGGTCGGCCCCCTCGCCCTCAACGTCGTGCACCTGGTCGTGGCCGGCCAGCTTGCGGGCTGCACCAAGCCGCCGGTCTACGATGGCATCACCACGATCATCGTGCACGAGCAGACCCTGCAGGGAACGGCCCGCACCGAGCTCAGCGGCGACAAGCTGCTCGAGGCCACGAGCTGCCTCTACAAGACCGTCGAGGTCCAGGTCGAGCAGTCCGAGAGCGAGGACCTCCTGCAGGCCATGATCCTGCTTCAGGTCAAGGACCGCCACGGCGACCGGATGTTCGAGATCTTCACGGACTCGAACTTCAAGGGCAACAAGGGCAAGTACTACCGCAACGACTGCATTCTCGACATCGTTCGGAAGTAGCGGAGCCCGAGAGCGTCCCCTGGAGAGCGGCCCCCTGGAGAGCGGCCCCCTGGAGAGCGGCCCCCCGGAGAGCGACGCCGCGAAGCGTCAGGGCGTGGCGGTCGGCGCCGCCGCCTCGATCGGCTCCGCGTTCGCGTCGGGCACGCTCGTGGTGAACCACGTGAGCATCAGCAGCCCAGCGCAGAGCCCCACGAAGGTGAGGAACAGCCAGCTGGTGCGGGGGGTCTCTTCCTGCTTCACGGTGAGCGAGCGTGCCATGGGTCTTGCCTCTCCAGGTTCTGGCCGCCCAGGAGCTGAGCGGGCCGCGCGGGTGGAGCGACGACGATCCCTTCGCGAGTGATCGACGCGTCACCGGACCCTCTTCGGTGCATGGCACGTGCCATTCACCGGAACCCTGTCCGCGCACCCTTCCGCGGCGCCTGACGCCCAGCCGCAATCACGGAGCGATTTTCATCTCGGTATGATTGCGCGACCTCCGGGAGGCAAAGTGAGAGCCGTCGTCCAGCGCGCAACAGGCGCGTCCGTCACCGTCGAGGGCGCCGAGGTGGGCGCCATTGAGCACGGCCTCGTGGTGCTGCTGGGCGTGGCACCCCAGGACGGCCCCGCGGAGGTGCGGTGGCTCTCTCAGAAGCTCGCCGGCCTTCGCATCTTCGAGGACGAGCAGGGCAAGATGAACCGGTCGCTGGTCGATGTCGGCGGGGCTGCGCTCGTGATCAGCCAGTTCACGCTCTACGGCGATGCGCGGAAGGGTCGGCGGCCGAGCTTCGCGGGAGCCGCCCCCCCTGAGATCGCCGAGCCCCTCTACGTGTCGTTCTGTGAGACGCTCGCGGCGCACGGGGTCCCCGTCGCGCGCGGGCGATTCGGTGCTCACATGGAGGTGCGCTTGCTCAACGACGGCCCCGTCACCCTGATCCTGGAGACTCCGTGACCGAGGAGGAGGTCGCTGTCGAGGCGGCGCTCGCCGCCGCCACGCTCCTCGAGGACCGGGGGGGGCCGCTCGCCGTTCGCCACAAGGGCGCAGTCGACCTCGTCACGGAGCTCGACGAGCAGTGCGAGGACGCGATCCGCGCGGTTCTCGCCCGCCACACTCCAGACCTTCCGGTCCTCGGTGAAGAGGGTGGGGGCGCGGAGAGCGCGGCCACGCGGTGGGTCGTCGACCCGATTGACGGAACCACGAACTTCGTTCATGGAATTCCCCACTACTCGATTTCGATCGCCCTGGAAGTGGATGGAGACGCCCACGTTGGCGTAGTGCACGAGGTCAGCCGTCGCCGCACCTTGCGGGCGACGCAAACGCGGGGGGCCTTCTGCGAGGGAGCACCGCTGAAGGTGAGCGACGTCCGCGAGCTCCCGCAGGCGCTCTCGGCCACCGGCTTCGCCTACGATCGGCGGGAAGATCCCGAGAAATACGTGCAGCTGGTGAGGATGGCGCTGGTGCACACCCAGGGCCTTCGCCGCATGGGCTCGGCCGCCCTGGACCTCGCGTACGTGGCGGAGGGTCGGCTCGACGCGTACTTCGAGTACAATCTGCAGCGCTGGGATGCTGCCGCCGGAGTCCTGCTGGTGCGGGAGGCGGGGGGAAGAGTCAGCCCGATTCCAGGTTTTTCGTTGGGGGACCGGCCCTGTCCGGTGGCCTCGAATCCTTGGGTGCACGATGCGCTGATCGAGCTAATCGGTCGCACCATCCACAGTGCCCCACCCAGTCCCGAAGCCCCCTAAGGAGGGAGCATGAACATGAGGGTTTACTTGCTGCTGCTCACGGCGTGGATCGTGGGTTGTGCGAGCAAGACTGCGCCCAGTGCGGCCTTCGCGCCAGCTCCGGGGGCGGAATACGAAGAGAGCTACGATTCTTTCGCCGCAGGCGATGCGCTCGGCGCGGCCGAGTCCGCGCCTGCGTCACGGGCGATCTCCCGCCGCGGAGCTCGCAAGGAGGCCGCGGCCTCGCCGGCGGCTCCCCCACCTCCTGCCGAGATCCGGCCCAGTGAGCCGCCCCCGCCTACCGCGCGGATGGTCCACTACGACGGCTGGGCCCGCATGCGGGTCACGAAGCCCGCCGAGGCGCTCGACGAGGTGGCTCAGCTCGCCGAGCAGGCGGGCGGTCGCGTCGACCGTCTCAGCACGAGCAACGTGACCGTGCGCGTGCCCGTGGAGCGGTTCTCCGAGGTCTGGGACAAGGTGAAGATGCTCGGGGACATCCTCGACCAGCGCGTCCGCGCCGACGACGTCACCGAGCAGTTCCTCGCCGTCGACCTGCGCACGAAGACGCTGAAGACGATGCAGGACCGACTGGTGCGGCTCCTCGGGCGGGCCAAGTCCGAGGAGGAGAAGCTCGCCCTCCTCGAACAGATCACGCGGGTCACCGAGGAGCTCGACGCCACCGAGTCGCGACTGCGCACGCTGAAGGATCTCGCCGCGATGTCCACCATCAGCGTAGAGGCGGTGCCTCGCGAGGCGTTCGGAAGCACGAGCGGCAGCGCGGCCCTCGCAGGGTTCGAGTGGATTCGCGGGCTGTCTCCGTTCAACCGGTCTGTGTGGGATAGCGACAAGCGTCTCGAGCTCGAGCCTCCCCACGAGATGGTCGTGCTCTCGAAGACCGGGCCGTTCATCGCGGAGAGCGCCGACGGCACGTTGCTGTGGACCATGCGGGTCGAGAACGATCCCGAGGGGTCCAACAAGTTCTGGATCCGGGCGATCCGTGACCAGATCGGGGCGGAGTTCGACGATGTCGAGACGAAGACGCTCGGCGAGTACGAGTGCCTGATGCTCCGCGAGCCCGGTGCCGACGAGCCTTATCGCTGGGACGTGTGCGTGAGCGAGCGGGGCCGCTGGCTGGAGGTCGCCCAGGCGTACTACCCGTCGCCCGTCCAGGTGGTCCGCTTCGCGGAGCGGGTGTCCTTCTGTCTCGACCACGAGGGAGGTGCTTCGTGATCTTCGCCGTCTTGACCCTGCTGGTGGCTCCCGCGCGCGCGGACCACCACGACGAAGAGAGCGACGCGCGGGCCACCCAGGTCGACGCGTCGGTGGTGGTCGCCGTGTCGCAGCAGGAGGAGGCCGCCGACCAGATCGTCGCGACCGCCTCAGAGCTCGGCGGGTGGTTCCAGTCGCGCACCCCGAGCGCGGTGTCGCTGCGCGTGCCCATCGACCAGGTCGACGCCGTGCTGGCGAGCGCGTCCGCCAAGGGCAAGGTGATCGATCGCAGCGTCCGCCGCGAGGACGTCGGCCAGGAGATCGCCGACCTCGAGGGCCGGCTCGCCGCCCGTGAGCAGGTGCTCGATCGGTACTACCGGGTGCTCCGTACCGCAGGCTCGGACTCGATCGTGGCCGTCGAGCGACAGATCGTGGCCGCGATCGAGCAGATCGAGGTGCTCAAGGGCCGCCTTCGCATGCTCCGCGACCGCGCCGCCTATGGACGCGTCGACGTCGCCTTCCGGTTCCGGGACCGGGCTGCGCCCGCCCGCGACGGGAGCTCGTCGTTCCCCTGGATCAACACGCTCAACGTGCAGGACGTGATTGCGGGCCACATGCTCGACCGTCCCGACTGGAAGACCCGCAAGGTCGACATCCCCACTCCGCCCAAGGGCTTCTCCGCGTGGCGCCGGGAAGGTCGCTATCGAGCGGCCTCTCCTGACGGCGTGCTCTTCCGCGTCCGTAGCGTGAAGCACAAGCCCGAGGGCCTGCTTCCGTTCTGGAAGGAGGCAGTGCGCGAGCGCATGATCGCGGCCGGGTACACCGTCCAGGCCGAGGAGGATCTCCAGGTCGGGGCCACCAGGGGCGCGCTGATCGAGCTCGCCGCGCCCCTCGGTACCCAGGACTGGAGCTACCTCATCGCCATCTTCCCGCAGGGCAACAAGATCGTGCTGGCGGAGGCGGCAGGTGAAGTCGCGACCTTCGACGGGCGCCGCAAGGCCCTTCGCAAGGCGATCGACACCCTGCGCTTCTGATCGCGCCGCTGCCCCCTCAGGGGGCGGCTGCGCGGATCTTCCGCACCGCGCGGAGCACCGACTCGTCGGTGGCCTCGCGGTGCACCTCGCTGAGGAGGACCCACCGCGCCGCCTTCGCGTCGGAGCCGGCGCGGACCTCGCGGGTGGGGGCCTGCAGCAGGAAGCGCACGTCGAGGTGCAGGTGTGCAGGGTCGCTCTTGCGGGCGGGGATCTCGTGGATGTCGACGTCGAGCAGGGCTTCCCCGAGGGCACTCGGGAGGTCGGCCAGGCCCACCTCCTCGCTCACCTCGCGGCGAGCTGCGGCCAGCACGTTGGGGTCGTCGGGCTCGACGTGACCGCCCGGCTGGAGCCAGCGGCCGAGCTTGGCGTGCTCGATCAGCAGGATCGACCCTCGATCGGGGGACCGCACGAAGGCGCTCGCCGTGAAGTGGCCGGGCTCGAACTGGTCGCGGGAGAACGGGGCGGCGGTCGTCGCGAGGATCTGCCGCATGCGCGCGAGGTAGTCGGCCTCGAGCGGATCCGCTGGGGTGAGCGCGCCCAGCAGCTGCGTGAGGTGGTCCTGTCGGGTCATCGATGAAGCCTCACCCGTGGATCGCCTGACCGTCGAGGTACCACCGCCCGGCGACCCAGTCCCCCTCCGCCGAGGACCACCACGTACGCCACGCGCGCAGGTGCGCCTGCTGCACCCGCCACGGCCCGTCTGCGTCGAACGGCAGCGCCTGGCCGCTCATGACCACGAGCTCGTCGTACGCGGTGCGCCGTGCGACGGCGTCGGGATGGTGCATGCGCTCGAGGAGCGCGGCCGCCGACAGCGGCTTGCCGTCTCGGTGCCGCACCCCTTCGGGAAAGGACGCGCTCCGCTCCGCCCAGAAGGCCTCCCACCGGCCGCGCACGCCGGCCCGGGTAGCGTCTTCCACGTGGCCGGTCAGCACCGTGAGCGCCTCCGAGGCGACCTCCACGACGCGCCGCTTGGGGGCGTGCAGTGCGCGGAGCAGCTCGGGGACGCCGCGCGGGTCACCGAGGAGGCCGAGCCCCTGAAGCGCGCCTAGACTGCGCTCGTCGTCGCCGCGCGCCGCCTTCATCAGCAGCAGCAGGTAGTCGGGCCCGCCGTACCGCCCCACGATCTCGCCAGGAGAGCCGAGCAGGTCGTTGCGCTGGTCGACCAGTGCCTGCCCGTGGAAGTCCACGCCTCGCCGGTCTCCCAGCATGAGCAGCGACAGCGCAGCGGGCTCGGCGAGCCGCGCATCCTGCAGCGCGG
>CAYMSU010000303.1:0-8129 GCA_964393165.1 uncultured Enterobacteriaceae bacterium
GGAGAGGCTCAACGTCAACGGCGGCGCCATCGCCCTGGGTCACCCCCTGGGCGCCACCGGCACGCGCATCTCGCTCTCGAGCAGGCTCTCGGGAATCGCGGCGCAGTTCACCCGCACGAACGGACGCGACGCGCGGCTCGAGCGGTAGTGCAGCGCGTGAGCCAGCAGCTCCTTGCCGGTGCCGGTCTCTCCGGTGAGGAGCACGGTCGCGGACGAGTCCGCCACCGCTTCGACCTCCTCGTACAGTCGGACCATCTCCGGGGTGGCCCCGATCAGGTTGTCGAATCCGTACCGCTCCTGCACTTCGCGGCGCAGCAGCACGAGCTCGGCCCGCAGTGACCGCTGCTCGAGGGTGCGATCGATGATCATCAGCAGCTCGTCCTTGCTGATGGGCTTGATCAGGTAGTCCGCGGCGCCGGACTTCATGGCGATGACCGCGTCCTCGACCGAGCTGTACCCCGTCATCACGATGACGGGGAGATCCGGCCAGGTCTCTCGGAGCTGGACGAGGAGCTCGAGGCCGGTCGAGCCAGGCATCCGGACGTCCGTGAGCACGACGTCGTACGGAGAGGACTCGAGGTGGGACAGGGCCTCTTCGGCGCTCTCGGCCAAGGTGACGTGGAGGCCGTGCTTCGACAGGTTCACCTTCAGCGCCGACCGCACGGCGCGGTCGTCGTCGACCACCAGGATGCGCGGGGCTCCCTGCATGCTCAGTCAGGTGTCACGGTCAGAGACCACGGCGTCATCATCCACACCCGCTCCTCGGGGTGGAGCAGCGGCGTGGCGAGGGCGCGCACGGGGTGGAGCAGCTGCTCGAGCCCTTCAGGGGCCTGCGCCGCACGGAGCTTCCGGGCCCACGGCGACGCAGCGCGGATCAGCAGGTCCGGTGCCAGGCTCTCGAGGACCGACCCTCGCTCACTGTATTCGACCAAGCTGACCTTCGCGCGAGCGGGGATTCCGGCGCGCGCGCGGGCCTTGAGGATCGCGTCGTGAAGGCCGCCGATCTGGGTGACGAGGCCTTGCTCGTGGGCTGCGCGCCCAGTCCACACCCGGCCCCGGGCGAGCTCTTCGACCTGCGCCGGCTCGAGCCCACGCCCCTCGGCCACGTGCTCCTTGAAGCGGTCGTAGGTGTGGTCGACCAGCGCCTGCATGCGCGCACGCTGCACGTCGTCCCAGGGGCGGGACAGCGAGTAGATCGACGCATGGCGGCCTCGAGACAGGCTCGTCGTGGACACCCCGAGCGCCTCCTGGAGCTCCGAGGTGGCGAACTTGCCGGAGTAGACCCCGATCGAGCCCGTCAGCGTCGTTGGCTCGGCGAGGATCGCGTCGGCGGCCGCGGCCACGTAGTATCCACCGCTCGCCGCGGTGCCCCCGAAGGAAGCGATCACGGGCTTGCCGGACCGCTTGAGGCGCGCCACCTCCCGCGCGATTCCGTCGGCTGCGAGCGCCGAGCCGCCGGGCGAGTCCACGCGCAGCACGACACCGCGGACCTGTCGATCGGTGCGGGCCCGGCGCAGCTTCCGCCGGATGGTCCGCTCCCCGGCCGAGCGCCCTGCGAGCAGCGCGCCGGAGCGGGACTCCCCACTCGTGATCGGGCCCTCCACGTAGATCACCGCAATCTGCTTCGGATCCTCCCACGGGCTCCGCGGCTGGGGCAGGTCGAGCAGGTTGCCCGTGGTGACCTGGCCGTCGTGCATGCGGCGGAGCTCGTCGTCCAGCTCGTCGGGGTAGAGCAGCACGTCCACGACGCCCTTGTCGATCGCCTCATCGGCGGTCATCGGCCCGTGGTCGACCCAGGCGCGCACCGTGCGCTCGTCGACCTCGCGCCCCTCGGCCACGCGCTCCACCATCTCGCCGAAGAGCGAGTCCAGCAGCGCCTCGGTCATCTCGAGGTTGGCTTGCGAGGGCTCGGGATGGGTGAACGCCTCGGGCCCCGTCTTGTACTTGCCCTGCCTCACGTAGTCGGGCTGGACGCCCACGAGGTCGAGGAGCCCCCGGAAGTGGGTGAGCTCGACCGACAAGCCCACGAAGGACAGGTCGGCACCCGGGTGCAGGGCGACCCGACTCGCCGCGCTGGCCGCGTACAGCGAGCCGTTGCCGGCCCCGCGCGACAGGTAGACGAGCACGGGCTTGCCCGAGGCCTCGAGCGCTTCGATCCGCGCGCGCAGCTCGCCGAACCGGGCGAGCGACATCGAGACGCCCTCCAGCGACAGCACCACGCCACGCACGCCGCGGTCGTCTTCGAGCCGGCGGAGCCGCTCCAGGGTCTCGAGCCAGCTCGCATCGTCATCGGCGAAGAGGCCGGTCCGCGGCTGGTAGGGCGGCTCGTCGTCGAGCGAGAGCACCGGCACCCGGCGACCGCTCCGGACGAGGGATTCGCCAGGCTCGTCGGTGCCGACCCACCCCGCCTGGACCATGCTTCCCGCCGCAGAGAAGTCGAGGTGGCCGACCGCTCCGGCGCCTCCGAAGTAGATCTCCAGCCCGGCGCCGAACCCGTCGAACACGACTTCCCCGTCGTCGAGCCGCGCTCGTGCGTTGCCCCGAAGGTAGAGTCCCTCCAGTGGCCGGAGGCGCAGGGAGGCCGTGGCGACGTCGTAGTGGACCGGCTCGGCATCCTCGCTCGGCGGCCGGAGGCCCGTGCGTGCCGCGTCGAGCCCCAGCAGGACGGCTCGCCCGAACGGCCGAAGGCCGATGCCCGCACCCACCCGCGGCCGAGCGACGCCGAGGGGATCCGGGCTTCCGACGTTCTGCGCAATGGCGCCGACGCCCAGCCAGGGAAGGGGACGGAACGCGAACCCCGCATCGTAGGCGAGGTAGTTGGGCCCAGCCTCCACGAAGTTCCAGGACAGCAGCAGGCCGACCGACAGGCGCTGGGGCAGGCTGATGCTCGACCCGTAGTCGAGTGACCAGTCCGAGCGCATCTCGGACGGGTCGTCGAGATCGGGCCGCAGTCGGTTGTGCAGGCCGACGGAGAGGCCGTCTACGCCCGCGATCGCGCCAATGGACGTGATCTGCGCGTCCGGGTCGCGCCCGAAGAACACGCCGTACCGCGGATCAGGATCATACGCGAGGTTGGCCGGATTGATCCACATGGCGCCCGGACCGTTCTCGGTGGCGATTCCCGCGGATGGCACGATGGGCCGGTGGGTCTCGATGCCCTGGGCGGCGGCAGGTACGGACGACAGCGCTCCGAGGAAGCCGCACACGGCCACCACACTCCGCGATCCCACCAAGCGGTCCCTCCCGACGACGCAGCAAGATTGTGACACATCGTACCCACGCTTATGATGAGCCGTGAGGAGCCGACGGGTAATCGACGGTCGATCGCCCTGGCCTCCCGGGAGAGTGCATGCTTCGGTTGTGGATGATGCTCGGCCTGTTGGTCGCGTCGCTGGCGCGGGCCGAGGATCAGCCGGGCCCACCCAGTACGGCGCAGGCACGCTTCCTGTCGCGCGCCGCGCCGGGGCCGCAGCTCGAGCGTCTGCTCGTCGACGTCACGAGCAGCTGGCTGTTCGAGAAGGCCGACGTGGGGCTTCAGGTGGTCGACCTCGAGACCGGCGAGGAGGTCTTCGGGCGCGGGGCCGATGCGCTGCTGAACCCGGCCTCCACCATGAAGGTGGTCACCTCGGCCACGGCGCTGAAGGCGCTCGGGCCCGCCTACCGCTTCACCACAGGCCTGTACACCGACGCCGAGGTCGAGCTGAGCCCCGGGGGCACCCTCGACGGCAACCTGTACGTCCGCGGTCAGGGCGACCCTACCCTCGTGGTCGAGAAGCTCTGGAAGATGCTCCGCGACCTCCACCTCAACGGCGTCGAGCGTATCCGCGGCGACGTCGTCTTCGACGACACCTTCCACGCGGACTCGGCCGCGCTGCCCGGGTGGGACAAGCAGCAGGACATCGAGCGGGGGCCGACCTACTTCTCAACGCTGTCCGCGCTGTCCGTGAACATGAACACCGCGGTCATGATCGTGGGGCCCGGGTCCGAGGTGGGGGCCAAGGGTCGCGTGGCCCTCGAGACGCCCACGGCAGGGTACGTCCGGGTCGACAACGAGCTCACCACGGGCCGAGAGGGGAGCCGGCGGCGGGTCGAGATCGAGCGCATCGTCGAGGAGACGGGCACCCGCTACGTGCTCACTGGGACCGTGCCCATCGATGCCCAGCGCGTGCGCTTCCGGCGCACGGTGGCGCATCCCACCCAGCACTTCATCTCCGTCTTCCAGCGCATGCTCTCCGACGAGGGGGTCCGGGTCGACGGCGCGTTCGTGCGCGGGGAGACCCCGTTCGACGCCCAGGTGCTGCTGCACACGCCCTCTCCGCCCCTCGTGTCCATCCTGATGGACATGAACAAATACTCGCTGAACTTCCAGGCCGAGCAGGTGCTGCGCACCCTGGGGGCCGAGGTCGAGGGAAAAGGCACGACGACCGCAGGCTTGAAGGTCGTGCGCCGCTACCTCGACGGCCTCGGGATCAGCCGCGACCAGGCGGTGCTCGTCAACGGCAGCGGGCTGTCCCGGCAGGCCAAGCTCACGCCCTCCGCGCTCACCGCCGTTCTCGTCGACATGACCCGAGACCCCAAGGTGGGCTCCGAGTTCGTGGCCACCCTGTCGATCGGCGGGGTCGACGGGACCCTGTGGCGGCGCCTGCGCGACGAGCCTGGTCGCGTCCGTGGCAAGACCGGCACGCTCGACGGCGTGCACTGCCTGGCCGGCTACCTCGATGCCGACAACGGCCGGCGCTACGCCTTCGCGTTTCTCACCAACTGGAGCAACAGCACGCGCACATCCTCGGTCCGTGACGTGCACGACACGTTTGCGCGCCAGATGTTCAAGGCCGGAGACGGGGGAACCGATTGAGTGAGGGACCGGGAGGTCCCGAGTGGTACCCCGCTCCCTGCATCGTCTCCACAATTTCGCTCACGTCTGCCTGGTCGGCCTCGCCCTCGCCCTCGCCTTCGCCTTCGCCTTCGCCTTCGCGGTGGAGGCACGGGCCCAGGATCCCGGGGAGCCTGCCGCGGACACAGCGTCGGGCGAGCGGGCCACCGACGACACCAGAGACGACACTGGCGACGAGACGGCCCAGGTGGACTCCGAGATCGACGCGTTGCTCGCCGGCGGCGACGATCTGCCGGCGGTCAGCGACGCCGCGATGCCCGAGGGTGCCGAGGCGGAGGTGGAAGCTGCGCCTGTGGTCGAGGAAGTCCTCCCCGCGGGCTCCGACGAGCTTGCCACCGCCCAGTTCCACCGCGAGCTGCGCACCGTTGAGGAAGACGTCTCGAGCCTCAAGGAGCGGGTGTTCCGGTCCAAGGCCACCTTGGAGCTCCTCAAGGAGCTCGTGATCGACGCCGCCGCGGCCGGCTCGCGGGTGGTGCTGTGGCACGTCAACGAGCTCGGCGGAGGCTACTCGATCGAGTCCGTGCAGTACTTCCTGGACGGCAAGAACATCTTCTCTCGGGTCGACCCCGAAGGCTCGCTGGACGTCGAGCGAGAGATCAAGCTGCACGAGCAGACCGTGACCCCGGGCACCCACGAGCTCGAGGTCAACATGGTGCTCCGGGGCGGAGGCTACAAGGTCTTCAGCTACCTCCGAAGCTACAAGTTCAACCTCCAGAGCTCCTACACGTTCAAGGTGGAGCAGGGGAAGATCTCGCTCATCCGCGTCGTGGCGGACAGCCGGGGCGCGTTCAAGAGCTTCGTCGAGCGCCCGCGCATCTCGTACGACGAGCGCGTCCAGACGTTCAGAGAGGAGTGATGGGACCACTCGCCGCAGCTGGGCTCCTGTGGGCGTGGGCGGGCCTCCTCGCGGTCCCGCCGGCGCTCGCCGACGAACCCGAGGACGCCGTCGTCGCCACCCAGGTCGACGTATACCTGCAGTCGCTCGCAGAGCGGGCGGTGGAGCTGTCGGAGCGGACCGCCGAGCTCGAGGCGCTCGCCCGGCCGGGCGTGTACCTTTCGCCGGGGGAGGCCGAGGCTCGCTTTCAGGAGTACCTCTACCAGCACCTCATCGGCGAGCACGCGCCCGCCGCCCAGGGCTTCTACGCGCTGGTCTCCACCGGAGTCCTGCAGGACGCGGGCCTGCATCGTGATGCGGAGTGGTATCTCGGGGAGTCGCTGCTCGGCCTGGAGAACTACGACTCGGCGGCGGTGCAGTTCCGCAAGGTCGTGCAGACGGGTGATCACCCGTTCCGCGAGGACGGCGTGCGACGCTTGCTCGAGCTCTACGCCCGAGCCGGGGACCGCGACGCCTTCCAGGACCTCTACGACACCGAGATCGTGCAAGGCCGGGTGGCCCCCTCGGGGCTGGTCACCTACACCGTGGCCAAGGGCTACTACCAGCAGGACGACCTGCCCGAGGCCAACGACTTCTTCTCCCGGGTGCCCGAGGGCGACCCGTGGTTCACGCGCGCTCGGTACTTCATGGGGACCATCGCGCTCCGGCAGCGGGACCACGAGGCTGCCAAGATGCACTTCGAGCGAGTCGCGGACGCTCCTGTGGGCGGTCCGGAGCACCGGCGTGTGCAAGACCTCGCGCTGCTCGCCCTTGGCCGGCTGCACTACGAAGAGGGGGACTACGACGGTGCCGCCCCCTACTACGATCGGATTCCGACCGACAGCGCCTACCAGATCGACAAGCTCTACGAGCTCATCTGGACCAGCATTCGGCGGGAGCGCTGGCAGGAAGCGCTGACCACCCTCGAGATCTTCCTGCTCGCGTACCCCGACCACCACTACAGCCCCCAGCTGGTGTTGCTCCAAGGGCACCTGCACATCCAGCAGGAGCACTGGGACGACGCGCTGCGGGCCTACGAGCAGGTCGTCGTGGACTACGCTCCCGTCCGGCAGCGGTTCGAGGAGCTGGCCCGGCCCGACGTGGACGCCGAGGCCGAGGTCCGCGAGGTCGTGGAGGCGGTGGACGGTGCCGCCCAGCTGCCCCCCTACGCGGTCGCGATGATGCGCGCTGACAAGGTGCTCGCCAGGGCCATGGGCGTGTTCGGGGACCTCGCCCAGGAGCGTCGCGACATCCAGGCATCGGAGCGCCTCGTGGACGAGCTGCGCTCGTTCCTCGAGAGCAAGGCGTCGGTAGGGCCCTACGAGCCTCTCCGGATGGAGCTCCTGGAGCGGCGCGCGGAGATCGTCCGCGCGCGGGTGGCGCTCCTGCGCATCCACGCCGGGATCGTGGGGGACGAGCGGTCCCTCGATGGCCTCGAGGACGCGGCGACGCGCGCGGAGCTCCCGGTCCGGGAGGCGCGCCAGCGTCTCGACACCTTCGAGCGCAAGGTCGGCGCTCGCCGGGCGGAGAGCGCCGACACGCGGGCGCGTCGAGAGGATCTCGAGGCCGAGCTGGAGGAGCTCGAGGCGCGCCGGGCGATGATCGCGGGATCGGCGAGGGCTGCCGAGGTCGACCAGCAGATCGCGACCGTCCAGCGCGAGCGCGACGCGATGACCCATCGGCTCACGGCTATCGATGCGGCGCTGGCTGCCGTCGAGATGCCGCAGGTGCTCGACGCCGTCGAGCCCGCGATGACGGACGTGGTCTTCTTCGAGGTGTCCGCGCGGCAGGCGTCGATCGTGTCGTCGGCGGACCCCGCGAAGGCAAACGACCCGCGGGTGGCCACGATCGAGGGCGCCGACGTGCTGCTCGTCGATGCCTACGGTCGTCTCGGCGCCGCCCTGGAGGCGACCACGGCAGCGGAGACCGTCGATGTGGTCGAGCTGCGCGAGCGCTTCCGGCGCGAGGTGGGTCGGCTGGCCGAGCTGCGGGAAGCGCACGCCCGCACCCTCGAGATCGCTCGGGGGGTGTCGCTCGAGCTGACGCGGCAGGGCTTCGCCCGCCTCGGGGATCTGTTCGCCGAGTCGCTGCTCAAGGCGGACATGGGCATCGTCGACGTCTTCTGGGCCCGCCGCCTCGAGGTCGGAGATGAGCTGTCGATGCTGCGGCGCAACCGGGACGAGGTCGTGACCGGGCTGGAGCGCCGGTTCGGGCTGATCCGCGAGCGACTTGGGGACGAGCTGTGAAGCGCTGGTGGCTGGTCATGGGGCTCTTTGCCGGGTCTGCGGCTGCGCAGGAGCCAAGCGGGGTCGCAGGTGCCGACCGGGACGCGGTCGCCCAGGTCGACCTCGGTGAGGTTCG
>CAYMSU010000304.1:0-3693 GCA_964393165.1 uncultured Enterobacteriaceae bacterium
CGGGCTTTCGGCCACCGGCAAGACCACGCTGTCGGCCGATCCGGGGCGCATCCTGATCGGCGACGACGAGCACTGCTGGTCGGACAAGGGCGTGTTCAACATCGAGGGGGGCTGCTACGCGAAGGCGATCAAGCTCTCGGCGGAGCAGGAGCCGGAGATCTACCGCGCGATCCGCTTCGGCAGCGTGCTCGAGAACGTGGTCTACGATGCGGCCACGCGCGAGGTCGACTACGACGACGCGAGCATCACCCAGAACACGCGGTGCTCGTACCCCATCGAGTTCATCGACAACGCGCGCATGCCCTGCGTGGGCGGCCATCCGAAGAACGTGATCTTCCTCACGTGCGATGCGTTCGGGGTGCTCCCGCCGGTGAGCCGGCTGTCGCCGGATCAGGCGATGTACCATTTCATCAGTGGCTACACGGCGAAGGTGGCGGGCACCGAGATGGGGGTCACCGAGCCCGAGGCTACGTTCAGCGCCTGCTTCGGGGCGCCGTTCCTGGTGCGGCACCCGGCGCGGTACGCGGAGCTGCTGGCGGACAAGCTGCAGAAGCACGGCGCGAACACGTGGTTGATCAACACGGGGTGGACGGGCGGGCCGTACGGCACTGGTCGGCGCATGAGCCTGCCGCACACCCGGGCGATCATCGACGGGATCCACTCGGGGGCGCTGGAGCAGGCGGCCACGGTCACGGATCCGCTGTTCGGGTTCGAGATCCCGACGAGCTGCCCCGACGTGCCGGCGGAGATCCTGCAGCCGCGGGCCACGTGGGACGACCCGGAGGCCTACGACGCGATGGCCCGCAAGCTGGCGGGGCTGTTCCGCGACAACTTCCAGCAGTTCGAGGACGGCGCGAGCGACGCGGTGCGGGCGGCGGGCCCGAGGCTGTAGCGAGTGGTTCGCGTGCACCGCGGTCCGGGCACGACCCGAGGTCTGTCTGGATCGCGTGCACCGCGGTCCCGGCGAGACCTGAGGTCTGCCTGGGTCGCGCCCCAAGCGGTCCGACCAGACCTGAGGTCTGCCTGGATCTCGCCTCGGCGGTCCCGACACGACCCGGGGTCTGGCGCGAGCGGGCGATGACCGCGGCGGCACGACCTGAGGTCTGCCTCGCGGGACGATCCGGCGCCTTGGGGCAGACCTGAGGTCTCGCCAGACGACGGGGCGCGCGGGTCGGGGCAGACCTGAGGTCGGGCGCGTGCCTCGAAGCGGTCAATCTTTGGGACCTGGGGTCTGGTCGAGCCTCGTCTTGCGGTCCCGAGGCGAGACCTCAGGTCTGGTCGGGCGCGCGATCGCGAAGTGGATCGAGACCTGGGGTCGGCGCGGAAGAGATTCTGGGGCCGGGGAGGCAGACCTCAGGTCTCGCGGGGCACGCTGGAGGCCGCACGCACGAGACCTGAGGTCTGCCCATTGTCGTGCCATGATGGCAAGCGGGCGAAACCCAAGGGGCGAGCGGGGCGGGCGCGCCCACGCCCAGAGGTTGGGCGCACCGCGCCCGGGGCCTGTCGCCTTCCCTGATCGACGCGCCCCCGGCCCGCGCCGTCGCGGGGAGGCTGCTGACCTCTGCTTGCGCAGGCCCCGCGCCAGGTGCAGGTGGACCCGGTCGTAGACCTGAAACAAGCGCTCGGACCGGATCGAGGAGACTGGATCTAGGTAGAGCGGCCCCATCCGGCGCCGAGCCGACCCCCCGAGGACGACATTCAGGTGAAGGGCCGAGGAGCCGGGGTCGTTCGGCTTGGATGGGACCTTGTGTCGGTCCATCCCCTGCACTTCGTGCAGGCGTGTCCCTGCGCTAGCCCCTGAACCAAGCGCACGCGCTTGTTTCGGGCCCTAGAACAACAGGGCTGCGGAGCCGAGCGTCACCCCGGGGGTCGGGCGCGGGCGGCCGAGCATCGGGGTCCGAGTCAGACAGTCCGCGAGGCATCGAGGGGTGGTTCAGACAGATCCGGCCCCGGGGGGCTCGGCGGCGGTCTCGGCAGGTCGGATGTGCGGCGTTCGCTCGTGGACCCACGCCTCGATTCTCGCCGCGAGTCTGATTGACCCCCCGATGCTTCGGCTCGTGTCTGACTCGACCGGCGATGCCTCCGGGATCCGGCCCGCCGCGGCCCGGATCCGCCGATGGAGCGCGACCGAGGCCGATTCCATGCCCAGCGTTGCTGGGCCAGCGGGCACCCGAGCATCCACCAGAGCATGCGGCCTCCCTCGACATCGCGCGACGCGGCAGTGTAGCCGCGGGTTCTTCGGAGGTGCCACCTGCGCGCACGCAGGCCCGGCGTCAGCCCTTCGGCACGTCGAAGGTGACCACGCGCGCGCTGTCCGCCTTCGGAAGCGTGAGGGCCTGCGCCTCCTTCACCAGGCAGGCCTCCACCTCCGCGCCCTCGGGAACCAGCGACACCACCGACGTCGACCACACGGTGCCGTCCGGCCCGGCGATCAGCCGGACCCGCGCGTGCACTGCGGCGGCCGGCAGGCAGCCCACCAGCGAGGCCCGCGCGGCGCCCACCGCCGTCGGGATTCCCGGATCTGGCGAGGTCGTCATCAGCTCCGGGGTCAGCCGCCGCAGCTCGGACGCCCACACCGGCGCCGGTCCCGTGCCTCCCCGACGGAACGGGCCCCAGAACCGCTCGCCCATGTCGAGCCGGCGCGTGGGGGCGCCGACGGGTTCCTGCGCCATCGCCACGTTCGGAGCCCAGCCTGCCGCCAACCAGACGATCACCACGCCCCCATCAACACGAACGGTGCCCAGTAGAACGGGTGCGCCCATCCGATCGACGCGCCCTGTCGAGGTCCCGCCACCACGCGACGGGACCGGTCCGGATCCGGAGCCCCCACGGCGGACGCCGCGTGCTCGCCCGCGATGAAGGCCAGCTGGACCTTCTGGATCGCCTCCGCCTTGCTCACGCCCTGGTTCCGGTGCTGGTACAGCGCCGCCATCCAGGTGGCGGTGCTTCGGTCGGCGACCGGCCAGAGCGTCGCGAGGACCGACCACGCGCCCCCCTGCTGGGCCACGCTGGCGAGCCCCTCGATCTCGGCCCCGTCCGCGGCGAACGTGCCCACCGCGGTGTTGCAGGCCGACAGCACCAGCAGATCGAGATCCAGGAGCGGGTACTGCTGGTGGTTGGTGCCGAGCTCGGCGAGGGTCATCGGCCCGTCGGCGAGCAGCAGGAAGCTGTCGTCCATCGCCGCCTCCAGGTGGAAGTGGCTCGCGATGTGCACCCAGGGTGCGTCGCTGCGCAGCGCCCGACCGAGCCCCTCCTTGGTGAACGCGGCGTCCTGGAAGACCTCGCCCGGCACCTGCTCGCGGACCGCCGCCAGCTCGGCGGGAACCTGGCCGAGGGCTGGGAAGTCGAGGTCCCCGACCCGGCGGGACTCACTCAGGCCGAGGGCCGCGACGCGGGGCGCGCCCTCGAGCACCTGGTCCAGATGCATCGTGCTGGACGGGGTGATCACCGCGGTGGGCCAGCGCTGCGCGACCCACTGCGTGCCGTCGTGGAGGGCGGCGACCGGGATGTAGCGCAGCTCCTGGTCCATGCTGAGCAGCACCACGTCGGGGTCAGCCTGCTCCAGGTGGCCTGCGATCGGCCTTAGCACCCGGTCGTACAGCGCCCGGGCGGCGGGCAGGGGGTCCTGGGCGGGGCTTCGCAGGGCCGGCCTCCATCAGCCACCAGGTGGCCTCCGCGACGTCTCCCTGGTGG
>CAYMSU010000304.1:3703-8022 GCA_964393165.1 uncultured Enterobacteriaceae bacterium
CGGTTAACAAATTTCCATGTAGGAACAACATGTGCACCAACGCGCGCGGGTTTAATGAGCGGTAAAAACTGTAACAGGGTTGGTGTATGGCATACGGTAATGGGGCGATCGTTACTTGATAAAAAGGTGGTTACATTGCCCGAGTTGTCCCACGCGTCGGTGACCTCCCACCGGATCGAGGGCTCGGGCCCCGTGTGCGCGGTCAGCATGGCCTCTTCGAGCAGCGCCTTGGCGTCGTCGGCCTGCCCGGCGGCGAGCAGGGCGCGCCCGAGGCCGGAGGCGAGGAGCGCGCGATGCGTCTGCTCGTGGGGGAAGTGCTCCGCGAACCCGTCTACGCTGGTGCGCAGCGCAGGCACGGCCTTGTCGACCTGCCCCTGGGCAAGCCGCAGCATGCCGATGCCGTGCATCGTGTCGAGGTACACCCGACGGGCGGCCAGGTTGCGCCCGGCCTTCCGCAGGTGCTTCTGGGCGAGGGCGTAGGCTTCGTCTGCGGCGTCGAGGCGGCCCCACCGCTCGTAGAGCCAGGCGACGTTGTTGTGCGTGGCCGCGAGGCCCCGTGGGCTGCCCCCGTCTTCGTCGAGGTCGATCGCCTGGCGATACGCGACCTCGGCCCGATCGAACTGACCGAGGGTCTCGTAGAGCCAGCCGAGCTCGTGGTAAGTCGCCGCGAGGCTCAGGTCGGATTCGGCCTGCTCCTTGATCGCGATGCTGGCGGTCAGCCCTGCGCGGGCCTCGGCGTAGTGGCCGGTGGCGTGGGCGGTGTGGCCCAGGTTGTGAAGGACCGTGGCCATGGCGGGCGACGCGGTCTCGCCGACCTCCTCGAGGGCCTCCCGCGCCTGCTGGAAGGCCTCGAAGGCGGCATCCGGGCGCCCGAGATCGAGCCAGGCCAGGCCGCGCTCCTGGTGCAGCAGCGCGCCCCCGGACGCGCCCACGGGCTGCAGCTGCGCCAGCGCTCGGTCGGGCTGGCCGGCCTGGCGGTAGAGCCGACCCGACAGCACGCGGAGGGCGCCGCGCGCCGGGTCGTCGGGCGTGGCGACGTCCAGATACCCCTCGATCCGGTCCAGGGCCGAGGACGGGCTCCTGGCGTCGGCGGCGGCCTGGGCGAGCGCCATCGCGGGCTCGCCGAGCCACGCCGGATCGTCGCCGTGCAGCGTCTGCCGGCGGTCGAACCACTGCACGTAGGCGTCGAGGGCAAAGCCCGGCTCCCCCCGCCGGGTGTGCAGGTCGCCGAGGACGCCCCACGCCTCGGCGGCCTCGACGGCGGTGTCCTTGCTCCAGCGGCGGAGGTAGCACCCGACCCGCAACTGGGCCTTGCGCAGCGCCTGGAGGTCGAGCCCGACGGGCGCCGGCCAGTCGCGGCAGGGGGTGCCCGGGTGGCGGTCCTGTGCGAGCTGCCGCAGCTCCGGCCGGACGTCGCGGTACCGCGGAGCCCGGGTCGCCTGCGCGTCATCCGTGCGCGCGGTGGGCGAGCCGGCCTGCGCCGCCAGCAAGAGCCCCCACGCGGCCAGCCATCCCCCTGCCAAAGGCGCCTCCTGCCGAGGGCATCGGCACGTTCACGCAGTCGCCTCTCTCGTGACCGCCGCTGCACCCTAGGGCGCGTGCGTCGAGAGGGGGTCGACGTGCGGGTGTGCCTGCAGGGGATTGGAACGCGGGGCGACGTCGAGCCTCTCGTCGCCATCGCGCAGGCGCTCCGGGCGGCCGGCCACGAGGCTGTCGCCGTGGTCAACGTCGACCAGGCCGGGTTCGCGCGGCAGGCCGGCCTGCAGGTGCAGGCCACCTTCGACTTCGACTTCTCGGCCCTCATGGCGCGCTTCGACGCGAGGGGCCGCCTGGGCGGGTGGGCCATGTGGGTGCGGTTCTGGTCGCATCCTCCGGCCGCCCACCGGGAGCAGGTGCTCGACGCCGCCTGGGTCGGCGCCGAGGGGTGCGACGTGGTGCTCGCCACGCCGCTCGTGTGGGCGGCGCGGCTCGTGGCCGAGGCCCGCGGGGTGCCGTTCGCGTACCTCGCGCTGCAGCCGTCGCTCGGGCCCACCGCTCGGTTCCCGAACCCGCTGGTGGCCGGCCGGAGCCTGGTGCCGCTGCTGAACCGGCTCACGTTCACGTTGCACGATCTGACGATGTCGCCGGGCCGCCGGTCGCTGCGCCGCGCGGTGCGCAGGCTCGGGCTCCCCCGGGCGCGGGGACGCAGCGGCGCGCTCACCTTCCGGGGGCGCCCGGCGCCGCGGCTGCAGCGGCTGTCGTCGGCGCTTGTCGCGGCGCCCGACGACTGGCCGGAGCACGTGGTGGCGGTGCCCTCGCTGGAGGCCCGGGGGGCGAGCGAGGCGATGCCGCCGGGCCTCTAGGCCTTCCTCGGGGCGGGCCCTCCGCCGGTCTTCGTGGGGTTCGGCTCGATGCCCGCCCCACCCCACTCTGCGGCGCGGCGGGTGCGGACGACGGCCCGTCGGCTGGGGGTGCGCCTGGTGGTGCAGCGGCGGTTTGCTCGGGAGCTGTTCGACGCAGACGACTGCTTCGTGATCGACCGCGCCCCGTTCGCCGAGCTGTTCCCCCGGTGTGCGGCGGTGGTCCACCATGGCGGCGCGGGCACGGTCCACACCGCGCTTCGGGCGGGGCGGCCGCAGGCGATCGCCCCGATCTTCGCCGACCAGCTGTGGTTTGCCTGGCGGGTCTACGAGGCGGGGCTGGGGCCTCGGCCGCTGCCGAGCAACCTGGCGGTGAGCCCGGTGCGCCTGCACAACGCCTTCGCGCGCCTGCTGGGCGATCGGACGATCGCGGAGACGGCGGCGCGCGCGGGCGAGCTCGCGCGTGCGGAGGACGGCCCGGCGCGCCCGGTGGCGATCCTGGAGGCGCTGCACGGGGGCGCCGACGCCGCGTGGGCGCCTCGGTCGCGAGTGGCGTAGGGCCGATCTGGGACGAAGCCTGCGGCGCGCGCCTACGGGCGGCGGGCCTGTAGCTCGGGACTTCGCCTGCGTCGGGGCTCGGCCTCGAGGGCCAGCCGAAGGCGTGCGGCGTGCTCGGTCGGGGCCGCCGCCGCCGCGGCCAGGCGCGGGATCGTGCGCGGGTTGCGCCCTAGCGCGGCGCCGATCGGGCCGTAGGGGTAGCCGGCGTCGACCGCCAGCTTGGCGGCCACGCGTCGGGCCTCGACTGCGGCGGTGGTCCGCCCGGTCGGCGGAGCCGCGAGCGCGAGGCGGGCCGCCTGGAGCAGGCACGGGAGAGCCTGGCCGGTGAGGTCGCGCAGCGGCTCGGGCGGCTTGCAGCCCGCGGCCTCGGCGACCTTCGCGCGGTCCCAGCGCGGCAGCCAGCGGTACAGCAGTGTGGGGTCGAACGACGGCAGGCGGCGGGCGCCCAGCAGATCCTGAAGGCACGAGCCCGGCCAGAGGTGCGCGGCCTGCGGGATGCCGTGGTGCTCGCACTGCGTGAGCAGGTAGGGCACGAGGCGCTGGAGGTGCGGACGGCCCTGCACGGGCTTGATGTGCGGCGGGGCGATCGCACGCACGGCGTGCGTGGCGATGGCCCGCCGCAGGCCTCCGACGGCGTAGCCCACTCGCTCGGCGACGATCACGGCGTGCAGATGGTCGTCGGCGATGCTGAAGAGGAGCAGTCGCCGCCCCGCGACCCGCACGAGGGCGCGGACCAGCGCGAGCAGCTGGTCCTCGTCGAGGTAGAGGGGTTCCCGGAGGACGGTGCTCAGGGTGACGTGTGCGACGATCATGCACACGCTCTTCACCGGCGCGGGCGTGGCCGGCTCCTCGAGCGGTGTGAGACTTCCGCCCTGCGCCCCGCCGCCGGCGGCCCGCCCTCCGCCTGCTTCATGTGGGGCGCCGTCCCGGTGTCGCAGGTGTCCGACGGCCCCCTGCACACAACCCTTAGGATCTCTCCTCTTCCTCGGAGTTGTGTGGCGGATCACGACACAACTCGGCGGATGTCCGGACATCCCGGGAGTTGCGTGCGTATACGACACACAACTCGGGGGAGAACTGGAGAAGTGCCGAGTTCTGTGCAGCCCGCCCGGGGGGGAGACAGGGGTGGCGCTGCCCCTGGCGCTCGGCCTGCGCTTCGCGACTGGCCGAGGAGGGGCGGGGGGCCGGCCTCTGGCGTGGGCCGCCCTCGCCCCGGCCGTCGTGGTGGGCCTCCCTCGTAGGCCGCGCGGTCGTGGCCGGCCGCCTGCCGTCTGTCGCCTGCCGCCCCTTGCTTCATGTGGGGCGCCGTCCCCGTGCCGTAGGTTTCCGACGGCGTGGGCCCTGCACACAACACTTAGGATCTCTCTTCTTCCTCGGAGTTGTGTGGCGGATCACGACACAACTCGGCGGATGTCCGGACAT
>CAYMSU010000305.1:0-8005 GCA_964393165.1 uncultured Enterobacteriaceae bacterium
GCCGTTCGTCGAGGCCATCCGCGTCGCCCGCGCGCTCGGCGGGATCACGTCGTGGGCGCATCCTCCGCTCGACGCGGTCGATCGGCACCTGCCCACCTTCGTGGGCGCGGGGCTGCACGCGCTCGAGGCCATGCGGCCTACGGTGAGCGGGCCGGATCGGCGCCGCCTGCGGGCCGCGGCCCGGCGCCACGGCCTCTTCCTCACCGGCGGCTCGGACTGGCACGGCTGGGGCGATCCGCACGACCTCGGCCTGTTCCGCGTCGAAGGCCGCGAGCTCGGCCCGTTCGTCGAGGCGCTCGGCGCCCGCTGAGCCCTGCCCTGCGCATTCCCCACGATCGGGCGACCGCTTGCGATTGCGGGGAGCCATACGGAGGGGTACGGGAGTCGGTCTCGCCGGAGGTGCCCAGAGATGGCCGATACCCACGAGTTCTTCCAGACCACGCTGCCCGAGCGCATCGCCAACAACCCCGCGCTGTCGACCGAGATCAACGCGATCTACGTCTTCGACATCGACGGGGCGGGGCAGTGGACCGTCGATCTGACGAGCGCCGGCGGCGGGGTCAGCGAGGGCACGGTGCCCGACCCGGGCTGCACGGTGAACGCGGCCAAGGCGGACTTCGAGGCCCTCCTCGACAACCCGGCCCAGGCCACCATGCTGTTCATGTCGAGCAAGCTGAAGGTGAGCGACATCCCGCTGGGCATGAAGCTCCAGAAGCTGCTCCAGTAGCCGCCGCCTACTCCTCCCCGCCCCGCGCGTCGATCGCCGCGCGGGCGCGGTCCGGGTAGTCCGTGATCAGGCCGTTGACCCCCATCGCCAGCAGCCGGTCCATCTCGTCGCGGTCGTTGATCGTCCAGGCGTGCACCAGCAGGTCGAAGCGGCGCGCGTTGCGGATCAGATCCTCGGTGATGACCTCGAGCTGGCCGTCGTAGTAGCTCACGGGCACCTGCAGCGCGTGGCCCGGCGCCTCGTAGGTGTCGCGGGTGAGGCCGTTGCCGGCGAGCACGAACCGGCGCACCTCGTCGGTGGCGAGCGCGGTGCGCACCTCGGGCGCCAGCTTGCGGAACCGCTGGATCACGTCGTCGGAGAACGACGCGACGATGGTGTGCGAGCGGAGCTCGTACTCGTCGAGCAGCGACAGCAGCGCCTGCTCCATGGGCGGATCGGTCTGCTTGATCTCGATGACGTACCAGGCGCGCGGGAACGCCTCGAAGATCTCCATGACGGACGGCACCACGTGGCCCTTGCCGCGCTCGGGGAAGGTCTCGCCGCCGTCGGGCGACCAGTGGTACGCCGCGTCGAGCGCCTGGAGCTCGGCGAGGGTGAGGTCGTGCACGCGCCCGGTGCCGCTCGTCGTGCGGTCCACGGTGCTGTCGTGGATGGACACCACCACCCCGTCGGCGGTCGTGTGCACGTCGAGCTCGAGCACGTCGCCGCCCGCATCGAGGCCCCGCTGGTAGGTCTCGAGGGTGTGGTCGGGCCCGAGGCCGAGGCCTCCGGCGTGGGAGATCACGAGCGGCTCACGCTGGCCGAACAGGTCGACCTCGGCTTGCTCGGCGGCGGTGTCGGAGTCGCCCGAGGGCCCGCTCGCAGGGCCATCGGAGCTCGCGGTGCAGGCGACGAGGGGGGCGACGAGGGCGAGCAGGAACGTCGGACGCATCGGGGGGCCTCCTCCAGGCCCCGCCCCCCTAGCGAGGTCAGCGGCGGCGGCCCGCCCCCTGATTGCAGGGCACGCCGGCATCGTCGACCAGCATGGTCTTGGCCTCGCCACCCGAGATGATCTTCATCTCGCGGCACTTCTTCACCGGCTTCGGCCGCACCCGCCGGATGACCGGCGCCTCGATCTTGGACCGCAGGTCGTCGAGATCGACGCCGCCGAGCGACGACACGATCACGTCGAGGTCGTTGCGGAGGGACAGCACGATCTGGCCCATGTTCTCGGCGTGGGCCACGCGCTCTGCCTGCTCGGCGGTGACGAGGAGGGTGACCGAGGGGCGCTGGCGCGGCCGCAGCTCGCGCGCCTCGTCGGTCGACTCGTTCTGCGAGCGACTGTTGACCCCGAGCACGAACACCGCCTGCAGGATCGTCTTGGTCTCGGGCTTCTTCTTGTTCTGCTTGCCCTCGGTGGGCGTGTACGTGACCAGCACGTCGACGTAGTTGCCCGGGTTGAGGAAGCCCGACAGCGCGGCGCCGTCGGTCACGTTGACGGAGATCGCCCGCATGCCGCGGGGGATCACCGCGTTGAGCCCGACCCCGGACTCCGGATCGGCGAGCCGGTCGGCCCGCACGAACTCGTTGGCCAGGATCCGCTCCCGCGGAATGCGGCCGACGACGTGCTCGGGCGAGAGGAACACGCCCTCGGGGAGGAACCGCGGGGGGATCTGCACGGCGTACAGGTCGTCTTCGGTGATGGTGACGCCCTGGTACAGGTCCCGAGCGGCCACGATGACCATCACCATGTCCTCGGGGCGCTTCGCCTCGTCGATCTTGACCTGGTACTGCGTGATCAGCTGGTACAGCACGACGAGGGAGCCCGAGCCCATCGCCACGGCGAGGAACAGGAAGACCAGCGCACGAACCGCGCCGCTCGAGTTGCCGGAGTCACGAGCCATCGAAGCGTCCTCTCTACTGGACCCACCTTAGCACCGGGTCACGGTTCAGGCGGCCTCAAAGAGACTGCGCAGCTCCTCCGCGGACAGTGCCCCGAGGAATCCCCCTTCGGTCCCGAGGGCGGCATCCGCGAGGTCCCGTTTCGCGGCCTGGAGATCCAGGATGCGCTCCTCGACGGATCGCTCTGCCACGAGCTTGATGCTCACGACCGGCCGATCCTGCCCGATCCGGTGCGCCCGGTCGGTGGCCTGCCGCTCGACGGCGGGGTTCCACCACGGGTCGAGGTGCAGCACGTAGTCGGCGGCGGTCAGGTTGAGGCCGAACCCGCCCGCCTTGAGCGACAGCAGGAACACCGGAGGCCCATCGTCGGCCTGGAAGCGGTCGATGACCCCCTGGCGGTCCCGGGTGGAGCCGTCGAGCCGCAGGTACTCGACGCCGAGGTCGTCGAGCCGCTCCTCCACCCGGTCGAGCAGGCTGGTCCACTGGCTGAACACGAGCGACCGGTGGCCCTCGGCGATCACGTCGACCAGGATCTCCTCCATGCGGTCGAGCTTGGCGGCCCCGGCCCCCCGCCCCACGTCGCCCGGGAGCAGCGCCGGATCGCAGCACGCCTGGCGCATGCGGAGGAGCGCCTCGAGCACCTGCATGGACGAGCCCCCGCCGCGCGCGATCGCGTCTTGCACGTCGCGGTGGCCGGTGAGCCGCACCGTCTCGTAGACCTGCCGCTGGCGCTGCTCCATCGGGCAGCGCTCGACGATCTCGGTGAGCGGGGGCAGCTCGGTGGCCACCTGCTGCTTGAGGCGCCGCAGCACGTAGGGCCGCACGCGCGACCGCAGCGCGACGCGCGCCCGGCCATCCCCCGCCTCGATCGGGCGGGAGAACCGCTCCTTGAAGGAGCTCTCGGTGCCCAGCAGGCCCGGCATGAGGAACCGGAAGAGGCTCCACAGCTCCTCGAGCCGGTTCTCGACGGGGGTGCCGGTGAGCGCGAGGCGGTGCGCCGAGGGCATCGTGAACGCCGCGCGCGCCGTCTGGCTCTGGGGGTTCTTGATTGCCTGGGCCTCGTCGAGCACGAGGTAGGTCCAGTCCTCCTCGCGGAGCCGGTCGAGATCGAGCCGGAGCAGCGCGTACGACGTGATGGTGATGTCGGCGTCGTCGAGCAGCTGGCGATCGGGCCCGTGGTAGACGTGCACGCGCAGGCCCGGGGCAAAGCGCTGGACCTCGATCTCCCAGTTCCGCAGGACCGAGGTGGGGGCGATGACGAGGTGGCGACCGCCTGCATCGAGCATCGCGGCGATCGCCTGGACGGTCTTGCCGAGGCCCATGTCGTCGGCCAGGACGCCGTTGAGCTCCATGGTGCGGAGGAACCGCAGCCACTGCAGGCCCGCGCGCTGGTAGGGCCGCAGATCGGCGAGCAGCCCCTCGGGAGGGTCGACCTCGGGCAGCCCCTCGCCGCCCTCGAGGAAGCTGCGCAGGCGCTGGAGATCCGGCGGCACGTCGGCCGCCGTGTCCTCGAGGAGCTCGACGAGCGCCGCGGTGCTGTTGCGCCCGACCCTGCCCTGGGCATCGCGCGCCTCGAGGAGCTCGAGCAGCAGTGCGCCGTGCTCGGCGAGCCAGTCCTGGGGCAGCGGGGCCCAGCCTCCGTCCATCAGCGGGACGAGCTGGCGGTTGGTGCGCCACGCGTCGAGCACCGCCTTCGGATCGGCCTGCTGGTTCCCCCCCGAGAACGCCACGTCGAGCGCCCAGCGGCCCTGATCCTCGCGCACGTCGACGTGAGGCGCGAGCTCGACCTCGACGACCTGGAACCGGTGGGGCTGGACCTCGCCCCGGACCGGACCCTGGTGCTTGGGGAGCTGGTACTCGAGGAACTGCACCGCCTCCTCGGGCTTCAGCGTCTTCGGGAAGCCGACGTGCAGGCCCGTGCGGTCCAGGAAGTCCCGCGCGACCTGGCGCTCGGCGCCCATGTCGCGCGCCGGCACCACCGAGTCGGACAGGATGGTGAGCTGGTTGCCGGCGGTGACCTTGGCCACCGGCGGATCGCCGTAGACGATCTGGGTGCCCACCGCCAGGCCCTCGGGGCGCTCCTTCAGCTCGACGAGGACGCGGGGCAAGAGCGCGCCTGCGTCGGGCAGGCGGTCGGTGAGCACGTCGACCGGGGCGCGCTCCCGGAGCTTCGGCACCACCTCCGAGACGAGCGCCGCCACCTCGTCGGGCCCGTAGGTGACCCCGCGGACGAGCATCTTGCGCTGGTCGGGGGTGAGCTCGCCGTGGCTCGTGGCCCGCAGGGTGTCGCCGACCAGGGCGGCGCCGCGGAACAGGCGGTCGAGGCCGCTCGGCCTCACGAGCTGGAGCTGGAAGCCCTCGCCCTCGTCGGTGACCCGCACCCGGAACGGCAGCGGCTCGGGATCGACCCGCACGGGCTCGCCGTCGAGCGTGACGTCGGAGCTGGGCTCGAGGACCGACAGGAAGCTGCGGAGCACCTCGGGCGCGAGCGGACCGGGGCCCTGGAGCACGAGCAGGCTCTCGGCCTGGAGATCGACGCGGCCCGCGATCAGCGACTGCTCGGCGAGCGCCCCGGTGAGGACCTCCTCGCTGCCGTCGTTGTAGACGATGATCCGCTTGACGACGAGCCCCGAGCCCTCGCTGCGCAGCGCGTACCGCACCTTGACCTGCTGCTCGGCCTGCGGAGCAGGGAGCTCCTGGCCGCCCCGGCGGGCCTGCTGCATGGCGATGCAGGCTGCGGCCGCGTGCACGCAGCAGTCGCCCGGCAGGTCGCAGTCGCAGCCCCAGTCGAGATCGCCGGGAAACAGGCAGACCTCGTGGAACGTGGACTTGCCCGGCGCACGGACCTCGAGAATGACCTCGTCGCCATCGTCGGAGATGCCGCGCACGCCGCCGGAACGGGCCAGCTGCACAGCAGCCCCCCACACCCGCGAACCGGCGGCCTCGCGCGCGGCGCTGACCAGCTCATCCAGCACCCACAAGAGGTAATCTCCCGAGCCGCCACGGCCACTGGTTTCGCACGCGGAGTCCCCTTGTCCGACGCGCCTCAGCGCTACCGCACCGCAGGCGGCCTCCTGCTCGCCTCCGGCATCCTCAACGTCCTGTCCTCGGCCATGTGGGTGGGCCTGCTCGTCGAGCTGCTCGGCCTCGGGCTGCTCTGGCTCGTCCCGCTGGCCCTCGGGGTCTTCGAGATCGTCGTGGGGATCGCAGCGCTCCGCGGCCGGCCCCATCCGCGCGCCCGGCTCGCCTCGAGCCTTGGGATCGCCAGCGCAGTGGTCAACCTCAACCTGCTGGCGGTCGCGCTCGAGATCGTCGCGCTGGTGACCCTGCGGCACCCCGAGGTGGTCGCGTTCCTCGCGCGGGGCAGAAATCTGCGGTCTCCGTGACTACAGATCGGGAGCACTCGGAAACGGAGGCAGCCCTTGGCCCTTCCCCGACTCCGCGAGGTCCGCGACGTGAACGCGCTGGCCAAAGCGCTCGACGCGGCCACCCACGAGGCGCGCGTGGCGTGGATCCGCACCCTCGGCGAGGGCGCGCAGCGCCGGCTGTTCGAGATGTGCGAGGGGCGGCCGGTGCACCTCGACGAGCTCGTGGGAGAGGGCGCGCAGGTCGGCCGCCACGTCGGGCGGAACGGGCTGCCGCTGTTCAACCGGTTCGAGAAGCGCTTCGCGCGGCTCGGCGACGAGGTGGTGGGCTACAACCACAACCCCTGGCCGCTGGATCGGCTCTTCGGGCCCGGACACTTTCTGGCCTATGAGAGCCCCGAGCGCCCGGGCGAGATCTGGATCGATTACCGTAGTCTGCCCAGCGACCCCCACCCCGAGTTCCCGCCGCTGCGGAGCAACGAGCGGGGCCTGGCTGCCCTGGTCTTCGGGAACATGGTGGATGTCGTGCGCAGAGTGAGCCTGCACGTGACCATCGGCGACAGCTTCAAGAACATGCCCCGCGACACCACCGTGCCGGTCCTGGCCCGCGTGGGCAGCCTGCTCCCCACCGCCCCGTTCGTGCTGTGCCGGGCACCGTAGCGATCCCGATCCGCCGCGTGACCGTCCACCGCGACGGGGCGGTCGTCGTGCGCCAGGGGCCCGCGGCGATCACCGAGGGCGAGATCGTGGTCGGCGGGCTGCCGCTGTCGCTGCGCCGCGACTCCGTGCACGTGTCGGTCCACGGGGCCCAGGTCAGCGCGGTTCGCCTGTCGGTCGAGATCCCCGAGGGCCCGGCCCCGCCGCCGGCCACCCCGCAGGCCGAGATCGGCGAGGCCGAAGACCGCATGCGGCGGGTCGAGGCCACCATCGCGGCGCTCCAGGCCGAGCGGCAGGCCGCGGTGAAGCTCGCGCCGGGCTTCGATCCGGCGGAGCCTCCGCCGAGCCCCCAGCGCATGCGCCGCTGGACCGAGATCGAGGAGTTCCTGGGGCCCTGGATCGCGGAGATCGACGAGGCGCTGCGCGAGGCCCGAGAGGAGCGCGAGCAGCTGTCGCGCGAGCTCGACTCGTACTCCGAGCTGCCGCCACACGAGGTCGAGGCCGCCTACTGGGAGTCGTGGGTCCCCACCCTGCAGGCGCTGATCGAGGTCGAAGGCGAGGGCGAGGTCCAGGTCCAGCTGTCCTACCGGGTGCTGGGGGCGCGGTGGTCCCCCGCCTACGTGGTCGATGCCGATGCCGCGCTCGCCAAGGCCCGGTTCGTCATGCGTGCGTCGCTCGCCCAGGTGACCGGCGAGGACTGGTCGGGGGTCAAGCTATCGCTGTCGACCGGCTCGTCGCGGCGCAAGCTCGGCCTGCCGCCGCTGCACCCGTTCCGCATGGGGGCGCCGCCGCCTCGGCCGCGCCCCGGGTGGCGAGAGCTCCCCTCCGACTTCGACGCGCTGTTCGACACCACCGCGCCGCCCCCTCCGGGCGTCGGGCTCGAGCACCGGCGGGTGTCCACCTGGAGCGAGCAGGATCTCGGGGTCGCGCCGGAGGGCCTCGGCCCGCCCGGAGAAGACGACCCGTGGGACGTCGAGGGCCTGGTCGACGAGGAGATCGTCGAGATCCTGCCCGCCGGCCAGGAGCTCGACGACGAGCTCACGCTGCCCTCGGGCGCGGCGGGGCGGATCCCCCGTCGCCACCACGTGGGCGAGCCCCTGACCGACCTGTCCGATCTGGTCGACGAGGAGCCCTCGGGGCTCGGCATGCCCGAGATCCGGGAGATGCCCCCGCTCGACGATCCGTCGACCGACATGTCGCCCGACGCGCAGGAGACCGCGATCACGGGCTCCTCCCCCGCGCCCTTCTCCACGGTCGGCGCCCCCCTGCACCCCGTCGGGGCCTCCCGGATCGACGTCGAGGCGGACGAGCCGGAGCGGCTTGTGGGCTTACGCCGGACCCAGCGCGAGCAACGGCTCATGGCTGCTGCGCGCGC
>CAYMSU010000306.1:0-7996 GCA_964393165.1 uncultured Enterobacteriaceae bacterium
CACGAGCGGCCTCGGCGCGGGGCTGTCGGAGCGCATCGAGGATCCGCGCCACGTGGGCCGCGCAGTGGTCTGGCTGCTGGCGATCGTGGGGCTGACGGCGCTCGCGGTCCCGAGCTTGCTGCAGGCGGCCCACGGCCTGTCGCTGACGGGCCGGATGGCGGTCGCGGTCGCGCTGGTGGCCCCGCTGGGGATGGGGCTCGGGGTGATGTTCCCGCTGGGGGTGCGCCTGCTCGCGCGCCAGGGGCTGTCCCCGCTGATCCCGTGGGTCTGGGCGATCAACGGGCTCGCGGGGGTCATCGCGTCGGTGCTGGGCATGCTGGTGGCGATGCTGTGGGGCTACACCGCGGTGCTCACGCTCGGCGCGCTCGCCTACGCGCTGGCGGGGTGGGCCTCCCGCCGGCCGTGGAACCGGGCCTGAGCGGCTACTCGTCGCGCCGGTCCTCGCGCCGATCCTCGCGGGACGGGTGCTCGCGCAGCAGCTGCTCGCCGAGGTTGCCGAAGAACCGCCCCGCCTGCACCGCGTCGAAGCCTGCCGCCAGCGTCCATCCGGGCTCCAGCCCGCGGAGGAAGGGGGCGCGGGCGTTGATCAGCAGCTGCACCGAGAGGAACTCGAAGAACTCCAGCCCGCCGCCCACCACGAGCGCCTGGAACGCGCCCTGGAGCTGGTCGTTGATGGGCCCCGACACGTTCTCGAGCACCGCGCTCCCGACGCCCGCGCTGCCGATCAGCATCACGCGCTCGCCCAGGAACTCCACGACCGGGTTCTGGGTGCGGAAGCGGTAGCCGAGCGCCATCGACACCACGATGGCCGGCGACGCCGGGGCATCGGAGTCCTCCGACGACTGCAGCGGCACCCGCACGAGCACCCCCGCCCCGAACCGAGTGCGAAAGCCGAAGTCGTGCGTGTCGAACAGGTACCGATCGGGCTCCGCCCCCGGCCGGGCCACCTCCAGCAACAGCAGGTCGCCGTGGAGCAGCCGGTCTCCGGACCACACGTTCTGCAGGTCGCGGATGTCGAGGACCCAGGGCTCGCGCAGCGGTGCCTTCGGCAGGAACCGGATCTGGGTGGGGTTGCGGTTGGCCCCGGTGCCCGACCGGGCGAGCAGCGGGCGGAAGCCGCGGCGCCGGAGCCCGGTGGACCGGGCGTACAGCCGGATGGTCACGTCGTCGTGGCGGGGCACCACCCGAATCTGGCCGCGATCGGCCACGATGACGGGGCGCACCCACCGCTCCCCGTCGTCGTCGTCGATGTAGGCGAGGCGGGGCGAGTAGGGCGCGAGCGCCTCCCCCTGCCAGCCGGAGCGGACGAGCACCTGGGCGTGCCGCTCCTCGGGTGTCTCGCTGTAGACGTAGTGGTCGGGGCCGAGCACGCGGCGCGCGCGGTTGACCGGCGCGCAACCGACGAGCAGCACCAGGGCCGCGACGACGAGGGGAAGGGACTGCATGGCGCGCCAGATACCGTGGCGCGGGGCGGTCGACACCCGCTGGGCGATGCCCGAGGGTCCGGCTCGGCTGAGCGCAATACTGGAACAATCACCGCAAACAACCCGGAGACAGAACGCCGTGCCACGCGAGAAGGTGGGACCATTCTTGGCCATGACCCTGCTCTTGGCCATGACCCTGCTCTGGAGGGGATGCGGCACGGAAGGTGGCCCGAAGGTCGAGGCCCCGGCGACGCGGGCAGCGGAGCCTCCCGCTATCCTCGAGGAGATCCGCCGGGCCGACAACATGGACCACGCGGCGACCCTGCAGGTTCGACTGGACGCAAGCCCACTTGGTACGGACCAAGGCAAACGGGCTCTCGATTGTTCAGTATGGAACGTGGCGGATGCACTCGCGACGAGATGTACGGTGACCTATGCGGCGCCACCGCCCTATCGCGCGCCCACGGCGGTCCGTACCTTCGTGCATGGAAACCACCGAGATGGACGGTACATCCTCTACCGAGACGCGGAGACCCGTTCCTTTCGGAATGCAGAGAGGTCGTCCCGATTCGCGCTGGTCCAGAAGTTTCTGGTGAGCGAAGACGGGAGCAGCCAGCTCGACGCGTCTCCGCGGATTCGAACTGACTACGACGCGGGGTCGGACGATGCGCACATGCACGTCAGGCAAGCGAGGCTCGCGCTGGGCCGGGGCTACTCCAGCTACCTGGAGGCCGTCGAGCGCGTGGAACCGCAGCTTGATGGCACCTTGCTCGTCGAGGCCACAGGCCGATACGCCGCCGCCGGATCGTGGACGCTGACCGTGGATCTCGCTCACCCTCGACGTGACCAAGCAGACGCCACCCAGATCCTCGAGAGCATAGACGGTGGGGGCGCCACCCAGGAGACCTACCTCGGGCGAGACCGTTGAGAGAGAGAGAGAAAGAGAGAACCGCCCGGGAGGGTTCCTCGCCGAAGCGAGTCCAGGTGTGCCGTCCTGGCTCCCGGGAGGCGATGACGGCCGGGACCCCTAGGAGACCCGTCGCACACCCACCCCGCCGAACCCCGAGGGGCCAACGGACCCCGAAAAGGGCCGACCACGAGCCCCGAAGGGCGCGAAGAAGGAGGTGCGCAAGCCGCGAAGAGCCGAGGTCAGCGGTCGAGGACCGACGACCCCACGAGCTCCTAGAGTGCCGCCACCTGGCAGGGCACGTAGGTTCGACTCATCTGGATCACCTCCTTCTCGGGCGTTTCACATCACAGGTCCCGGACCTGCTGCCTGCTGCCGGTCGCCGGAATCCGAAACAGCAGGGGTCGTGGGAGAATCCCACCAGCTGGGCTGCTACCTCCAGCCGGGTGTCCCATCCGGGCACCACCAGGACCATAGCGTGGTCTGCTCGCCAGGTGGAGGACAAAACCGGCCCCCCTCAGCCCCGTCACAGCAATGTGCGCTTGCAAGGCCGGGTCGATGGGTCGTAGGGTCCCGCTCCCAGGGAGGGGACCATGCTGCACGACCTGTCGCACTTCTGCACACCCACCGAGCGCTTCGGCGCCGACAACTACTTCGGCGAGTGCTTCGACCTCGCCGCCGCCTTCGTGCCCTCGGGGGCGGTGGGCCTCGTCATCGGGCTCGCCGCCGTGGCCGGGCTGATCATGGGCATCGTCGTCCGCATGAACGAGTCCGACAGCAACACCGGCAAGGTCGTCCTCAACGCCGTGCTCACCACGGTCTACGCGGGCTTCGGGGCCTACTTCGGCTCCGTCGGGGGCACCGTGTTCGGCGAGCTCCTCGGGGTGAAGGGCATGGAGGTCATCCTCTGGGTGCTCGCGCTCATCATCCTCGCCGGCGGCGTGCTCGGCGTGTGGCACGGCACGCGCGGCGTCGGCTGGCGGATCCTCGGCGCCGTGCTGTTCGGCGGCCTGTGCACCGCCGTCGTGACCGCCGCGGTGTTCGCGCACATGGTGCCCGGCAGCGAGGACTTCTCCGCGAGCTACGCCTCGTACCTCAACGCCATGGGCATCACCTGCGCCGCGATCGGCGGCTTTCAGGGGGCCGTGAGCGGTGCCTGGCGCACCCTGCACCCCGCCCTCGGCTGGCTCGTGATCCCGATCACCACGTCCTGGGGCCTCCTCGGCACCACCATCGGGTCGATGATGCACATCGCCACCTGGGTGTTCTACGCAGGCGGCGGCAAGCTCTACGAGCCCTGCCGGCACACCTTCATGCACGCCTACGAGGACGGCTTCAAGGTCCAGCCGGGCTTCGGGTTCTCCCAGGGCGCCACGATCACGCTCACCGGCCATCCCTCGAAGGGGTTGCTCTGGCACGAGGGCACGCACGTGCTCCAGCACGTGATCTTCGGCCCGATCATGCAGCTGTCCTACTTGATGTGGGGCGTGGGCGGCGCGCTGATCGGTGCGCTCGCCGGCGTCATCAAGGGCCGGAGCTGGGCGTGGACGCTCCACGGCGCCTACGCCTGGGCCTACGTCAACAACCCCTGGGAGATCTGGGAGTACTGGCAGGCGTGGTTCGACGCGCAGCGGAAGACGCGCACCGTGAGCAGCGCCGTGAGCCACGACGGCACCCGGTCGAGCGACTTCGTCCTCGACGGGCTCGGCGCCGGCGCCCTGACCGTCGTCTACATCGCCATCGTGTCGGTGCTGTGGGGCCTGCTGCTCCTCGGCGGCGCCGGCGTGATCTGACTCACGGGCGCAGCAGCACGCTCGCCTTGGCGAACACCACCCGCTCCGCGGTCTCGCCCGTCAGCAGGTCGAGCCGCTCGGTCCAGCCGAGGTAGGCCGCCGTGCCGGGCACCTCGAGGAACGTCAGCAGCGGGCTCACCAGCAGCTCCTGGGCGATCCCCTCGGCCTGGTTCCGCCGGCTCTCCTGCACGAGCAGCCGCGCCCCCAGCGCGCGCGTCCACTGCCACCACAGGGTGGTCCGCACCCGGTGGGCGAGCTCCGGGGCCAGCCCCTCGGGCACGTGCCGCGACCAGCTCACGTCGGTGTCCCAGCGGAACCCCGCCGTGCGCAGGGTGATCGTGCCGCCCGCGGTCAGCGTGGACGCTGGCCCCAGCGTGCCGAAGTCCAGCGCCCGCTGCAGCGCGACGCTCGGCGACAGCTCGATCAGCGCGCCGATCTGCCCCGAGTAGCTCGCGCCCACGCCCCCGCCGTCGACCGTCTCGCCCGTCTGCACCCGCCGGTCGACGCGCCCCCACGTGTTGATCCGATGCACGCCCGCGAGCAGGAGATCCTGCGACAGCCCGAGCGCGGTGTACCCGTCGCCGTCGTTCTCGCGAAACACGTCGACCCACGTGTTCGGCTGCCAGGTGCTCACGAGCCCCGAGCCCTCGAACGTGTAGTTGTACCAGGCGCTCGTGGCCCAGTTCCCGCTCTGGTTGAGGAACCCCATCTCCTGGCGGAAGTCCTCTGAGCGGAACGCGCCCCACAGGCCCATCCCGGAGCCGAGGCCGGAGTTGCGCTCGATGCTCCCGGTGGTCATCACGCCTTGCCGCAGCGCCTCCCCCGGCGCCGCCAGGAAGCTCGCCTGCCCCTGGGCCCTCGCGATCCAGCGGTCCCCGATCGGCACGCCGAGGTCCACACCCACGTTGTCGTTGGCCCCCGCGGCCCCCGGCGCGGCGCGGGTGCCGAGCAGGCGCTTGTCGGCCGCGATCATGCCGATCCAGCCGCCGCCGAACGCGTCGAGGCGCAGGCGCGCGAGCGTGTTCGAGGCCCACCGGTCGGCCACGTCCTCCGGCTCGAAGCCGACCGTCTCCTCCTCGTGGACCGAGGGCAGCGGGGACTGGTCGAGGGCGTGCAGCAGGCCCACCGACAGCGGGCCCTCCCGCCCCGACAGCTTCAGCCCGTAGATCGGCTCGTTGATCGAGCGCGAGTACAGCGTGCTCCCGCCGTCCTGGAACAGGTCGATGCCGTCGAGGAAGAACGGGCGGCGCTCCGTGAACTGGAACGCGAACCGTGCGTTCAGGCGCACGTCCGCGAGGTCCGACTCCACTTGGGAGAAGTCCGGGTTCAGCGTGCCCGCGAGCCCCAGGTCGGGCGTGATCCCGAGCCGCAGGTCGAGGCTCGGCCGCAGCGCGTCCGTCCACGGCGAGAGATCCAGGGCGTCGAACGGGCGCCGCTCTTGGGCCTCGCCCGACCACACCTGCGACGCCGTCAGCGACGGGATCAGCTCGAGCCCGCTGCCCCGCCGCGGGGGCCGGACACCGCGCAGCTCGCCCTCCTCGCTGAACAGCAGCGGCCGGTTCCGGGTGATGTCCGGCCACGCGTACTTCGTGCCGAGGTGGGGGACCTTGCGGGTGACGATGAGGCCCCAGGTCTGCGCCCCGTCCTCCACGGGCGGGAACTTCAGCGAGCGCCAGGGGAACGCCACCTCGATCTCGTAGCCGTCGCCGACCACGCGACCCGCCGACCGGTACGCGGTGTCCCAGTTGGCGTTCCAGCTGCCCGCGTTGTGGCGGATGTCCTGCTGGACGCCCAGCGGGTTGAAGTAGAAGATGTAGCCGGACCGGCCGTCGTGGAAGGTGTCGAGGTAGATGCCGACCTGGTCGTCGGCGTTGATCCGCTCGCGGGAGCTGATGCGGGCGCGGATCGGGTAGCCGGTGTGCGCCACGCGAATGCCCACGTACAGGGCGCGGCCGTCCTGGAGGAAGCGGACCTCGGTGGTCCCGGTCGGCGCGCCGCCCTCGACCGGCGTGTACTGCAGGAACTCGGTGATCGGCGTCGCGGCGGCCCACGCGGGCTCGTCGAGCGCGCCGTCGACGACGACGCCCACAGCCGGTCCGACCTCGGCAGGGGGCGGCGCGGCCCAGCCTGCAGCGACGGACAGGAGGGGGAGCATGGCGGTCTCATGTCGTCGCGGCGGGCTCCCGGCAAGGCAGCGCGGCGCTGCGCGAGCTGTGGGTTACGGCCGTCCTTCTGCGGAGCAGGAGCGAGGGACCGATGTTCACCGGAATCGTCCAGGGTGTCGCGAGCGTGCACGCGATCGAGGAGCGTCCGGCGTTCCGCCGGCTCGGCCTGACCTTCCCCGAGGGGGCCACCGAGGGGCTGCAGCGCGGCGCGAGCGTGTCGGTCAGCGGGGTGTGCCTCACCGTCGTCGAGCACCGCGGGGAGGAGGTCGCCTTCGACGTCATCGACGAGACCCTCGCGCGCAGCACGCTGGGGGCGCTCGTGGTCGGCGATGCGGTGAACTACGAGCGGGCCGCGCGCTTCGGCGACGAGGTAGGCGGCCATGCGTTGTCGGGCCACGTGTGGGGTCGCGGGGAGGTGGTCGAGCGGCGCGACGAGGGCGAGAACCGGGCGCTCCGGGTCCGCACAGGTCCGGACGTGCTGCGGTACGTCTTCGAGAAGGGCTACATCGGGATCGACGGCACGAGCCTGACGGTGGGCCGGGTGGACCGCGAGGCGAGCACGTTCTGGCTGCACTTGATCCCGGAGACCCTGGCCGTGACCACGCTGGGTGCGGCCGAACGGGGAACCTCGCTGAACGTCGAGGTCGACGCGATGACGCAGGCGGTCGTGGACACGGTCGAGCGCGTACTCGCAGAGCGCCAGCGGTGATCGAGGCGTCAAGATACCTACCCGCCTCTCTGGAGGTGCGGAGTTGGCGATCGACAAGCAGTCGCTGCGGCGGAAGATGCTCTCGCTCGAGCAGGCGGTGATCGCGAGCGCGGAGCGGGGCTACCAGGAGTACCTGCGCGACGCCCAGATCGACCGCGACGAGACCGTGGAGGACGTCGACCAGGCGGCGTCGGAGGCGAGCTCACCGCTCGCCGAGCGGTTCGAGCAGCAGGTCCACGAGCACGAGCAGCACATCGAGCAGATCCGGCTGATCGACTTCGGCCCGCGCACCGACGTGGGCCCGGGGGCCGTGGTGAAGCTCGAGGGCTCCGACCGTCGCCTGATCATCGCCGTGCCCACGTCGGCGTTCGAGTGCGACGGCGTCGAGTACCTGGGCATCTCCTCGGAGGCGCCGCTGTACGAGGTCATGGAGGGGCTCGAGGCGGGCGACGAGTTCGAGTTCAACGGCTCCGAGAAGACGATCGAGGCGGTAGACTGATCTCAGGACAGGAGTGGCGCTGCCCCTGGCGCTCGGTCCGCGCTTCGCGACGGCCCGAGGGGGGGCGGGCGCAGGGCGCATTCGGGAGCCGCCCCTCCGCCGGGTACCGGGTACGGGGCCACGAGGGGGGCTACGGCGAGGCTGGCGCACGCCGGGCCAGCACGCCGCACCACCCCGCGAAGGCCAGCTGCGCCACGAGCACGAGGCCCTGCCCCGTGAGATCCGGGTAGCTCGCCATCACCGCCGTGAGGGCCGCCACGACGGCCGTGCCCAGGACCCCCCGCCCCCCAGGGAGCGCGCGCAGCGGCCACGAGATCAGCAGCACGGACGCCGCCAGCGCGAGCTCCACCAGGTGCCAGCCGCCGTGGTAGACCGCCAGTGCGAACGCCGCGACCTCGGGGGTCTCCGCCACCAACCCGTAGACCGGGTAGACGAGGCGGCCCTGATCTCTTCTTTAGTTCCTTACTACCGCAATATTGGCACTGACTCATTTTCGAGA
>CAYMSU010000307.1:0-7971 GCA_964393165.1 uncultured Enterobacteriaceae bacterium
GAAAACGCCTCGCGCGACGATGCTGGAACCAGGCCCAAGGGCCTCAGCGTCGTCTGGTAGGGGGCCGGAGTTCACCACAGGTGCTTTCGGACCCTGCGCCCGTGCTGATACTAAACCCGTGGTTTATTAGACAGAGGCATCACGCCAATATTGCCCAACACCATGCAGAAAAGTAAACCTATCGGGGAGGTTCCTGCATGAGCAAGTTCATGCCATCCTGGGAGAACATCCACGAGGTCGCCAACGGCCTGTCGGGGCACTTCACCGCCCAGCAGGCCGCCGACGCGGGCTTCTCGCCGCAGCTTCTCCACAAGCACGTGCAGAGCGGAAACCTCGACCGTCCGATGCGTGGAATCTACCGCATCACGAGGTTCCCGCCCTCCGAGCACGAGGACCTCGTCGTCCTCTGGCTATGGTCGGATCAGGAGGCAGTGTTTTCCCACGAGACCGCGCTGAACCTGCACGAGCTCTCGGACGCACTCCCCGCGCGGGTCCACCTCACACTGCCGACGGCCACTTCGCGGCGCAAGAAGATCCCTGACGGCGTGGTCGCGCACTTCGCCGACATCAACGCTCCCGAGCGCCAGTGGTTCGGCCCAGTGCCCATCACCCGCCCGGCCCGAACGGTCCTGGACGTGGCGGCCGCTCACGGCGACGCAGCCCTCGTCGCCCAGGCCATTGACCAGGGCATCCGCCGCGGCCTGTTCACCTTCGACCAGGTCGCTCCCGCCGGCAGCTTCGTGGCCAACGCGCAGGGCTGGGGCACGCCCATCCGGCCGGATGGGCTTGAAGAGCTCGGCGACAGCTTCCACGTGCGCCAGCTCAGCGGGGTGTGCAGCAAGCCCCCGCCCGCGGACTGGCCGACCCTCGCGGCTGAGCTGGGTGGTGAACTGGGCGGCTACCTCCGCGTCTCGCAGTACTTCGCGTCGCGAACCATGCACCTCGAATACGCCTGGCGGGTCGAACAGGCCCCCGATGATCGCGACGTGACCCAGCTCCGCAAGCAGCTCGCCCGGAGGTTCTCGTGGGCGTGATCAAGACCCCGACGGCGTTCCGGGCATCCATGGAGACGCGCCTGAAGCAGGAGGTTGGCCCGAACCAGGGACGCGCCCTCCAACGGCGCCGCGTCCTGAGGGTGATGGAGCGCTTCATCGCCCGCCTGAACCACGTCCTCCCCGAGACCGCCGTCCTCAAGGGCGGCCTCGCGCTCGAACTGCGCATCGACGGAGCCCGCACGACCAAGGACGTCGACGTCCGCCTGCTCGGTGACCCCGACGAGCTCGACACCCAGCTCAGAGCCATCGAGGCCCACCGCTCCGACCCGGAGGACCACCTCGAGTTCGAGATCAGGCCCGACCCTCACCACCCCACGGTGACCGGCGACGGCGTGAAGTACGACGGCTACCGGTTCAAGGTGAAGGCGGCGATCGCCGGCAAGCCCTACGTGAGCTTCGGCCTCGACGTCGCCTACGGAGACCCGATCCACGGCGAGCCCGACCTGCTCGAAGGCTCCGACTTCTTCGAGAAGTACGGCATCGCGCGAGTCCGAGTGCGCACCTACCCGCCGACGACCCACCTCGCCGAGAAGCTGCACGCGTACACGCTTCCCCGCGACCGCGTGAACACCCGGATGAAGGACCTCGTCGACATGCCGCTCATCTCCGACGTGCTCGACGGGCGCACCGCGGCCGAGCTGCGGGAAGCGATCGCGCAGACGTTCGCGTTCCGAGACAGCCACCCGGCTCCCGGATTGCTTCCCCCTGCCCCGAGAGAGTGGCTGGCCCCCTACGACCGGCTGCGCGCCGAGGAAGATCTGCCCTGGGCCGAGCTGGACGCCCTCCACGCAGCGGCAGCGGCCTTCCTCGATCCCGTCCTCGCCGGCGACAACGGCACCTGGTCCACCACGGAACATCGGTGGCTGCCCGCGTGAGCCGAGCACAGCAGAGATTCGGGAGTCACCGACTCTGAGATCTCACCGAGGCGCGCCACCCGCGATGACTGAATTCGGGAGACACCGTCTCCCAGATCCACTTCCGCACGTGCGGAACCCCCGCGGAAGACCGCGGAACCCAGGTGGAAGCACGGGGAAGCCCCTCATGGCCGCCTCCGCAGATCATCCGGCCAGCACTCCTTCATCAGCGCCACCAGTGGCTTCCCCCGGGTGAACAACGCCTCGTCCTCGACCAGGTCCGGCCGCTGCCAGATCACCGCGTACCCCCGATCGCTCAGCTCACCGGCGATCGCGTCCGCGATCCGATGCAGCTCCCAGCCCTCCCAGGGCTCGGCCCGCTCCCCGCGCAGCTCACCGTCGATCACCGTGAACGCCCCCGCCAGCGCGTCAAGGTGGTGCACCGCCATGCTCACGTTCCCGAGCTCCAGCTTGCTCACCGTCGAGGGCGGCAGGTTGATCTGATCCGCGACCTGCTGCTGTGACGCGCCCAGCCCGCGCCGGACGATCCACACCACGCGCCCGAGGACCTCTTGCATGAGGATCCGCTTGCCGGGCCCGCTGGGGAGCGGCGTTGCGAGATTACGTCAACCTGGTGGCGGCACAAGCGGGTCCTCGTCCACCTGGACGTCGACCCGAAGACCCTGCGGGCCCGCATGAACGACAACCCCGACCACATCGAGCAGCCCTGGGTGAACATCGGCTCCGGCCGACGCCCCGAGTACCGCTGGCTCGCCGATGAGGTCGATCGCTGGTGGATCGAGGTGAACCGATGGCGAGCATCGACAAGCGCAATGGAGGCTGGCGCGTGCGTTGGCGCGACCCGGACGGCAAACCACGGAGCCGGCAGTGTCCGACCAGGGCGGCGGCCAAGCGGCTCCAGACCGAGGTCGAAGACGCCGTCGCCCTCGGGCGCCGATGGGAGCCTCGTGACGCTCGTCCGGAGCCGGATCTCCGACTCCTCCTGAAGGACTACGCCGAGGAGTGCGCCCGGGTCCTCAAGCCGAACACGGCGATCCGCTACGCCCGCGCGCTGGACATCTTCCTGCGCCACCTGGACGAGGTCTACGGCAGCGGATCGATCCCGCCGTCCATCCTCACCCGTCGCCTGCTCGCCGACTGGCACGCCGTGCTGAAGCACAACGGGCTGCACGGCCGTGACCGCTCCGACGCCACGCGCCGCAAGATCGTCGAGGTGATCCAGCTCGCCTGGGCCTGGCTGTACGACAACGACGAGTCCGGGGCCGAGATCCCGCCGCCGCGCAAGCTCCGGATGAAGCGTGAGCCCGCCTCCCCGACCGTCGCGCCCACGTGGGCCGAGATGGACGCCTGCATCACCGCGCTCTCCGGCTGGCAGCGCGAGCTGGCCACCGTCCTGCGGTTCACCGGGCTCCGAGTCCAGCAGGCGATGTCCCTCACCTGGGACGACGTCGATCTCGTCAACGCCAACCTCCGGATCCGCGGCGAGCTCGGCAAGAGCCGCCAAGAGCAGCGAGGCCGGATCGTCCCCGTCTCCCGCCACCTGGTCGACCACCTCGGCGACAAGCCTCGCAGCGAGTTCCTTGTCACCTCCAACCGCCACCGCGGCGGCGACCGAGAGCGCCTGGCCCGTCCCCGCGACCTCACCCGCGCCTGGCAGCGCGCCGGCGTCCGTCCCGAGGTCTGGAAGCAGCGGCCGCACCACTCCTTCCGCAAGGGATTCGTCTCCGAGCTTCGCCGTGCTGGCGCCGACGGGGACGCCGTCGAGTTCCTCGTCGGCCACTCCCTCGGCCTGCGCGGGATCTACACCGACCCGAGCGCCCTGCCGCTTCGGGCCGCTGTCGACCTGATCCCGCCCGTCGACCTGGAGACCCAGCCGAGCTTCGACGGCCTGAGCGACAGCGCCGGCCCCGTCCGCGAGATCACTCTCACGGACAACGACCGGCGCATGCTCGATTCGCCGTGTCCCACACGTGTCCCGCGGCGCCAGAGGCAACGCGGAAACGTCGTGTTCATCGACTTCTCAGCAAAAAATGATGGAGGCGGCGGGAGCAGAGCGCGGCGCGTCGTAGCCGGACCAGCGGTAGTGTGGGGACCGCGCGGCGGCGGGAAGCGCGACCGACAAGGCGGCCGCGACAGCGAGCAGGCGGAACGTCATGCAACCTCCAGGGAGCGGAGGGCGGACGGCCGGGGTCGCGGGTTCTTCGACCCCCGGTGTCGGCGATTTGTCAACGAGGCACGCGAGGACAGTGCGCACCGCAGGGCCGCGGCCACCCGGCGACCCAGTCGGAGCGCTGCCTACGGGCGCTCCTGCGCCAGCAGCCACCGCACGAGCTCCCCCGCGTCGTAGACCGCCTCGTGCACGTAGTGCTCTCCCGTGTCGAGGAGGGTTTGGCGGACGTCGCCCCCCGCTTGGCGGAGCCGATCGATCGCAGGCTGCTCCTTTGCGAGGGGGATGCTCGGGTCCCGCCGGTCGTGTATGGCCCACATCGGGACGTCGCTCAGCACCTCCACCCGCCCGGACATGGGCGGGCTGTACACGCCCCCCGCGATAGGCGCGAGCGCCGAGAAGCGGTCCGGGTGGGCCGTCGCCAGCGACCACACGCCCATCCCGCCCATGCTCACCCCGGTGAGCGCGATCCGGTCCGGGTCGACGCCCCATTCGTCGGCGACCTCGTCGATCAGCGCGATCAGCCTGGCGTGCTCGCGAAACCAGTAGGACCGCCGCGGGCACAGGGGCGAGAGCGTCAGCGTGGGCCACTCCGGGTGGTCGAGCGCGATGGCGGCGAGGCCCCGCCCCTGGCCATCCGCATGCTCCACGACGCGAGCGAGGAGGTCCCCACGCTCCTCGAGGCTGTGGAGGAAGACGATGAGGGGCCAACCCCCTTCGGGCGCCTCCCCGGGCGGCAGGGTGAGCACGTACCCGAGACCCGACGCCTCGGCGAAGCCTGCCTGCAGATCCACCCCCGTAGGCGCTTCGCCACGGGGGAGGCGCCCGAGATCGGCAGGCGGCCGGTGGGTGGCACACGCCTGGACGAGCAGGGACCCTACACCCAGGAGGGCCCGCGCAAGGGCGGCGCCCCCGATGCAGCGCGTGAACGGGAAGCTCGCAAGGGCGCCTGGCCAGCACTTGGTTCGTTTACTGTTCAGCATGAGAGCGCCTGCGCGAGAGCTCGGTCCACAACCGCCCACAGGCTACGTCCTGACCACAAAAATCCGGAATCGGAGCGACCGGATCTTGGCGACGGCGAGAGTGATTCATACTCGACTCATCTGTGGTTCAACGTAGGAGGTGAAGCATGACGCTTCCCGAGCTCACCGCAGCCCAGTACGGGCTCGTGTACAACATGCTGTCGCTCGCGATCGCTGCCATGTTCGGCTCGTTCGCGTTCTTCGTGATGGCGCGCCAGCAGCTGACGCCCAAGTACCGTCCCGCCATGATCCTCTCCGCGCTCGTGGTCGGGATCGCAGGCTACCACTACTTCCGCATCTTCGAGAGCTGGGAAGCGGCCTATGCCATGACCGAGGCCGGCACCTACATCGCCTCGGGGACCCCGTTCAACGATGCGTACCGCTACGTGGACTGGCTCCTCACGGTCCCGCTGCTCGTCGCGGAGCTCGTGGCCGTGCTCGCGCTGCCGAAGGAGCGTCGTGGCTCGATCATGCCCAAGCTGATCGTCGCTTCGGCACTCATGATCGGCCTCGGCTACCCCGGTGAGATCTCGGCCGACCCCACCACCCGCATTGTGTGGGCCGTCGCCAGCACCATCCCGTTCGTCTACATCCTCTACGTGCTCTGGGTCGAGCTGACCCAGGCGGCCGAGACGTTCGACGGCGAGACCAAGGTGCTGCTGCGCAACACCAAGCTCCTCCTGCTCGCGACCTGGGGCTTCTACCCCATCGCCTACGCCATGCCGCTCCTCGGCATCAGCGGCGCCTCGGCGGTGGTCGGCATCCAGGTCGGCTACAGCATCGCCGACATCACCGCGAAGTGCGGCTACGGCTTCATGATCTACGCGATCGCCCGGTCCAAGATGCGCGCGGAGGGCACCGACATCGCCACCGCCAACGAGCCGGCGCTCGCCTCGAAGTAGGCATGTCTCCTCAGGACGACCGGGAGGAAGCTGCTTCCGGTCACTATCGCACGGTGGGGACGGCGCTCGTCGGATTTGGCCTGGCCTGCGCCCTCTTCGCCGGGGCGGTCTTCGCCCTCACCCCCCAGGACCTCGGGTTCATCGACACACCCTCGGCGCTCGCCATCTGCGCTGTCATGGTCTTCCTGGGAGCTGCCATGGTCCGCCACGCGGAGACCTGAGATGCCCGTCCGCACCGTGCTGGTCGCCCTGATCGGAGCCGCGCTGGCTGTCCTCCAGCCCTCCGTCGACACCTGGGGAGCCGCGGTCCTCGGCGCCGCGCTCCTCGCGGGCCTCCCGCACGGGGCCGCCGACCACGCCACGGTGCGTCGCGCGTGGTGGGCCGGCGGCCAGGTCGGGTTCCACGTGGCCTACGTCCTCATCGTAGGGCTCGTCGTCGCGCTGTGGGGGCTCTCGCCCGCCGCAGCGCTGCTGCTCTTCGGCGCGACGTCGGTGTGGCACTTCGGGGAGTCGGACCTCCTCCACGTGCCCGGCGCGCCCGCCGCCAAGCTCACCCGCGGCCTCCTGCTGCTGGTCGCCCCCCTTCTGCTGCAGCCCGAGCCTGCGGTCGAGATCCTCGGCGACCTCTCGGGGCTGCCGCTCGAGCCCGCGAGCCTCGGCGGCCTCGGCCCCGCGCTCGCGGCCTCGATCGCCGGCGCCCACGCGCTGTCACTGGGGATCGTGGCCCACCAGCGCGGCTGGGCCTGGTCGACCCTGCGCACGGAGCTGGCCGCCGCCGCTGCGGTCGGGCTGCTCGTGCTGGGCGGCGGCCCCGTCCTCGGCGTCGCCCTGTACTTCGTGCTCTGGCACACGCCAGACCACTTCCGGACGCTCGGCCTTCCGCTGCGCGAGATGGTCCCTACCGTGCTCCCCCGCACGCTGCTGGCCGCCGCTGCGGTGACGGGGCTCGCCCTCACGCTCGACCCCGGCCACTGGCCTCTCGCGGTCATGCTGGGGATCAGCGCCCTCACCCTGCCCCACGCGCTGGTGGTTCACCTGGCCGTGGCCAACGGTCGCGAGGGCGCCCGAGCGCCGCGGGCATCCGGTGATCTATCCTCCCCGGAATGCTCCCTCTCGCCGACAGCCCGCGCGACCCGAGCCACGTTCCCTGGGTGACGCTGGCCCTGATCGCGCTGAACATCGCCGTCGCCGCGCTCACCCTGCCGCTCGCCTTCGTGCCCTGGGAGCCCGGCGCCCCCGGCTACCACGACATGATCGTGAACCTGCCGGAGGGCGAGCGGTTCGGCCTCGTCTCCGGGCATCGCCTGATCGTGCGCACGTTCGGCTTCCGCCCCGCCCTCCCCAGCTTCTTCACGAGCCTCTCCTCGATGTTCCTCCACGGGGGGCTGCTGCACCTCGTGGGCAACATGTTCTACCTGTGGATCTACGGCCCGAACGTGGAGCGGCGGCTCGGCCGGGGGGCCTTCGTGCTGCTCTACCTGACCGCCGGGCTCCTCGGTACGCTGCTCTACGCCCTGCTCTCCCTCGGGTCGGACATCCCGGTCATCGGGGCCTCGGGCGCCATCGCCGGCGTGCTCGGGGCGTACCTGATCTTCTTTCCGCTGAACACCATCCGGGTGCTCGTGCCCTGGATCCGCACCCTGCAGCTACCTGCCTGGATGGTGCTGGTCTTCTTCCTCGTGGTCGACAATCTGTGGCCCTACCTGGCGAGCCAGGGCGCCTCGATGGTCGCCCACACGGCCCACCTCGGGGGCTTCGCCGGCGGAGTGATGCTCGCCGTGGGCCTGCGGTTCGTCGACGACGAGCCGGTGCCGGGCGCCACCGTGAAGCGCGGGAAGAAGCGGACGCCGCGGTCCATCCGCCAGCTCGAGGCCGCGCTGGACCTGTGGCGCCAGGGCCTGCTGACCGACGCGCACGCCGCTCTCACGGAGCTCCTACACACGACCCGCT
>CAYMSU010000308.1:0-4698 GCA_964393165.1 uncultured Enterobacteriaceae bacterium
CGCACGTCGTGGTCCTGCACCGGCACCGCGTCGAGCAGGGCCTCGTCGAGGCAGACCCCCACCGTGAGCGGCCGGATCCGCGTGAGCCACGCGTCGTAGTAGCCGCCGCCATAGCCCAGGCGACCCCCCCGCCGGTCGAACGCCAGCCCCGGGCACACGCACACGTCGACCTCGCTCACCACCGGGCCAGCGCTCGTGGGGATCCCCAGCACCCCCCGCTCGAGCGGCTCGACCAGCGCCCGCGCCTCCATGACCCCGGAGCCGACCACGCGAGGCACAGCGATGGCCACCCCCTCGCGCTGCAGCGCCGCGATCAGCTCGGAGGTGGGCACCTCGCGCCGCACCGACAGGTACACCATCGCCTGGCGCGCCGCGCGCACCTCGTCGAGCTCGAGCACGCGCGCCGCCACCGCCCGGCCGAGGCCCGGCAGCGACGCCGGATCGAGGGCACCGCGCACCTGGCGCATGCGCCGACGCAAGCCTGCCTTGTCGAGGTCGTCGCTCATCGTCCGACTGCAATAGCATGGAGGGGATGCCTGCCCGTGTGCTCGTGGTCGACGACGATCCCTCGCTTCGCGAGGTCGTGCGGTACGCGCTCGACCGCGCGGGCTACGCGGTCACCGAGGCCGCCGACGGCCGCGCGGCCCTCGACCGGTTCGCCGCCGAGGTGCCCGATCTCGTGGTGCTCGACGTCACCATGCCGGAGCTCGACGGGCTCGAGGTCTGCCGCCAGATCCGGCGCGACTCCCGGGTCCCGATCGTGTTCCTGTCGTCCCGGGCCGAGGAGGTCGACCGGATCCTCGGCCTCGAGATGGGCGGCGACGACTACCTGACCAAGCCGTTCTCCCCCCGGGAGCTGGTCAGCCGCGTCAAGGCGGTGCTCCGCCGCACCCAGGAGGGGCCCGCGGAGGCCCCCGACGCCGCCTCCGCGCCGGTGGCCGCCGCCGGCGTGAGGCTCGACGTCGAGGCGTTCCGCGCCTTCGCCGCAGACACCGAGCTGTCGCTCACGGTCACCGAGTTCCGGATCCTCGAGGTCCTGGTCCGCCGGCCGGGGCGCGTGTTCACGCGCCAGGAGCTCGTCGAGCGCGCCTACCCGGGCCCCCACCACGTCTCCGACCGCACGCTCGACTCGCACATCCGCAGGATCCGCCACAAGCTGCGAGAGGCCGGCGTGGAGCCGATCCACACGGTGCACGGGCTCGGGTTCCGCCTCGAGGCGCCCGAGTGAGCGACCCCGCCGCCACCCCCCCGGCCCCGCGTCCGGTCCTGCCGCTGCGGGGGTGGCTCGCGGTCTCCCACCTCGTCGTGCTCGTGCTCCCCATCGCGGGCCTCGTCGGCAGCGGGGCCCTCTGGCACGACCTGGTGAACCAGACGCGGTGGGACCTCGAGAACCAGGCGGCCCTGCTCGCGCTGCTGATCGAGGAAGACGTCGCGAGGCAGGCCGCGCCCGCCGATCTCGCGTCCCGGGGCCCCGCGATCTCCACGGTGCTCCGTCGGGCGAAGCAGGCCACGTACTCGGGCAGCGAGGTCGTCGACGCGCACGGGGTGGTGGTGGCGACCAGCGGCCGCTCGCTCGGGCAGGATCTCTCCCGCGAGCAGCACGTCGCGGCCGCCCTCGCGGGGGTCCGCCACCAGGCCGTCAAGCCGCGTCCAGCCCCCTCCAAGCTCCAGCCGCTCACCGGGCCGAGCCGTCGGGCACGGGTGCGCGTGTTCGTGGCCCACCCGCTGCGCGTCGACGATCAGGTCGTGGGCGCCCTCGTGATCTCGCGCACGCCCCGCGAGGAGGTGCAGGCCTTCGCGCAGATGGCCCCGCGCGCCGGGTGGGGCGCCGCGGTCGCCCTGCTGCTCACCCTCGGGATGGCCTGGGCAGCGGGCGTCCTCGCCACCCGCTCGCTCGAGCGCCTCGACGCGGGCGCCGTGCGGATCGCGGAGGGCGACTTCGGCGGCGTCGACGAGCTGGCCGAGCCACAGCAGTCGCACGTGGCCGAGGTCTCCCGGGTCGCCCGCTCGCTCACCTGGATGGCGACGCGCCTGCGGGAGCGGCTGCACTACATCAGCGAGTTCGCGAGCAACGTCTCGCACGAGTTCAAGACGCCGCTGGCCACGCTGCGCGGGACCGTCGAGCTGCTGGCCGACGACGAGGGCATGCCCCCCGAGCAGCGGGAGCGGTTCCTCGCGAACGCCGGCAAGGAGGTCGACCGGCTCGAGCGGCTGGTCGAGGGGCTGCTGTCGCTCGCCCGGGCCGACGAGTCGGCCGCGCGGATGCGGCTGTCGCTCCAGGAGCTGATCGCCGCGGTGGCCGAGCGTGGCGGGGTGGCGGTCGAGGGCGGGCCCGCGGGCACCGTCGTCGGCAACCGGGAGCAGCTCGACGCGGTGCTCCACAACCTCGTGGGCAACGCCCGGGCCCACGGCGGCAGCGGCGTCGAGGTGGTCGTGCGCACCTGGGTCGAGGGCGCGCGCACGGGCTTCGACGTGATCGACGACGGGCCCGGGATCAGCGAGGCCAACCTCGCGCGGGTGTTCGACCGGTTCTTCACCACGGCGCGGGCGACCGGGGGCACCGGCCTCGGGCTGGCGCTGGTGCGCGCGATTGTCGCGCAGCACGGGGGCGAGGTCACCGCGGAGAGCCAGCCCGGCCGCACGCGCTTTCGCGTGGACCTGCCGCGGGCCCCGACGGAGCCCCCGGCCTGAGCGCCGCCCAGGTCGTCAGTCCACGAGCTTCGTGCGGATCTCGAGCGGGCCCTCGAGGGTGCGGTGGACCGGGCACCGGTCGGCGATCTCGCGCAGGCGCGCCCGCTGCTCGTCGGTGAGGTCGCCGACGAGGGTGATCGCCCGGGACAGCACGTCGATCCGCTGGGGCGTGGTCTCGCAGTCCGCGGAGTCCTCGGTGTGCACCCGCTCGTGGGTGAGCCGCACGCGGACCTCCTCGAGCGGCCACTGCTTGCGGTTGGCGTACATGCGAAGGGTCATCCCCGTGCAGCTGCCGAGCCCCGCGAGCAGCTGGTCGTAGGGCGTGGGGCCGGCGTTGTCGCCGCCCAGGCGCTCGGGCTCGTCGGCGACCCACCGGTGCACGCCGGCGCGGATCTCGCTGCGGAGCCGGACGCAGGTCACGACCTCGACCACGCCCTCCTCCAGGGGCCGGGTGGCGGGCTCCGGGATCGCCCGCTCGGCCCAGGTGGCGATCACCCGGCCCGCCCAGCGCGCGTCGGCGGCGTCGGACAGCAGGTGGTCGGCGCCGTCGAGCGACACGAACGACTTCGGGTGGCGGGCGGCGAGGTACAGGTCGCGCGCGTTGTCGATGCTCACGGTGTCGTCGAGCGGGGCGTGCATCACGAGCAGGGGCCGCCGCAGCCGCTCGAGCTCCTCCTCGATGCTCGTCTGCTCGAGCTCCTCGAGCAGGGAGCGGCCGACCTTCAGCTCGCGGCCGGCGAGGCGGATGGTCGCCGTGCCCTGGTCGCGAAGCTGCTCGCGCACCGGATCGAGGATCCAGCTCGCGTGGCCCGGAGAGAACGGGGAGGCGATGGTCGCCACCGCCCGGACGGAGTCCATCCGCGCGGCTGCCGCGATCGCCGCGGTGCCGCCGAGGGAGTGCCCGACGATCAGCGCGGGGGGCTCCTCGGCCTGCTCGAGCCAGCGGCCGGCCTGCACGAGATCCTCGATGTTCGACACGAAGCCGGTCTGCTCGAAGGCGCCCTCGCTCTGGCCGAGACCCGTGAAGTCGAACCGCAGCACGCCGAAGCCGGCCTCGGCGAGCGCGTCGGAGAGCATCCGCGACGCGCGCAGGTCCTTGCCGCAGGTGAAGCAGTGGGCGAGGACCGCCCAGCCGCGGGGGGATCCCGGCGGCCGGCGCAGGCGACCCGACAGCTCGTGGCCCTGGGACCCCGTGAACGTGACGCGCACTTCTCTCATCCGGTGCCTCCAGCGGCTGGCAGACAGGCGCGTAACGCGGCCCGAACGTTACGGAACGGGCCGTCAGCGAGGGCGACGATGCCCTCCCGAGGAGCACGGAATGGCCATCGAAGAAGTGGATCCGCAAGAGGCGAAGGCGCTGCAGGATCAGGGTTGGACCTACGTTGACGTGCGCACGCCGGAGGAGTTCGTGGCGGGCCACCCCGCCGGAGCGGTCAACGTGCCGGTGGCGCTGGCGGCGCCGGGCGGCATGCGGCCGAACCCCGAGTTCCTGTCGACCATGCAAGCGCGGTTCGGCACGGATGCGCAGCTGCTGCTGGGCTGCAAGAGCGGCGGCCGCAGCATGAACGCGGCGAACCTGCTGAGCGGCGCGGGCTACGTCAAGCTCGCGAACGTCACCGGAGGGTTCCTCGGGGCCCCGGGGCGCCCGGGCTGGGACGCGCTGGGCCTGCCCACGGAGCAGGGCGAGTAGCTCAGCCGTCGTCGCGGCCGAGGCGCTCGTCGAGCTCGCTCAGCGTGCGCGGCCAGTCCGACTTGAGCAGCCGCGACAGCGCTCGGTCGGCGAGCAGCCGGCCCCCCGTCTGGCACGTCACGCAGTAGTTGCTCTCGTTGTCGGCGTGCACGATCCGCTGGATCGGATCGCCGCAGCGCGGGCAGGGCTCCTTGTGCTTGCCGTGCACCGCCATCTCCGGCCGAAACGCCGTGACCTTGTCGGGGAACCCCTCGCCGACCTCGTCGCGCAGCAGCGCGGCCCACCGCGGCAGCTCCTTGCGGATCGACGCGTACAGC
>CAYMSU010000308.1:4708-7951 GCA_964393165.1 uncultured Enterobacteriaceae bacterium
CACCTCCTCGTCGGTGAGCGAGGTGGTGAGCTTGACCGGCGACAGCTGCGCATCCCAGAGGATCTCGTCGGAGTAGGCGTTGCCGATGCCGCTGAACAGGCGCGGATCGGTCAGCGCCCGCTTGAGGGTGTGGCGCCGGGAGCGCAGGCGCTCCGCGAAGGCCTCCTCCGAGGCCTCGAGGACCTCGAGCCCGCCCCGATCGAAGGGGTCGAGGGCGGCGGCGCCCCGCACGACGTGCATCGACGCGCGCTTCTTCTTGCTCGCCTCGGTGAACACGAGGCTCCCCGCAGGGAAGTCGAAGACTGCGAGCACGTCGCGGCCCCGCTCGCTCGCGCCCTTCTTCTTCCACCGCAGCCGGCCAGCGATCATCAGGTGCAGGACCAGGAACCGCTCGTCGGGAAAGGCGAGCACGAGGCGCTTGCCCATGCGCGACACGCCCTGCACCGCGAGCCCGTGCAGCGCGGTGAGCGGCGGATCGACCGTGCGCAGGACGAACGGGTTGCCGAGGCGGATCCGCTCGAGGATCTCGCCCCCGACGGTTGCCTCGAGGCGCTCGAGGTAGACCACGACGTCAGGGTACTCTGGCACACCGGCATTATAGTGGCAGCCATGGATCAGCGGTTCTGGCCCCTCGCGGGCCTGGGCATCCTGGGTTTGGGCGCGGTCGTGACGGCCTGGTGGGTCTTCTCGGTCGACACCGAGATCGTCGGGCGGCCGGGGGAGGCCGCCGAGCAGGCCGAGACGGACCCGATCATGACGCGCCGCGAGCGGTGGCGGCAGCGCAAGAACCGGCGGGGGCGCAAGGCCAGGGCGAAGGCCGAGGCACCAGCCGCGCCGCAGGGCCCCGAGCTCGCCCCGGCGGAGGAGGAGGGCCCGAGCGTCGACGAGATCGAGCCGAGCCGCCGGCTCGAGCCGGAGGAGCTCGTGTGGGTGCGCACCGAGTACCGGTCGCAGCGCGTCGCCGACATGGTCCAGCGCCTCAAGGGCCACGCGCGCGAGCAGGACTGGCCCGACGACCTGACCGCGGAGGTCCGCGACGTCATGGTCGAGACCATGGAGACGATCACCGCGCGGCTCACGCAGGTCGACCGGGGCGACGAGGACTGGCACGAGGTCAAGGTGAAGGTCCGGGAGTACCGCGAGCGGCGCGCCCGCCTCGTCGAGGAGCTGCTCGGGCCGGAGCGCTTCGACACCTTCGTGGAGTCCCTGGGCTTCGAGCGCTTCGAGGGCGAGGAGCCGCTCCAGGGTCGCGTGCGCATGAAGCGGCGGCCGCGCGGCAAGCCCAAGGCCAAGGCGAGGGACTGATGATCCCCGACCTCCAGCTGGTCGTGGTGGTCGACGACCCGCTGGTCCGCGGGGGCCTCCTCGCGCTGCTGCCCGAGGAGATCACGGTGGCCCGGGTGGTCCCCTCCGACAGCGACGTGGCCCGGGCGGTCAGCGCGACCGGCGCGGAGGCGGTGCTGTGGGATGCGGACGACGGGGTGCCGGAGGCCCCCCGGATCGACGTCGGGGTCCCCGTGGTGCTCCTCGCGAGGTCCACGGAGCTCGCGTCCCAGGCGCTCGGCGCGGGGGCCCGCGGTGTTCTGCCGCGCAACGTCGAGGCGGACGGCCTCGTGGCCAGCCTGGTGGCCGTGCGGGCGGGCCTCCAGGTCGTCGACGGGAGCTTCGAGGGCCTGATCCGCGCGGTGCCCCCTCCGGGGGAGGGCCCCACCGAGCCACTCACCCCCCGCGAGGAGGAGGTCCTCGAGCTGCTCGCGGAGGGTCGGAGCAACCGCGAGATCTCGCTGGCGCTCGGGATCAGCGTGCACACCGCGAAGTTCCACGTCGACCGGATCCTGCTCAAGCTCGAGGCGAGCGGGCGGACGGACGCGGTGGTGCGTGCCGTGAGGCTCGGCCTGCTTCGTCTGTGAGCGGCCTGCCCGGTCGGGGAGGTGCGTCCGCCCCGCCGGGCGATGGGCGGCTCGCCGCAACCGCGTAGATTGACCTTGAGGAGGATGCATCGTGGACATCCGACAGATCTCCGAGGGACTCGCCGACGCCGTGGCGCGCGCGGGCCAATCCGTGGTCGAGGTGCGGGCGGGGCGCCGGCCCGCGTCAGGCGTGGCGTGGACCGACGAGCTCGTGCTGACCACCCACCACACCGTGCGCCGGGACGACGGGATCGTCGTGCTCGGACCGAGCGGCGAGGAACAGTCGGCGGTCCTGGTCGGCCGCGACGGCTCGACCGATCTCGCGCTGCTGAAGGTCTCGGGCGGGGGACTGGCGCCCGCGACCTTCGAGCCGACGGCGTCGCTGCGGGTCGGGAGCCTCGTGCTGCCGATCGGGCGGGTCGGCGGCCGGGCGCGCGCCACCCTGGGGATCGTGTCCGACATGGCGGGGCCCTGGCAGACCTCGCGCGGCGGCCAGGTCGACCACTGGGTGGAGGTCGACGCGGCGCTCCCCCCGGGCTTCGGCGGGGGGCCGCTGAGCGACCCCGAGGGGCGCGTGCGGGGCCTCAACACCCCGGGGCTGACCCACCGCGGAGCGGTGCTCCCGGTCGCGACGGTGGTGCGGGTGGCGGAGCGGCTGCGCGATCACGGCACGCTGGCGCCGGGCTACCTCGGGGTCGGCTTCTACCCGGGCACGCTGCCCGACGACGTCGCCGCCGTGGCGGGGCAGGTCGAGGCCCTGATGTCGGTGTCGATCGAGCCCGGCGGCCCCGGCGAGAAGGCCGGCGTGCAGGTCGGCGACGCCCTCGTGCGGCTCGACGACCAGCCGGTGCACGGCCTGCGGCAGCTGGTCGGGCTGCTCACCGCGGCGGGCGCGGACCGGGAGGTGCGCCTCACGGTGGTGCGCGCGGGGGCGCTGCACACCCTGTCGGTCACCCTCGCGGCGCGCCCCGGCCGCCGCGCGTGGTGCGGGTAGCCGGCGGCGGCTACTCGGGGTCGTTCGACCTCAGGATCCGCCCGAGCCGCTTGGCGAACTCCAGGCTGAACCCGATGGTGCGCTGGATGTCGGGGTCGGACAGCTTGAACAGGGCCATGAAGGGCGTGACCAGCTGGGTGGGCTGGTTGCGCGTCTCCACCAGCGCGGTCGTGACCGCGGCCACGTCGCGGTCGTCGATCTGGTCGAGGGCGTCGAGCGCCTTGCCCAGGGTGGGGGCCTGCTCCAGCAGGCGCTCCACGAGGTCCATCATCTCGGGCTGCGCCGCCTTCAGGGCGAGGTCCCCGGCCCGCTGGCCCGCCTCGACGGGCTCGATGCCGC
>CAYMSU010000309.1:0-7938 GCA_964393165.1 uncultured Enterobacteriaceae bacterium
GGGTTCCTGCTGGTGATCCTGCTGCCCTCGCTCGCGGCGGTCGCGCACAGCTTCTGGGCGGCGAGCGAGATCACGGCGAAGGTCGACGGGCTGCTCGACGGCGAGGAGGGCCCGCGGGAGTCCCCCTCGGCGGAGCGGGAGGAGCCGGGCGAGCGCGAGAGGGCCGCGGCCCGCGCCAGATCGGAGCAGGGCGAGGCGGGTCCGTAGTCTCGTGCACGCGCGACCGGCGGAGCGGCCTCGAGGCCTTCTTCGGACGAGACAGGAGGGGCCCTGCACGTGTCGCTCGGCCCGCGCTGCGCGACGGACCGAGGGGGGGCGGGCTCCTGGCCTCCTCCGTGGGCCGCCCCTCCGCCACGCCGCTCGGCGCTGGCCCGGGGTGGCTACCCGGGGGCCGGGCCGCCGGGCGCCGGCGGCTTGCGCGCCGTCAGGTACGCCGTCCGGGCCGGCGCCCCCACGTCGGGGGCCGTCACGTCGACGAAGCCCGCCGCCGCAACCTCCTCCCGGATCTGCGCCGCCGACAACACCCACACCGGGGGCGCCTGCCCCAGCCAGCGCATCACCGTGAGCAGCGGGCGGTAGGGCACCAGCGAGCCCGCCAGCACCACCGTGGACGAGATGAAGGTGCCGCCCGGCTTCAGCAGCCTGCGGATCGACGCGAGCAGCGCGGGCCGGTCCTCGACCAGGTGCAGCAGGCTGTAGGCGCACACCATGTCGAAGCTGCCGGCCTCGAACGGCGGCAGGTCGTCGACCGGGGCGCAGTGGAACGAGACGTTGCTCGCCCCCTGCGCGTCGGCCTTGCCCCGCGCGATCCGCACCATCTCCGCGGAGATGTCCACGCCGTGGACGTGGGCGGCGTGGGGGGCGAGCTCGAGCACCAGCGAGCCCGTGCCGCAGCCCAGATCGAGCACCTGGTGGTCGGGCGCGAGCGCGGCCTTCGTCACGCGGAGCTTGGCCTGCCAGACGTCCTCGTCGGGCACGGGCTTCTTCGAGTACTTGTCCGCGATGCGGTCCCAGAAGCGGGCGTCGGCGGTCATGGGGGCCTCCTTTCCTGTGGGCTACCTGTCCTACGGCGCGGCCCCCCGGCGTATCTGCCCGGTCAGCGGAGGCCGCGACCGCTCAGCGGTCGCCCGGGCTGCGCGCCCGCCGCCAGGTGGCCGGCGGCTCGCCGACGTGCCGCTTGAACGCCCGGTTCAGCGCCGCCTCGGACGTGTAACCCACCGCGTGGGCGACCTCCGCCACCGAGTGCTGGGTGGTCAGCAGCTGCTGGCTCGCGAGCTCCATCCGCCACGCCGTCAGGTACTTGATCACCGACATCCCCACGAGCTCCCGGAAGCGATCCGCCAGCGCGCTCCGCGACCGGCCCACCCGCCGCGCGAGCTCCTCCACCGTCCACGGGTGCGCGGGGGCCGCGTGCAGCTCTGCCAGCGCACGGCCCACCAGCGGGTCGGCGAGCCCCGCGAGCCATCCCGCCGCCGGGGCCTGCCGGAGGTGGGCCTGCACGACGTCGACGAACAGGAGCTCGGTGAGCCGCTCCACGAGCGCCGCGGCCCCGGGCTCGTCGTCGAGACCCGACAGGAACGCCCGCTGTAGCGTGGACCACACCCACGGCGTGCGCGCCGGGTCGCGGCGGACCACCAGCTGCTCCGGGAGCGCCTCCAGCAGCGGGTTGAAGAGCCGCCCCGAGCACCGGAAGAACCCGCACAGCGCGCGGGCCTCCTCGCCGTCGCCGCCGTGGTGCAGGGTCGGCGGATAGCCGCGCACCTGGTCCTCCAGCTGCGCCACGGGGACCGGCGACCGGCCGGGCCGATCCGTGAGCGCGTGGGGGGTGCCCCGCGGCAGCGCGATCAGGTCCCCCGCCTCGAGCGCCACCGGCGCATGCCCGCGCGTCTCGAACCAGATGCGGCCGGCGGTGACCATGTGGAACGGCAGGACGTGGTCTGCGCCGGCGCCGTAGTGCGCCCGCAGCGCCTCGTGCTCCATGGACCACACCGCGAACGGCGGCCGCAGCGCCACCTGAAAGAACATGCCCCCGGACAGCCGCAGCGCGCGCAGGACGTCGGACAGCGCGTCGCGGGCGGGCGGTGGTGCCATGGTCAAGCCTCCCGGTCGGGCGGTCAAGGCGGCCGCGGACGAGCGTGTGATCGTATGCGGCAGGAGGACGAGATGGAACTCGAAGGCTGGCTCACCCGGGTCGACGCGATCGGACCGGCGCTCGCCGAGGGGGCCGAGGCCCGCGACGAGCGCGACCACTTCGTCGGCGAGGCGTACCCGCGCCTTCACGAGCAGGGGCTGCTCACGATGCTGGTGCCCGAGGGGCTGGGCGGCGGGGGCGCGTCGCACGCCACGACCTGCCGCGCACTCCAGCGGCTCGCGACCTACGACAGCTCCCTGGCCCTCGCGCTGTCGATGCACCAGCACCTCGTCGCCGCGCAGGTCTTCCAGCACCGGGCGGGGCAGGCCCGGGCCACCGCCACCCTGCGGCGGGTGGTCGCGCACGGCTGGCGGCTCGTGAGCACCGGCGCGCGGGACTGGCTGGACTCGAGCGGCACGCTCGTGCGGGTGGAGGGTGGCTACCGCCTCACCGCGCGCAAGCCCTTCGCGAGCGGCGGGCCCGCGGGGCATGTCGCGGTCACCAGCGCTCCGCTCGAGCACCCGGACGAGGGCTGGCAGGTGCTGCACTTCGCGGTGCCGCTGCACGCGCCAGGCGTGCGGATCGGCGACGACTGGGTGGCGCACGGCATGCGGGGCACCGGCTCGCACACGCTGCACTTCGAGGACGTGCACGTGCCCGACGAGGCCATCGCCCTGGTGCGCCCCCGGGGCACCTTCCACCCGGTGTGGCACACGGTGCTCACGGTGGCCCTGCCCCTGATCGCGGCCGTGTACGTGGGCGTCGCGGCGCGGGCGACGGCGCTGGCGCGCGAGCACGCGGTGCGCCGTGCCGACGACGTGCAGACGCAGTGGGCCGTCGGCGAGATGGACAGCGCGAGGGTCACCGCCGAGACCACGCTCGACGGCATGATCGCGCTGGCCGCGGATCTCGACTTCACGCCCGAGATGTCGCGCACGAACCGCATGCTGATCCTGAAGACGGCGACCGTGGACGCGGCGCGGCGGGCCGTCGAGGCCGCGTTCGAGGCCGCGGGCGGCGCCGCCTACTTCCGGCGCACGGGCCTCGAGCGGCTGCTGCGCGACGTGCGCGCCGGCGACTTCCACCCGCTACGCCCGAAGGCGCAGGTGGCGCTCACCGGCCGCCTGGGGCTCGGCCTGCCCCCTACCTGACGCCTACAGTCCGCGCAGCGCCTCGGGGCGCAGCGGGATCTCGCCGGCCAGGGCCGCGTCGAGCAGGCCCACGAGGACGGCGCGGTCGCGCGGGATCCGGCCGCGCAGCGGCAGGTAGTTGCTCGCGTGGTTCGTGCGGAACACCGCATCGGTGGGGCGCGCGAGGTCGAGCATGGTGCGCAGCTCCAGAAGCAGCCCAGGCACATCGGGGAGCGCGAACCGCCCGCGCTCCTGCAGGGTGGCGAGCGGGGTGCCCGGGATCACGGTCACGGTCAGCGCCGCGAAGTAGGCCGGATCCATCTGGGTGACGAGCTCTGCGGTGGCCTCGGCGTGGGCCTGGGAGCGCTCCACGCCGGCGGCCCCCAGCAGGGCGATGACCGACAGCTCCATGCCCGCCTCGTGGGCGCGGCGCGCGGCGGCGACGTGCTCGTCGAACGACGCCCCCTTGGCGATGCGGCGCAGGGTTACGTCGTCGCCGGACTCGGGGCCGATGTAGAGGCGGCGGAGCCCCCGCTCGCGGAGCCGCGCGAGCTCCGCGGGCGTCTTGGCGAGCACGTTGGGCGCGGTGGCGTAGCAGCTGATCCGGCGCAGGGGCCCGAGGGCGGCGGGCAGCGCATCGAGGATGGGCAGCCAGTGGTCGAGGTCCATGACGAGCGCGTCCCCGTCGGCGACGAACGCCTTGCTCACCCTGCCGCGCAGCGCCTGGCCGGCGAGCGCCACGTCCTCGAGGGTGGCGGACAGGTCGCGGACGCGGAAGCGCTTGTCGCGGTACATGTCGCAGTAGGTGCAGGCGTTCCAGCTGCACCCGATGGTGGCCTGCAGGAGGTAGCTGTCGGCCTCGGATGGGGGGCGGTAGAGCTTGCCCTCGTAGCGCACGGTGTCTCCTCGTCTTCGGCAGCGGCGTCAGAAGTCGTAGCGAGCGCCCACCTCCATGCCACCACTGAGCCGATCCCCGCCGACCGGTGCATCGCTCGGGAGCAGCTTGTGTCGCGTCGCGAAGACGAAGGGCTCCACGAAGAAGCGCAGACCCTCCGTGGGCGAGAACAGGTACGAGACCCGCGCCGTGACGTTGCGCTCGATGCCCCCCGCGCCGGTTCGAGCGGCCGGGGTGGTGCCCACGACGTCGCCGCCGGCGTCCACGACGTCCGCTGCCGGCGTGTACCCGACGGAGAGGGCCTCGGGGTCGAGCACCGCTGCGCCGCCCGCCGAGAGCCACAGCTCGTGCCCACGGGCCCACGAGAGCGCCGCCGAGACCCACGCGCCCGCGTCTTGCACCTCGACGCCCGACCCCAGGGTGAGCAGGCCGAGCGCCCCCGTGTTCTGCCCGGCGTAGGCCTCGGCCTGAAGCGTGAGGCCGGGGGCCGGCGTGGCCTGCACGAAGACGTTCCCGGCGAAGGTGGGCACGTAGGCGCGGGCCGGGGGCAGCTGTGTGAGCTCGGCGCTGCCGATGGCCGACACGCCGACCCACAGCTGGTCGCGCACGCGATAGGACAGCCTCCCCTCCCCCGTGGGCAGCAGCCCCAGCTCGAGGGCGTCGAACGCCGGGCCCGTGTTCTGCCGCTGCATGCCCACCGAGGCCGCAGCCTCCACGCGGCCCCAGGTCCGCACGTAGGTGAGCTGAGGCCGCAGGAACCCCGAGTTGCCCGCCTGAAAGGCCGCGCCCACGAGGTTGTTCTGCGCCGGGTTGAGCGGAGAGAAGATCGTCCAGTCCTGCCCGATGACGAGTCGATGCCCGGCCCCGGGCTCGAACGTGATGGAGGCGAGCCGCAGCCGCGGTCGCGTGGTCTGGATGGGTGACGAGAGCCCGAAGGTTGGGTCGATGAAGTCGACCTCGAGCGCTCCGGCGAGGGGTGCACCGTCGCCGACCCGAACCCCCAGGCGCGTCTGCTGCGCCTGAAAGCTCAGCACGGGGGCTCCCGCCCCTGGGTTGGCGATGGGGTGCGCGGCCGCCGTCGGCGCGGCCATGGTGGCGCGGCCGAAGGTCTCGACCCCCGACATCACCCCGATGCCGGGGCGGACAATGCCGTAGAGCCGGACCTTCGGCAGCGCGTCGCGGGCGCTGTCGACGGTCGAGTCCTCGCGCTGCCCCGAGACGGGCTCGTGCGCCCATCCCGGAGACGAGACGGCCCAGATCATCCACAGCAGGCCGTGGAGCGCACGCGCGGGGAACCTCAAGCGGCGACGCCGAGCGCCGCCGCGAGCGCGGCCAGCCGCGTGGACAGCTGGGTCTGGCTGATGGGCGCGAGAGGAGCGAGCAGCTCGGAGCCGTGGAACGCCCCCGCGTAGACGTGCAGCTCGCAGGGCACGCCGGCCGCGAGCAGGCGGCTGGCGAACGCGATGTCCTCGTCGCGGAACAGGTCGACCGTGCCGACGTCGATGAACGTCGGGGGCAAGCCGGAGAGGTCCTCGCAGCGCGCCGGAGCCGCGTACGAGTCGGCCGGCCTGCCGCCGAGGTAGCAGCGCCAGGCCTCGAGGTTGGTCGCACGGTCCCAGATGCCGACGTCGAGGACCTCGTGGCTCGAGGGCGTCTCGTTCCGATCGTCGATCATCGGGTAGATGGGCATCATGAACCTGACGGCGGGGCCGCCGCGGTCTCGCGCCAGCAGGCAGGTGGCGATGGTGAGCCCGCCCCCGGCGCTCTCGCCGTACACGGCGATGCGGCTGGCGTCGACCCCGAGCTCGGGCGCGTGGTCCGCCATCCACTTCAGGCCGGCGTAGCAGTCCTCGGGCGGCGCGGGGTACGGGTGCTCGGGCGCGAGGCGGTACTCGACGTTGACCACTACCGCGCCGAGCTGGTCGGCAAAGGTGATGCACTCGGGGTGGCCCGTCTCGAGGCCGCCCACGATCATCCCGCCGCCGTGGATGTAGTACACCCCGGGGGCGTCTTCACCGAGGTTCGGAGGCCGGTAGATGCGCACCCGGATGTCCGGCGCGCCCTCGGGCCCGGGAATGCTTCGCTCCTCGTGGGTCACCCGGTCGTTCGGGGGCACGGCCCCGGCCAGCTGCGCCTCCATCGCCGTGACGACCTCGCGCCGCTTCTCGAGCGGCTGCACCGCGCCGATGCCGCCAGGGAACATCTGCAGTATGCCCGCCTGGGCTTCGCGCAGGGCGGGGGCGATGACGTGGGTCTTGTGCTTTCCATCTGCCATTGCGATCATCTCCGGGGCAGTCGCCCTTTGGTGACAGGGCATCACTTACCTAGACGACACCCTGTCAGTAGTCAAGGAGGGCGTGGGTCCGGTGTCCAAAGAGTCGTCAGACAGGGAGTTTCAGCGCGCTCGCTCTGCGGATCAGAAGGAGGAGCGGCGAGAGGACATCCTCCGCGCCGCCCGCAGCCACCTGGCGGAGGTCGGCTTCGATGCCTTCTCCATGGGGCCCCTCGCCAAGGCCGCGGGGGTCGCCCGCGCGACGCTCTACCTCTACTTCCCCACCCGGGAGGAGGTGCTGCTGGCGCTGTACCTCGAAGAGGCGCAGGCGTGGGTCGACACCATCGTCGCGCGGACCGGACCGGGCATCGAGGCGGAGGCGTTCCTCACCGCGTTCTACGAGACGTCCATCGGCCTGCCCCGGTTTCTCGAGCTGGCCCCACGGCTGCTCACCACCATCGAGAGCAACGTCTCGGCCGGCAGCATCATCCGGGCGAAGCGCCAGACCCGGGACATGACCTCACGTGTGGGGCATCACGCCTCGGAGATCTTCGCGCTGCCCCCCGAGGAGGGGGTCAGGGTCTTCACCGCGCTCATGGGCCTGCTGCTCGGCTTCCGGCAGATGATGCGGCGGCCCGCCTTCGACGTCGACCAGCTCCCCGACGACGTGCTGGAGGTCATCGACGGGACCGACGAGCAGCAGAGCTTCATGTACGCCGGTCGCTGGATCCTGCAGGCCGCGGGCGTCTGAGCCGGCGCGGGGCGCGTGCCTACCCCGCGGCGCTTCGCCGCGCGTCGAGCTTCGCGGCGTGGGCCTCGAGCACCTCCACGACCTCCGCGTGCGCGCCGTGGCGTGCCTCGTCGAGCGGGGTCGCCCCCCAGCGGTCGTAGACGTGAAGCGGGTGCTCGTGCGCGAGGAGGTACCGCGCTGCGTTCACCTGGCCCTCCGACGCCGCCAGGTGAAGGGCCGTGCGACCGTCGTAGTCCGTGCCGTAGGCGGGAACGCCATTGGCGAACAGCCGCATCATGCTGCCCAGCAAGCCCTCCGAGGCCGCCCAGAGGAGCTCCACGACGTGAACGGGATCCGTGGGGGGGGTCGAGACCGGGCTCAGCTGGGAGCCGCCGCTGCCGGCGGGGTGCTCGGCGTGCCCTTCGGCGACCCCGAGCGCCTCGAGCCGGTCGATCACTGGCCGGTGAGACCCGAGGCGCGCGTCGTCGAGGGGGGTGCCGCCCCAGCGGTCCGCCACGTGGGGGCTGACCCCTCGCTGGAGGAGGAACTCGACCACGTCGAGGTGCCCTTCCGCCGCGGCGAGGTGCAGCGGAGTCCGCCGGTCGTAGTCCCCGCCGGACAGGTCGAAGCCCTCGACGTCGAGCCGGCCGAGCTCGCCCAGGTCGCCGCGGCTCGCCGCCCACAGCGCCTCCGCTGTGCGCGTGGCGAGCCAGCGCGCCCGGGTGGTGCGGGGATCGATCCGCGACGTGGTCTCGATGCCGTCGAAGGTGTGCACCCGGT
>CAYMSU010000310.1:0-7917 GCA_964393165.1 uncultured Enterobacteriaceae bacterium
CCGCCGGCCGCTGTCGCTCGTCCTGATCGACGTCGACCACTTCAAGCGGATCAACGACACCCTGGGGCACCCCGCGGGGGATGCCGTGCTCGTCGAGCTGGGCAAGCAGCTGCGGCACCGGTTTCGTCGCCACGACGAGGTCGCGCGCTACGGCGGCGAGGAGTTCGTGGTCGTGTTGCCGGGGACCCCCCTCGAGAGCGCGGTCGAGGCCGTCGATCGGGTGCGCCAGTCGCTCGCGTTCACCGGCGTGCCGGTGCCCGCCCCCGACGGCGAGCGCTCCTGTACGGTGGCGCGGTTCACGGTGAGCGCGGGGGTCGCCACCCTTCGGCCCGACGACACCCTGTCCACCTTGGTGGGCCGTGCCGATCAGGCCCTGTACAAGGCGAAAGCCGAGGGCCGGAATCGCGTGGTCCACCTGGAGGCCGCACAGGATAGCCTCGGCCAGCCGTCGGAGGTCTGATGTCGTTGCTTGCCCTGCTCCTCTGCCCGAGCGCGCTCGGCGCCGAGACCGCGTGGGTGGAGGTCCCGTTCACCGCCCCCGAGGCGCTACCGCTGTACGTGCAGGCCGAGGTCGTCACCGTCAAGGGCACGGTCAAGGCGGACGACTGCGTGGGCGCGGTCGAGGCGGCGCTGTCGGAGGCGGGGGCGGCCGGCACCGTCGTCCGCGTGCTCGCCGCGCCCGACGACGTGCAGGCCGCGAGCCAGGCGGTGTGCAAGCAACGGCGGGCCGGCGACGACATCACCGCCTCGCTCGTCACGCTCCACGCGCTGGTCGCCAAGCCGGGCCCGACCGAGGCCTACCCCACGGTGAGTGCCGAGCGCACGCTGCAGATCGTCGCGCTCACGAAGGTGATGAGCGCCGACGGGCAGATCGCCCCGGTGGATGCGCTCGACGGCAAGGTATGGGCGAGGATTGACGCCGGCGCCCTCCCCGAGCCCCTCGACTCGATTCGCTACGCGCCCCGCGAGCGCGCGACCCGCGCGTTCGACACCCTCGTCCGCCCCTGGCTGGTCCAGTGGGTCCACGTCGTCCAGGGCCTCTCGGAGCTCCAGGGGGTGGCCCTCGAGGTGCAGGTCGCCCACCGGGATCCCACCAAGGGCCGGCGGGCCACCCGCGAGGAGCGGTTCCGCTTCGCGATCCCGGCGCGCGTGGCGGCGGCCTTCGAGCGCGGCGAGCTGATGTCCGAGGACCTGCTCGCGGCAATCCGCGTCGATCGGGCCGACAACCCGAAGAAGCGCGACTTCGAGCCGCTCGACATCACGGGCACGGGCTCGGCGGCCGTCGATCCCGACACCCCGCCGCGTCCGGCCCTGCCTTCCGTGGACGAGGATCTCCCCGAGGACGAGGCGCCCCCTTCCCGCTGATCAGTCGGCGGGTCGGCCGTTGCCGAAGGCGGCGAGCGGGTAGACCCGGGGGATCGACAACGGCAGCAAGCCCTCGGTGGGGCAGGCAAGTCGAAGGCGACGGCGCACGGCCCCCTCGGGATCGAACTCCGTCAGGATCCGCTCCGACGTGCAGAACGCGAGCAGCGATCCGTCCCCGAGGAGGAACGCGCTGCTCTGGATCGGGCACACCTGATCCTCGAGGGCCCAGGTGCGCACCAGGTCGGCGGTGCCCGCCTCGGCGTCGACCGCGATGTGCAGCACGCGCGCCGACACGTCGTCGCCGCGACCGTTGTCGACGACCGTGAGCGCGTGGTCGTCGACCCAGCGGGCGTGGTGCGGGAACTGGAACGTGGCGTCGACCTCGGGAGGCCCCGAATAGTTCAGCGGGGACCGCGGGGCCGCGAGGTCGCCGCCCGCGAGCTCCCACAGGATCTCGCCGCGGTTGCTCGCCAGGGGGTCGCCCACGACGGCCATGACGGTGTCGAGGTGCTTGAACGACAGGAGCCAGGTCCCGTCGGCGCGCACGTCGATGCTGTTCGCGTGGCCGAAGTCGATGCCCTGCAGCGCGGACGCGCCGAACCAGTAGTACCCGCGAGGCTCGGGCAGCCCCGTGGGGTCGAAGGCCTGCGCGAGGTGCCAGACGTCCTGGGTGCCGGAGTCCGACAGCGAGAACAGCCCGTCGCTCACGTAGGCCTCGCCATCGGTACCGAGCACTGTGCGGGCGTTGAGCACCAGCGTCTGCCCGTGGCGGGCGACGACGTCGTGGTGCACGGGATGCGGAAGCTCGAGCGGGGTGTCGGGGGCGAAGCCGAGCACCCGCTCTCCGGTGGGCGCGATCTCGTAGACCCGGGTGCGGCTGGGGACCACGAGGAACGTGCCCCGGTCGCTCACGTCGATGCCCTTGACGGTGCCGCTCGACAGCGGCTCGTACCACCGGGGGCGGCCCTGCGCGTCGGTCACGAGCAGGAACGGGCTGCCGCTGCACGACCACGGGAAGAACAGTCGCTCGACGACAGAGGGGCCGCTCACGTCTTCCAGGAACTGTAGGCCCATGCGCGGAGGGCCCAGGCCGGTGCGGACCTCGCCCGAGGCGAACCCCTCCCCGGCGGGGGGCCCCGCCTCCCACGCGATCGGGGTGTCTGCCGGGAGATCCCACAGGCGCAGCTGGTGGCGGACGGCCGGGGAAACGCTGGCCACGGTGCGGGTGCCCTCCCCCGGGATCGTGAACCGGACCTCCACGGCGGCGGCCTCGGGCAGGCTCACCTCGCACAGGATCCGCAGCTCGTTGGCGCCGTCCCAGACGCAGAACGCCGAGGCGACGGGCTCCTCGCCGGTGTCGCCCCCGGTGCCCGAGCCGGTCGATGCCGTGAGCGGCTCGGTCTCCTGCTCCCCGGGCTCGACTCCCCTGCAGGCCGCGAGCGCGACAAGGGCCAGCGCCCTCACGGCTTGCTCAGATCGAGGGTTCGGATCCCCGGGCGAGGCGTGAGCTCCCGCTCGAAGCGCAGCCGGTCCCCGGCCGCGACCTCGATCTCGAACACGTGGAGCCCGTAGAGCAGCTGGAGGTCCTGGGGGAGGGGCCCGCGCCGCTCGCCATCGACCCAGAGCGGCCGGCCCACGTGGGCGGGATGGTGCACACGCAGCAGCGCCGCCGTGGCGTGCAGCGGCTGGCGAGCGGCCGGCAGGCGACGAGGCGCGAGCGGGGTCGGTCGCTCCGGTGTGGGCGAGGCGCAGCCGGTCAGGGCCGAGAGTGCGAAAGCAAGCAGCATGTCAGCACTCTACCCGCGAGGAAAGCCGCAGGGTACTTGCGTCTCCCCCGTGGAGGGTTCGATGCGATTTCGGGTTGACCGGGCTGGCTCACTGGCCCTTGTCGTCGTGTGGTCCGCGATCGCCTGCGACGGCGGTGAGAACGAAGACGAGGGGCCCGCCGCGGTCACACGGCGCTACGAGTCCGGCGTGAACAAGATCGTCATCACGACGAGCGAGGGGATCGTCCGGCTCGAGGGATCCGACACGCGGATCCTCGACGTGACGTACCGGCCGGACCGCGAGGGAGACACCTTCCAGGGGAACCCGAGCGGCGGCGTGCTCGCCCTCGGCTCGGTCTGTCGCGACGGCAGCATCGGCTGCGGCGGGACCTTCGACGTGTCGCTGCCCCGCAACACGGAGTTCGAGATCGCGACCGAGACGGGCGACATCACCCTGATCGGCATGGGCTTCGGCGGGGTCCTGGACACGCTGACCGGCCGGGTCCTCGGCGAGGACCTGGGTGCGATGAACAGCCTCGTCGTCACGAGCCAGGACGGCAACCAGAACCTGAGCTTCCGCGAGGCGCCGGAGCTCGTGGAGATGGACAGCGGGGGCTCTGGCAACCTGACCATCGCGTTGCCCGGTGGGGACTACCAGTTCATGTGGTCCACCTCGGGTCGCACCACGTTCGAGAGTGGCTCGGTCGGGAACATCTGCAACGTCGGCTCGGTGATCGACATGGCCACCACCAACGGCGACATCACGATTCGCGAGAGCAACTGAGCCCCACCCACGAACGCCCACACAACGGCGTAGTCCCAGGGTTAGGGTTCCGTCATGCAGACGGAGCCGCCCCCGCGAGCCCTCCACGGGTGGGGGCACCATCCGGTGATCGAAGCCCCCGCAATCGAGACGGAGCGGCTCGAGCACGCCACCGAGTCGGCGATCCTGTCGCGCGGCCTCGGCCGAGCCTACGGAGATGCCGCCCTGCCGCCGCGGGGCGCGGGGCGCCCGGTGGCGGTGAGCGCGCGGGCCGACCGCATCCTGTCGTTCGACGAGGCCACCGGTGTGCTCCGGGCCGAGGCTGGGCTGTCGCTGTCGACGCTCGGCCAGCTCTACCTGCCGCGCCGCTGGTTCACCCCGGTGAGCCCCGGCACCCAGTACGTCACCCTCGGCGGGATGGTCGCCTCCGACATCCACGGCAAGAATCACCACATCGAGGGTACCCTCGGGAAGTTCGTGCGCGGGCTGCGCATGCGCGTGCCCGACGGTCGGATCCTCGAGGTCGACCGGCACCACCACGCGGACCTGTTCCGGGCCACCCTCGGAGGCATGGGCCTCACCGGGCACATCCTGGAGGTGGAGCTCCAGCTCGTCCGCATCGCGAGCCCCTGGGTGCACCAGCACAGCCGACAGGCGCGCAGCCTCGCGGAGGTCATGGAGGTGCTCGCGACCGCGTCGGAGGCGTCGCCGTACACCGTGGCGTGGATCGACACGACGATCGGCGGGCCCCGGATGGGCCGGGGTCTGATCACGTGGGGCGACTGGGCCCGCCCCGAAGAGGCGCCCGCGGAGCCCCCGGGCGTGCGCACGGGGGTCCCCGTTCCGTTCACGCTGCCCTCCGGCCTCATGAACCGGTTCACCATCTCGTGGATGAACGCACTCTACTTCTACCGGCACGGCCGCCGTCCCCGCAGCGGCATCGTGCATCCCGCCACGTTCTTCTGGGTGCTCGACCTCGCCACCGACTGGTACCGGGGCTACGGTCGGCGCGGCTTCACCCAGTACCAGGCCGTCCTCCCGCGGGATCGGCAGGTCTTCGAGCGCTTCCTGTCGCTCTTCCAGCGGCTCGGAGGCTCGTCGTTCGTGACCGTGCTCAAGGACTGCGGCCCCGAGGGCGAGGGCCTGCTGTCGTTCCCCAAGCCCGGCACCACCATCGCCCTCGACGTGCCGATCGCCTCGGTGGCGGCCACCGCCCGCCTGGTCCGCGAGCTCAACGCCTTCGTCCTCGACCACGAGGGGCGCGTCTACCTCGCGAAGGACGCATTCACGAGCGCCGACGAGTTCCGCCGGATGTATCCGCAGTGGGAAGCCTTCCAGGCTATCCGCGACGAGTGGGACCCCGAGCGCCGGCTGCGCTCGGCCCAGTCGGTACGCCTCTTCGGCGACTAACGCCAGCGCGCGCCGCCGCTCACCGGTCGCGGCGCTTGATCACCTTGGGCTGCATCGACGCGCTCAGGTCGTCGAGGATGGCCACCGCCTCGTCGAGGATGAAGTCGTTCTCCTCCTCGTCGTCCTCGCCAGCGCTCGCGCGCACCGCCTCGTTCGCCTCGTCGTCGCTCCCCAGGCGGGCTTCCCGGGCTTCGTGCTCGGCCCGACGCTCCTCGAGGTTCAGGCTGACCTCCTTCCGCGCGCGAAGCCGGGCGTTCTCCGCCAGCTCATCGGTCAGGCGCTGGAAGTCCTCGCTCTTCGCGACCCGCTTCGTGGACTGCTTCTGCAGCTGCGGCACGACCTCGGACAGGTCGGCGTAGCGCGGCCACGGGGCCGGCGGGATCTGGTCCCAGTCGAGCGCGTAGTCGAGGTCCTTCTCGTAGATGTCGAACCCGTCCCACCGCGACGGCAGCACGATGTCGCTGCGGACGCCGCGCCGCTGGGTGGAGCTTCCACTCACCCGGTAGAACTTCTGGATCGTGAGCTTAAGCGCCCCACCCACGTCCTCGTCGTAGCGCCCGGACAGGGTGCGGGTGAGCCCCGTGACCGACTGGACGGTGCCCTTGCCGTGGGTCTGCTCGCTGCCCACGATGACCGCACGCCCATAGTCCTGGAGGGCCCCCGCCACGATCTCGGAGGCGGACGCGGAGGTGGGATCGGTCAGCACGACCAGCGGTCCGAGCCAGTGGGTCTGGGGGTCGACGTCGTGCAGCGCCTCGAGCCGCCCGCGGCGGCCGCGGACCTGGACCACGGGGCCTCGCGTGATGAACAGGCCGGTCACGTCGATGGCCTCGTCGAGGGACCCCCCGCCGTTGTGCCGGAGATCGAGCAGGATGCCCTCGACGCCCTCCTTGCGCAGCTCGCCGATCGCCGTCTTGACATCCGCGCTCGCCCGGCGGCCGTTCCGACGGCCCCGCGGGTCCAGGTAGAAGCTCGGCAGCTTGATCACACCGTACTTCTTGCCGTCGACCTCGCGAACGGAGTGGGAGGCAGCCGACTCCTCGATGGTGACCCGGTCCCGCTCGAGGACCACGATCTCGCGCTCTCCGTCGGCGTGCTCGATGTGCAGCCGCACCTCGCTCCCGACCTCGCCGCGGATGAGCTTGACCACCTTGTCGATCCGCAGGCCCACCACATCGACCGGCTCCTCGCTGCCCTGGGCGACGGCCAGGATCTTGTCCTCCTTGAAGACCCGATCGGACTTGTCGGCCGGCCCCCCCGCGATGACCTCGACCACCTGGGTGAAGTCGCCCTCGGTGCGGAGCTGGGCTCCGATGCCGGTCACCGAGTTGGTGATCGAGATGTCGAAGTCGTCGTTCCGGGCAGGCTTGAACCAGGTGGAGTGCGGATCGAAGGCGCCACCGAGGGCCCCGAGCCATGCCTCCATCACGTCGGTGCTCTCGGTATCGGCCAGGGACTTCAGGTAGCGCTCGTAGCGCTCCTCGAGCCGCTCCGAGAGCTCCTCACGGGTGCGCTTCCCGTCGAGCAGCTCTACGATGAACTCGGCCTCGATCCGCTTGCGCCAGATCTCGTCGGCCTCCTCCGCGGTGGCCGGCCACGGCAGGCCGTGATCGAGACGCTCGGGGACCCAGGCCTCCCGATCGGTGAGGTCGATCCCCTTCGCGAGCGTGGCCTGGGCGGCTGCGAGGCGCTCCCGCATGCGCTCCCGGTAGGTCTCGTAGATGACCAGCGCCGCCTCGACGTCGGCAGGGTGCTGACGCACCGCGTCGTCCATTCGGGTCTCGAAGCGATCCCTGAACTCGTCGATGTCGGACTGCAGGAAGACCATGCGCTGGTAGTCCAGGCGCTTCAGGTACAGCTCGAACCAGCGGCGGCTCAGGTCGTCGTCGATCGGGGTGCGCTTGTAGTGCAGCACGCTGAGCAGCTCCGCTGCCTTGCGGGCCACCTCCCGCTCGTAGCTCGGTGGGGCGAGATCGCTCTCCTCGACCACCGCGGCGCCCACCGGCAGCTTCTCGATCGAAGCGACCTCGTGCCCGGCCAGCGGCGGGGTGCCCCCGGCGGCGACCGCCACCCCGAGCGCGATCAGCGGTGCCAGCGCCCAGCGCAGCCACTTGGTCATCAAGAAACCCTCCGTCCTTCCGGCCGTTCCCGGCCGTCTCGTGAGCGTCCTTTCAGCGTATCGCGCGCGTGCGGCCAGCGGGGAGCGCCTCCCGACGGCTCACAGGTCGTGACTACGCCCCGGGCAGCGCCGCCGTACTGTCGCTGCGGGACGCGCCCTGCGCCCAGGGCGCCGGCCGCCCGGTGGTGCGCTCCCAGTGCAGCGCCACCAAGCGCTCCCGCTCGGCGTTGAGCGCCACCCACAGGAACCCGCCGGTCACCAGGAGCCCCCAGTTGGCGAGCACCACCCCCGCCACCACGAAGCCCACGGCGAACGCCCGGCCGATGCTCACCGCCAGCTTCGAGGCCTCCATCCAGCCCATCCGCCGGGCGAGCAGCGACCGGAGCACCCGGCCTCCGTCCATCGGGTACGCGGGGATGAGGTTGAACAGGCCCATCATCAGGTTCATGACCATCCACAGCCAGGCGGTGGCGTGCCCGGTCGTGGTGAACGCG
>CAYMSU010000311.1:0-7899 GCA_964393165.1 uncultured Enterobacteriaceae bacterium
CGGTCTCGACGATCTGCCGCACGAGGCGCATCCCCTTCAGCGCCGCGCTCAGCTGGTCCCGGAGGGCCTCGTACAGGAACCCCTGGCGCGGCCCGAGCTCGACGAGCACACCGCGCAGATGAAGCGGAGCCGGGAGACGCGACCGCCCCCCTCGCCCCTGCCCGTCGACACTGGCGCGGGCCTGACCCGCAAGCCATCCCCGCCTACCCCTCCGCCGGAGACCAGCGACACCTCGGAGCTGCTGTCCGACAGCACCCCGGGGGGCGTATCGGCGCGCACGCGGCCGCTCCCCGCGCCGGAGGACGACGAGCACACCGCGAACCCGCGCGCGACCCGCCGTCCCGGGGAGGCGTCGTCGCTGCGCCAGCGACTGGCCGCCGCAAATGCCGCGGCCGCGGCCCCCTCGGAGCCGCCGCCCGCGCCCGCGCCGAGCGCGAGCCGGCCACCGGCGGAGCCCCGCCCCAAGCCCCGGCCGCAGACGTGGGCGGCCGAAGAAGACGACGTCTTCGATGCCCCCACGGTGTTCACCACTGCCTCGGGCGCGGAGCACCTGCTTCAGCTCGACCAGCGGCGAGACGACCCCATCCGCTCCCGCTCCCTCGGCAAGGCCGACGCCAGGCGGCGCGCGGACTCCACCCCGGTCGTGCCCACCCGGCGTCCGCTGGTGGCCGAGCCGCTCCCCCCGCCGCTGTCCGAGCGGGCCCCCGAGCCCGAGCCCGAGCCCGAGTCCGAGCCCGACCTGGGGCCCGAGCTCCTGCTGGAGCCCGAGCCGGGGCCGCTCCTGTTCGAGGAGAACGTCCACGACGCACCCACCATCGCCGCGAAGGATCTCGACGTGGCGGCACTGCTCGCGGAGCCCGACCCGGCGCCTCTCGACGTCCCTTCGGCGGGCGTGCCCACCGACCTGACGGGGCAGCCCACGGAGCCGCCGGACGACGATCGCCCGAGCGTGCTCCTGTACGTCGGCCTCGTCGTGGGGGGGCTGATCTTCGTTGTGGTGGTGCTCGGCGTCGCGGCGCTGGTGGTGGCGTCCTTCACGCTCTAAGCTGACCGGGATGCTCCCGGGCCTGTTGCTCGCGGCGGGGTGCGGGGGACCGGCCCCGCTCACGCTGGTCGACGACGTCGTGATCGAGGCGGCGGACGCTGACGTGGTGCGCTTCGTCGCGGTCGGCGACACCGGCAAGGGCAACGCCACCCAGCGCCGGGTCGCCGCGGCCATCGCGCGCACCTGCGCCTCCCGGGGCTGCGACTTCGTGATCCTCCTGGGCGACCTGCTCTACCCCAGAGGCATGGAGGATCCGAACGACCCACGGGCCGAGGAGCGCGTCCTCGCGCCCTACGCGCAGGTGGGGGCCCCGGTGTACGCCGTCCTCGGCAACCACGACTACGCCCACGGGCGCGACACCCGCCGCGCGCAGTGGCTGCTCGACTTCGCCCGCGAGGCGCCCGGCGTCGCGCTGCCCGGCCACGCCTGGGCCGCCCGCGTGGGCCCGGTGGCGCTCATCGGCCTGGACACGGCCGCCGCCTTTCAGTTCGGTCCCGGCGAGCAGCGCGCCTGGCTCGATCGCACGCTCGACGCCCACGACAGGCCCGGCACCTGGGTCGTGGTCGCCGGCCACCACCCCCTGCGCTCGGACGGGCCCCACGGCAACGCGGGCGCCTACGAGGGGTGGCCCGGGGTGCCGTGGATGTCGGGCACCGGGCTCGGTCGCTGGCTCGGGGAGCTCTGCGGGCGCGCCGACCTCTACCTCGCCGGCCACGACCACAGCCGACAGCTCCTCCGCCACTGCGGCATGGACCTCGTGGTCTCGGGCGCCGGAAGCTCGGCCACCGCGATCGTCGACCGGGGCAACGCCCCCCGATTCGCCAAGGCAACCCCCGGGTTCGCGTGGCTCGAGCTGACGCCCCGCGGCGGGCGGGCGCTCTTCGTCGATGCCGACGGGATCGTCGAGGAAACGCACACGCTCTCTGGACCGTAGTTGCGAGTACCCGAGCAGGAGGGCACCTTCCCGTGGATGGAGGGACCATGCTCCGGTCCGTGCTCGTTCTCACCAGCGTCGTCCTCGTGCTCGGTGCCTGCCGCGACTCGGACGGCGACGGCACCCGCGACGGTCGCGACTGCCTGCCCGACAATCCCGCGGCCAACCGGCGCGCCGAAGAGGTCTGCGACGGGATCGACAACAACTGCAACGGTCAGGTCGACGAGGGCGTCGCCATCGTCGCCTACTGGGACCAGGACCGAGACGGGTTCGGAGACCCCGCGAACGCGCGGCGGGTCTGCGAGCTGCCCCCCGACGGGGCGACCGAGGCGGGCGACTGCGACGACCTCGACACGCTGTCCAACCCCGACGCGCCCGAGGTGTGCGACGAGGTCGACAACGACTGTGACGGCGAGGTCGACGAGGGGGTCACCCGCACCTTCTACGTCGACGCCGACGGAGACGGGCACGGCTCCCCCGACGAGACGGTGCAGGCCTGCCTGGCGGGGCCGGGCTTCGCCCTGCTCGCAGACGACTGCGACGACACCGAGCCCGAGGCCTGGGACGGGCGGGCCGAGATCTGCGACGGGATCGACAACGACTGCGACGGCGAGATCGACGAGGAAATCGAGGACCGGCTGCTGTGGGCCGATGCCGACGGAGACGGGTTCGGCGATCCCGACACCCGCGTGCTCGCCTGCGGCCCGGGCCCCGGCGTGGCCGACAACGACTGGGACTGCGACGACGCGGACGCCGCGCACAGCCCGGCGACCATCGAGACGCGCGGCAACGGCGAGGACGACGACTGCGACGGCTACGTCGACGAGCTCGGGGTCGGCCCCGGCAACGAGTTCGAGACGTGGCAGCAAGCGGTCTCCGCCGCCGGCAGCGGCGAGACCGTGCAGTTCGACGGGGGCACGCACTTCGTCAACGTCGATCTGGCCGACGACATCGTGCTCGCGGGCGAGGGCTGCGGCCGCACCCGCCTCGTCGGAGAGGCCACGGGCGCCGTGGTCCGGATGGAGGCGGGCACCCTCGAGAGGGTCACCCTCGCCGGGGGCACGGGCGCCGTCAACGGCACCGGCAACATGGGCGGCGGCCTCTTCGTGGTGGGCAAGAAGGTCGTCGCCCGCGAGATCTGCGTCGAGAACAACAGCGTGGGCGACGTGGGCGGAGGGATCGCGGTCCGCGGCACGGCAAGCCTCGAGCTGCTCGACAGCCGCGTGTCCGACAATGCCGCGGGCGGCCTCGGCGGCGGCATCTGGGTGGAGAACGGGGGCGAGCTGACCGGCGCGCGCGTCCAGATCGTGGGCAACCGCTCCACGCTCGGCCGGGGCGGCGGGCTCGGCCTGCAGGGGGGCGAGGCCGACCTCACCCACGCGGTGATCGCCGGCAACCTGTGCTGGCTCGAGCAGGGCTGCGGCGTGCACGTCCAGGAAGCGGCCGGCGACCTGACGCTCACCCACGCCACGCTCCACGCCAACGCCTCCTTGCGCGCCGTGCCCGAGGATCCCGGCGGCCTCGCCCTGGCGATCGACGGCGGGGAGGCCGACCTCAACCGGTCGCTGATCACCGGGCACCGCGACGGTCCCGCGGTGGCGGTGTTCGAAGCGTGCGCCGACAGCTGCCCCGTGCGGTTCGACGTGGTCGGCTTCCGCGACAACCTCGGCGATCTGACCACCAACTTCGAGCCCGCCGCCCCGGTTCCCGACCGGGTCGCGGGGGAGCCTCGCTACGTGCTCGCCGACCCCGCGGCGTCGCCCGCCACCTGGGACCTGCGGCTGCGCAACGACTCCGACTTCCTGGCCTACGACAACGGCGTGGAGGTCTACGAGCTCGGCGCCTTCGGCGGCCTGGCCGCCGACGCAGCGCGGCCCGAGCCCTTCGCGACGCCCGCCCTCCGGAGCGCGGACTCCGACGGCGACGGCGTCGACGACGCCTGGGAGCGCTTCGCGGGCACCGCCGTGGAGCTGCCCGACGCGGGCGACGATCCCGACGCAGACGGGCGCACCAACGCCGAGGAGGCGGCCGACCGCACCCTGCCTCGGGTGGCCGACACCGACGGCGACGGTGTGGACGACGCGGCCGAGGCGACCGCCGGCACCGATCCGCGCGACCCGCGCACCCACCGGCCCACCGCCGACGTCGGCGAGGATCAGGTGGCCTGGGTCGGCGACGAGGTGGCGCTCACCGCCTCCGCCTCGTTCGACCCCAACGGCGACAGCCTGACCTTCACCTGGGCGCTCGTCGACCGGCCCGGGGTGTCGACCGCCACGCTCACCACGAGCGGCGCAGGCGCCCGGTTCACGCCAGACCAGCCCGGGCTGTACACCATCGAGGTCACCGCCGCGGACGGCGGGGCGAGCCACGCCGACCAGGTCGTGGTCGAGGTGTTCGACGGGATCCGGGTGCCCACGGACCGGCCCACCCTCGCCGAGGCCGTGAAGTTCGCCGGCGACCGCGCCATCGGCCTCGAGGAGGGCACCTGGCCCGGCCCCGTGGTCGTCGATCGCAGCCTCACCCTCGTGGGCCTCGGGGATCGCGACGACGTCGTCGTCGAGGGCGACGCTCAGGGGCCCGTCCTCGTGCTCTCGGGAGGCAACGACGTCGTCGTCCGGATCCTCAACCTCACGATCACGGGGGGCCACGGCACGCCCCACGGCGGCGGGATCGTCGCCGACGACCTGCGCGAGCTGGAGCTGCGCGGGGTCCGCGTGATCGGCAACACCGCGGTCGACGACGGAGCGGGGGTGTGGTCCTTCAACACGTGGACGACCCTGACCGACACGGTGCTCGCGGAGAACCTCGCGGGGCGTGACGGCGGCGGACTGTACGTGTTCGGCCAGGCCAACGATCGTCAGCTGGTGGCGGAGCGCGTGGCGCTCGTCGCGAACCGAGCCGAGCGCGGCGGTGGCATGTTCCTGACCACCCCAAGCGACGACTCCCGGTCCGCCACCTTCCGCGTGCGCAACTTCCGGTGCCACGACAACGAGGCCGAAGAAGGCGCGTGCATCTCGCACGAGAGCAGCTCGACGAACGCGCTGATCGCCGCCAACGGGGCCATCGTGGGCCACGGAACGGCGCCCACGTCGCTGATCACGAGCGCCGAGGCCCGCGCCACCTCCGTGCGGAGCACCCTCGTGGCCTACAGCCCAGGCACCGCGCTCGACGTGATCTACGGCGGCGGCTCGCCCACCTGGGGCCACTTCGACGGCCTGGACTTCGGCAACGGGGCGCGCACCCGGTACTCCGCCGAGGCCGCGACCTCGGCCGCGCCTGGGAGCTTCCTCGAGGTCGACCCGGGGCTCGGGTGGGTCACCACCGGCGGTCAGCCGCTCGACGACCTCGCCCTCGGCACCGCGGGGCGCGACCTCGGGTTCCTCGACGACCTCGATCCCGACGGCAGCCGCGCCGACATCGGCCTGTGCGGCGGCCCGGCGGCGCCGGCGTCGTGCGCCCGGTACCCCCTCGATCTCGACAGCGACGGGCTCGCCGACGGGTGGGAGCTCCGCCTTGGCGATCCGGCCACCGTCGGCCCCGCCGACGACCCCGACGGCGACGGCGTGAGCAACGCCGACGAGGCCGCCGCGGGGACCGATCCCACCTCCCCCGACTCCGACCTCGACGGCGTGCCCGACGACGTCGAGATCGGCTCGACGAACCCGACCGACGCCTACGACCACCGGCCCGTCGCCCACTTCACGGCGTCCGTCGATCCCGCCAGCGGCTGGATCGACTTCGACGCGTCGGCCTCGGTCGATCCCAACGACGACGAGCTGACCTACCAGTGGACGGTGCTCGCGGTTCCCCCCGGATCCCTCGTGACCACGGCGGACCTCGTCGATCCCGACACCCCGGCCCCGAGCCTCGTCACCGACGTGCGGGGGACCTACCGCGTCGAGCTCGTGGTCAGTGACGGCGTGGCCGACTCGCGGCCGTTCGCCCCCGCGGTCACCCGGGGCGACACCCTCGTCGTCACGTCGACCCCCAAGGGCCCGCGGGAGTTCGCCTCGGTCGACGACGCCGTCGCGGCGGCCCAGCCCTACGACGTGATCAGCATCGGCGCGGGCGCATGGCCGATGAGCCGCGTGTCGGTAGACCTCCCGCTCACCTTCGCAGGAGCCGGCCAACAGGCCAGCACCCTCGTGGGCCCCGCCGCCGACCGCCTGTTCGAGATCACCGACGGCGGCCGGCTGCGGCTGCGCGACCTCACGGTCGACGGCGGCCGGGGCAACCTCGGCGGAGCGCTGGCGTGCTCGGAGCGAAGCTCCCTCGTCGCCGAGCGCACCACGTTCACGGATGCGATCGGCACCATCGGCGGGGCGATGCACCTGGTGGACTGCCGCACGGAGCTGCGCGACAGCCGCTTCGTGGGCAACGTCGCGTCGCGCTTCGCGGGCGCGATCTGGGCCGAGGGGGGCACCCTCGACGTGGTGCGCACCACGTTCGAGGCCAACGCAGCAGGTGCGAACGGCGGCGCGATCGAGGTCGAGAGCACCGAGACGACCCTCGTGAGCTCGGTGTTCGTCGGCAACCTCGCGTTGCGCCAGGGCGCGGCACTGCGCGTGGGGAGGGGCTCCGGCCGAGGCGAGCCCTTCATCGTGGACCACTGCACGTTCGCGGGCAACGAGGCGAACGACGGCCAGGGCGTGATCCGGCACACGAGCACCACCGTGGAGCTCACGGTCACCAACTCGGTCTTCGCCGACAACCTCGGCACCGCTCTCAACGTGGAGCGCGTGTCCGCTTTGGTGTCGCACGACGGCTTCTTCCGCAACGACGCCAACGCCGATCCCGCCAGCCTGCTGTTCGGCGGCAACCACGTCTTCGGCGACGATCCCGGCTTCGTGCTCTGGGATCCCACGCTGCCGGGCGTCGCCGACCTCCGGCTGCGGCACAACAGCCCGCTCGTGAACCAGGGCACGGGGCCCGCCGAGCCAGACGGGAGCGCCCCCGACATCGGCGCGTTCGGGGGCGCGCTCGCCCCTGCCGACGGCGACTTCTTCGTGCGCGACAGCGACGGCGACGGCATGGCGGATCAGTGGGAGCTTGACTTCGGCCTCGATCCGCAGGCCTCCGACGGGGACACCGACGTCGACGGGGACGGGCTCACGGCGCTCGAGGAGCACGCCCTCGGCACCGACCCCACGGTCGCCGACACCGACGGGGACGGCCTGCTCGACGGCAGCGACGCGCGCCCGCTGGCCCACGACGGCCGGCCCACCGCCTCGGTGCTCTCGAGCGAGGTCGCGTCCGACGTGGGCCTGCTCACCCAGCTGACCGCCACAGGTAGCGACCCCGACGGCGACACGCTCACCCCCACGTGGACGCTGCTCGAGGCGCCGCTCCGCTCGGGCCTCGGGGGCGGCGACCTGGCCTACGCCCCGGTCGGCTCCCCGTCGGTCATGAGCTTCACCCCGGACTCGGCGGGCCGGTTCCGCTTCGCGGTGTCGTTCGCGGACCCCGGGGGGCTCGTGTCCAACAGCGTCCTCGTCGACGTGCGGGTGCGCGGGGACCTGTCCGTCCCCGACGACTACGCGGACGTGGCCGACGCGCTGGGCGCGATCAGCGACGGCTACACGCTCACCATCGGGGCCGGCACCTTCCCCCTGGCCTACGACGCCGGCGATCTCGACGTGACAATCGAGGGCGCCGGGCGGGAGCTCACCGTGCTCGACGGGCAAGGCGAGGGCACCGTGCTGGCGTTCACGGGCACGGGCGACGGCCTCGACCAGCAGGCGCTCCTGACCGTGCGCGACCTCACGATCACCGGCGGCGCGGGGTTCCGGGGGGGTGCCCTGTCGCTCGAGCGCGCCACGGCCACCCTCGAGCGGGTCGCGCTCACCGGCAACGTGGCCGGTCGAGGCGGAGCGGTGAACTGCAACCCGTGCGCGCTCACCGGCAGCGAGCTCCGGGTCAC
>CAYMSU010000312.1:0-7892 GCA_964393165.1 uncultured Enterobacteriaceae bacterium
GCAACTCAATGAAATATTTCGTTGTCTGCCTGGGTTTGATACTGTATTCCAAGCGCCACGATCGTGGCGTTCGTGGGCGCCCTGCGCAAGCCGGTGGGCCGGCACGTCCTCGTCGCCGGACTACGGGGGAGCCAGGCCAAGCCGGTCAAGCGCGCCCGGCTGTCCAGCAACCCCCACTTCGGCGCGCTGTGCGACCTGCCGGAGGCCGCGCTCCTTCGCGAGGTCGATGCGCTGCTGGCCGCCGGCACCCTCGCCCGGAAGGGCCGCAAGTACCCGACCGTGTGGCTTCCCGGCAAGCCGGTTCGGGGGCCGAGCAGCCCGCGAGCGCCTGCCTCGACGGGCCTGGTCGCGGACCTGCGGCGCTTTCGGCAGCGCGAGGCCCGGCGCCGGCGCTTCAAGCCGTATCAGGTGTTTCCCGACCAGCTCCTGCAGGCCCTCGTGGCGGAGCGGCCGGCGACCCCCGCGCAGCTCCTCCGGCTCCCCGGCATGGGGCCCACGCGCATGGCTCGGTACGGCAGCCAGCTGCTGGAGATCGTTCGCCAGCACGAGGAGAACGGCTAGCTGGCGTCCTGGATGGCCGAGATCACCATGCCTGGCGTGATCGTCTCGGGCAGCAGGATCGGCTGTCGGCTTCGGTCGCCGGGGATCACGAGGTACATCGGCACGCCGGCGCGCTCGAAGCGCCGCAGCCAGTTCCCGATGGTCTCGTCGCGTCGGGTCCAGTCTGCCTTGAGCGGGATGACGCCGTGCTCCGCCATGGCCGCGCGGACCGACGAGGTCTCGAGCACGGTCTGCTCGTTGACCTTGCACGTGAGGCACCAGTCGGCCGTGAAGTCGATGAACAACGTCGTGCCTGCGAGCTCGGTCACACGCTCCTCGGTGAACGCGCGCCAGGGGATCTCCTCGTCGAACGCGAGTTCCTCGTCGACCGAGTCCTCGACGCAGTCGTCGTCGGCCATCGTGAAATCGAGCCAGGCGACGCCGGTACCCGCGGCGATCAGCAGCGCGATGCCGCCGGCCAGGAGCTGCCGGCCCACCGACGCGGCGAGGCCGCCGAAGCGACCGAACAGCCAGGCCCCCACCGACGCGGCGAGCAAGAACACCATGAACCCGGTCGTCCGCTCCGAGCCGATCTGGTTTGCGAGCACGTCGACGAGCCACAGGGTGGTGGCGATCAGGGTGAAGCCGAGGAACTGCTTGATGGTCTCCATCCAGTCGCCGGGCTTCGGCAGGTACTGGAACACCGCCGGAACGAACGCGACGAGCAGGAACGGCGAGGCCAGTCCCAGCGCGATCATCGTGAAGATGGCAGTGAGCTCGACCGGCGGCGCGGAGAACGCGTAGGCGATGGCCGGGCCGAGCAGGGGCGCCGAGCAGGGGGTGGCCAGCAGCACTGCGAACACGCCGTACATGAAGTACCCGGCGGGGCCTTCCTGGCTCGCCGCATCGGTGGCAGCCGACACGCCGAACGCGGGGATCTCGAAGACCCCGAAGAGCGACAGCCCGAACACGAACACCACCGTGGCGAGGGCAGCGACGTACTCGGGGTACTGGAATTGGAAGCCCCAACCGAGGCTGGTGCCGAACGTGAGCTGAGCCCCGATCACGAGTGCGGCCAGCACCCAGAAGGACAGCACGATGCCGCCCGTGTACGCGACCCCCGCGATCTGCCGGTCGCGCGGGGTGACGTCGACCTGCTCGACCAGGCCGAACAGCTTGAGGAACAGGACCGGCAGCACGCAGGGCATGACGTTGAGGATCAGGCCGCCGAGGAAGCCGAAGGCGAGCCCCACCGGAAGCGACACGCGGCCGGCGCCCGCTGCGGTCGACGCGGTGATGGCGACCGAGGCCTCCGCCGGTCGCGGAGGCTCGGGCTCGGGCTCCGGGTCGACGACCGCGGGAGCGCCTTCCCGCGGGAAGTGCTCGTCGGCCAGGGTGATCAGCGGCGACGCGACGGGCTCCGGGGCCGTGCCCGCCGGCGCGAACGGCAACGAGCCGGAGATCTCGGTGGCGATCTCACGTCCGCCCACGTCGAGCTGAACGAGCCCTCCGACCCTAGCGTTCTCGGGCAGCTGCTCTGGCTCGTAGGCCGTGCCGTCGACCACGATGAGGATCCGCCCATCGTCGAGCGCCCTGATCCGCGGCGGAGCATCGAGCGCCCACGAGTAGTCCAGGGGGGCGATCGGGGTGAACGTGGGCCACGGCGCCTCCCCCACCGTCGGCAACGGCGCGTCGCCGGTGCTGGTGAGCAGGAACACGGCGCGGAACGACCCATCCGCGGGCACGCGGGCGACCGACAGCGAGTAGTCGGCGCCGAAGGCTGTGACGTCGAGTGCGTGCTCGGGGTGCTGGGCCTCGTAGTGGTCGAACAGCGGCGCGTAGGCGCTCGGGGCGCCCTGAGCGGCTTCTGCCACCACCTCGACCGGAAGGGCGACCTCGGCGCTGCCCGGGATGCAGATGGACTTGCAGACGAGCCAGCTCGCCTCTGCCTCGACCGTGTGCGCGCCCATCGGTGCGTCGGCCGGGACCTGGATCTCCGAGATCAGCAGGACCTCGTTGTCGTACCCGAAGCTCACGATGTCGGACTGCTCGAACCGCTGGGGCACGGGGTACTCGTGGTCGGACACGGCGATCCCGTGGGGGGCCTGCCACGCGATCTCGGTCGGCTTGCCGATCTCTCCCGGAGACTTCCAGTAGGTGTGCCAGCCTTCGTCCTGCGTGAGGTGCAGGCCGATCCGCGCGGTGGTGCCGGCCGCCACCGCGGTGCGGTCGAGCAGGAGTCGGGCGAGCACGGGATGGGGCTTGCCGTCGGGCCCGACCTTGCGCTGCGCGGCCGTCTCGGGCAGGCCCTCGAAGCTCACCCCGGGAGGCTCGGGAGGAGGGGGCGAAGCGCTGTCTGCCGCGGTCGCAGGGCGGGCGAGGAGGAACGACAGAGCAACGAGCAGAGCAGCCATGGGGCACCCGGGAGGTGATAGGGCCGACTATTAGCAGAACGACGCACCGGTTGTATGGTGCCCACGAAGCCCTGTCGTCTCGCGTGCCCTTCGCCCCTGGGGAACGTCCGATCATGCTGACCGTCGCGCTCGTCCTGTCAGGATGTGGGACCCCGCTCGTGGAAGAGGAGCTCGACGGGCTCCGGGCGCTGTCCGGGGTGGTCTCGTCGAACCGGAGCGGGGTCGCGCGACTGCGGTTCGACGTCCTCGATGACGAGACCTCGGTGCTCGTGACCTCCGAGGTCGAGCCCCCGCTCGAGGTGTTCGTCCGCTCGCTGATCGATCCGCAGGGTGAGCAGGTCCTGTCGGCCGAGGAGCTCTTGTCGGAGCCGTTCAGCAAGACCAATGCCGTGTTCGTGAACGCTGTGAACTCGCTGAACTGGCCGGTCATCGAAGCTGACCGGAGCTTGACGCCCGGCCGCTGGGAGCTCGAGCTGGGCGTCGTCGACGAGGAGCTGTCGTTCACCCAGTCCGACGTTGCGCTCGACCTCCTGCTGAAGTCGGACCCGGATCTCGAGTCAGGCAGGCTCGACGTCGCGCTGATCTACACCGACGACCTTCGCGACGACGACGCGGTCGTCGCGGCGGTGGAGGGCGCGACGGACCAGTGGAAGAGCATCTACGCCGCCGCCGGGATCGAGCTGTCGTTCGAGACCTTCATCCTCGACGAGGTGGAGCTGCTGCCACCGGCTTTCGGCGAGGAGCCCCGGATCGTCGACGTCGCCGCCAGTACGCCCGCCCGGACCGTGAACGTGCTGATCTCCGACCTGATCGACGTGCCCGACAAGGACATCCTCGGCATCGCCGGGGACATCCCCGGGCCGCTGGTGCCCACCCGTCGCTCCGCGATCCAGATCAGCATGGCCTTCGCCGCGGGGCTCGACGGGTCCTACGACGAGCTCGACATCCGCACCCTGGCAGAGACGATGGCCCACGAGACGGCCCACTTCCTCGGCCTGTTCCACCCCGTGGAGCGGAACGGCTGGAGCCGCTGGGACGTGCTCGAAGACACGCCCCAGTGTGGTGGAGAGACCCCGTGCCGCCGGCAGCTGGGGAACAACTTGATGTTTCCGTTCCCGCTGTGCACGACCGACACCTACTGTGTAGAGCAGAGCGAGATCACTCCGGACCAGGCAGCGGTGATTCAGCGCTACGTGGGAACTCACTGACCTCTCCGTCGGGACCGAGGCCTGCGGCGAACTCGACGAGCGCCGCGAGTCGGAGCATGACGCCGAGCCCTGGCTCGCCGGACGTCTCGAGCAGCTCCGCGAGCCCCTCCTCGCGAACGGTGGCGGCGTGTTCGCGGAGCTTCGAGGACGACGCGAGGATCGCCTGGACGGCGGCGGACAGATCTCCGATCAGCAGGAGCGCAGCGCGGTCGGCCTGCATGCGGAAGGCCAGGGCCGCGCCCCGTAGCCCCTCCCGGCCGACCCCCGCGTCGGGCATCGACGTGTCGAGGCCGAGCCAGTCGAGGACCGAGGTGGCGAGGCCCGACACCTTGTCTAGCGCCGAGCGGGCGGCGAACAGCTTGCGGGACAGCACGAGCACCCGCTGCAGCTTGGCCAGCTGATCCACTCCCGGAATCAGCGTGATCACGTCCACCACGTCCTCGGCCCGCCCGGCGAGGCTCCCGAAGGCCCGGTAGACCGAGCGGCTCGTGCCGACGACGTCGGTATCGAAGGTCAGCACCGGGTGATCGCACGCCAAGTGCGCGAGCTCCACCGCGACGAGGTAGCCCAGGGCGGCCCTGGGCAAGGCACGGGGGCCGCCCTCGAGATGGTCGGCGCCGATCAGCAGGACGGGGGGGTCCGTGTTCCAGGCACTGCAGCCGTAGGCCCCGTCTCCTCGGAACAGGTAGGCCGCCGGGGGATCGAGCCCCAGCCGGGCGGAGAGGTCGTCGATGAGGGACTGCACATCTGGGTGATGCGCGGACGACACGCGATCCAGCCCCCGCACGAGGTCCCTCCGCGGCGGCGGCTCGGGCGCGGCCATCGTGTGCCGGAGGCGATCCACGAGCCCCATCCCGCCGGGGTGGAGGGCGTCGAGCGCGGCGCGAGAGAGCCGGGGTGCCGGCGATCGGCCCACGGGCTCCCGATAGAGGCCAGGGGCTCCGGTGAGCACGGCCTCGACGTGGCGCCACCACGCCGTGTCGAGGTCGAGGGACCGGCCCAGCCGTCGGGCCTGCGTCCAGATGCCGGGGTGCAGGAAGTCGGTGGCGACCGCCTTGCGCACGGCGTCAGCGGCCGCGTCACGGTCGCCGGCCTCCATCCGGAGCCGGGCGAGCTGCAGGAGCACCGGCCCGTCGGTCTCCCCTTCCACCGGTGGGAGCGCGAGGTACGCCTCGAGCGCCTCCGCGGCCTCGGTCGGGGTCGCCAGGTCGTCCCCGAGTAGCCGGGCCAGGTCGAGATACCCGGGGCGATGGTCGGGCGCGAGCTTCACCGCCTCGCGGAGGAAGGAAACCGCTGCCTCCGACTCACCCTGCCGATCCGCGACCGTCGCGACGGCCCTCGCGATCTCCGGGGTGAGCTCGGCCAGCGCCGCCCCCTCGGGATCGACGTCGAGGGCGGCCGCCCAGTAGCGATCGGCGACGTCCTGCGCACCGTCTTCGAGGGCCCAGCGCCCCCGCAGCCACAGGCGATGCGCCACCGTGGGGTCCAGCTCGAGCGCGCGCTCGAGCGTGCGCGCGGCCGCGGCCGGCTGCTCGGGTCGCTGCTCGAGGGCGGCCCGCTCCCAGGCCTCGGCTGCGCCGGGGGGATCGTCGCGCTGCAGGAGAGCGGCGACGGCCCGGTGGCGCCGCTCCCCAGCGGGCGCACGGGGCCACAGGGCCAGGGCCTCGGCGGTGCGGCCGGCCAGCGTGAGCGCCGCCGCCCACACCTCGAGCTGGCCGTCGGGCGGCCAGGGCAGGCCGTCGGGCGCGGACGGCCGCTCGAGGTCGTCCAGCGGCCCCGCGAGCACCCTGCGGAGGGTCTCCTCGTCGACCTGCTGGCGGGCCAGGGTGCGCGCGTCCCGGGCGTCGTCGTCGAGCCAGTCCACGGGGACGTCGCTCGCCAGCAGCGCCCGCCGCGCGGCCGCGACGGCGCCGACGGGCGCGCCGACCGCCGCGAGCAGGCGTGCGATGAGCGCCCAGCCTGCGTCGTGGCCGAGCTCGTGAGCCTCCGCGAGGAGCCGCAGAGCGTGGAGCGGCCGCGACGCGGCGAACGCGGCCTCGGCGGCAGCCGTCCAGCGATCCTGGGCGTTCGTCGCCTGCGCTATCGCCACGGCCGCGGCGGGGTCGGCGACCGCCTCGAGCGGACGGGACCCGGCCTTCACTTCGCCGTCGGTCACGTGCAGGTCGGTGCCCACGAGCTCCCACCACGTGGGGGACCCGTCGAAGGTGGGCGCGCCGTCGAGGTGGGCGGCGAGCACGGTGCGCCGATCGGTGGAGGCGAGGTACACCGGCGTGCGCTTGATGCGACTGTCGGCCAGGTGGAAGGGCTGCGCGGTGCGGGTGCGCGCCGCGTGCAGCCAGCGCTCCCGGGAGCCCGCCACCACCGACTCGGCGAGCCAGTCGGGCACGCTGTCGGCGCCACGAGCCACGGGCGCCCGCCCTGGAGGCACGACCGTGGGCGCGGGGACCGGCGCGCCGCCCCCGCCCCCGGTGACGAAGGCCTCGATGAGCACCTCCGCGAGGTCTCGGTCGCGCCGTCGCAGCGGGAGGCGGCGCTCCCCGAACCGGAGCACGTCCTGCGTCCAGCCCGGCTCGAGCCGCACGGCTCGGGGATCGCCAGTGGCCGCCGCCCAGCGCCCGGTGGCTTCATCGGCGAGGAGCCAGAGGCGGCGGGCCGTGGCGACGGCCCAGATGGGCGAGCGCTGCTCGACTCCGTCTCGGCCGACCGATGCGCGCATCGCGCGGGTCTGCAGCGCGGCGCGGACCTCCTCCCCTGCCGCCGACACCGGTCCCAGCAGCTCCTCTGGCACGTCCACCGAACGTCCTCCCTCGACGACACCCGCTTGCGTAGCACTGTACGGCCGCGGCCTACGCCCCCGGGAGCGCGGCCACGTGCCTGTCGAGCTCCGCGAGCTCCTCGGTGAACGGCGCCTGGACCGGGGGGAAGCGGAACCCCGTCTTCGGGTCCAGGTCGAACGCCGCCACGCGGAACGAGATCGCAAACCGCTCCCGCTTCCACTGCGCGCGACAGAACATCTGCACGAACTTGCGGATGTCGCGGGCGAAGCCACGCGGATCCCCCGCATAGTCGTCCTGCACCCGGGGCCACAGCGTGCGGAACATCTCGAGCGGGGACTGACCGCGCTGGACGAAGTGGAACACCAGCTGGTCGAGCACGAGGAAGGGCATCAGGTCGGCTTCGTCCGTCTGCGACTGCTCGGGAGGGCGCAGCTCGGCGGTGGCCGGAATCGCCACGACGGCGGCGAGCGACGCGAGACCGTGGAACTCCGCCGCCCACTTCAGCCACACCTGCACGAGCGACTTGGGGACGTCCGCGATCGGGGAGAGGCCGCCGCTGGTGTCCCCGTCCATCGTGGTGTAGCCCACGGCTGCCTCGCTCTTGTTCGAGGTCGACAGCAGCAGGAACCCGCGCAGGTTGGCGACCATCCAGATCAAGGAGCCCCGCAGGCGCGCCTGGACGTTCTGCAGCGGGATGTCGTGCGCCGGATCCTCCCACGACAGCGCCGTCCCGGTCAGCTGCTCGGTGAGGGCCACGTGGGTCTCGATGGCGGGCTGGATGGCGACCTCGTGGAAGGTCGCCCCCAGCTCGTGGGCGACCCCGTGCGCCGCGTCGCGGGTGGCTCCGCTCGAGTGCTCGCTGGCGAGGTAGGCGCACACCAGCCGGTCCGCCACGCGCTGGCGCAGCTCGTCGGGGTCGAGCCCCGAGGGGGCGTCGTAGTGGATGGCGCGGG
>CAYMSU010000313.1:0-7826 GCA_964393165.1 uncultured Enterobacteriaceae bacterium
AGGAGTGGCGCTGCTCCTGGCGCTCGGTCCGCGCTGCGCGACGGCCCGAGGGGGGCCGGGGGCCCCCGCGGTCGGGGGCAAGACCCTCGGCTCGCCCCGGCGGAGGCCAGGCGCTCGTCAGGGCAGCTCCTCCGGAAGCGCGAGGTCGAGCCCGCCTCCATCGTCGTCGTCGGGGCGCAGCTGCATCCACTCGTGGGCGACCGCGGCGCCGAACCCGATCGACGCGAGCCGGCGATCGATCCGCACGCCCGCCTCGTTCTGCAGGTGATGCGCCTGGACTCCCCCGAGGAGCGACAGGTTCTCGAAGCTCCCCTCGTAGGTCCCGAACAGCTCGTGCCCCCGGATCTCGCGGTCGCGGGGCAGCGTGAGCGGCACGCGCGCGTCCATGCCCGCCACGTTCGCCGTCATCAGCAGCCCCACGAGGGTCGACCGGATCCGCACCGGCACCTCGTGCACCGTGCCCTCGGGGTCGAGCACCGCGAGCACGGGCCCTCCGGGCGCCGCCTGGTGGCCGATGATCAGGGCCGCGCCCACCCGGGTGACGTCCCGCAGCTCCGCCTGGTCTACCACGACGTCGGCCAGCACGTCGGTCTCGGGGACGGCGCACCCCAGGAGCCACGCAGCGACGATCATGGCGCGCTCCTGGTGTCCGCTCGATACCCGCTGTCGAAGGTGTCCTCGGGCTCGTCGAGGCGAATGGTGAGCCACTCCACGCTGATCATCGCGGAGGCCCCGACGTCCGCGAAGGGCCCGGAGATGCGCACGTCGTGCGGGTTCCGCAGGTGGCGGGTCTGCACCCCGAGGCCGGCCACGAGCCCGTTGCTGTTCCCGACGTAGCGGTCGAGCAGCATCTCGCCCGTGATCTCCGCGTCGGGCAGGATCAGCGGGAGGTCCCGGCCGAGCCCGAGGGAGAACTCGAGTCCGAGGCCCACGGTGCCTCCGCGGAGGCGGACGGGGAACCGCCAGCGCGTGCCCTCGGCGTCGACGAGGTGCAGGTCGGCGGCGCCGTTCACGCCGCCCCCGAGGAACGCCGACGTACGCAGGCGAGCCCGCTCGAGCGTGGCCTCCTGCACGGGGACCGATGGAATCCAGGTCGTGTCGACCGGCTGGCACCCCACCAGGGCGAGGGCACCGGCGACGACCGGGGCGAGGACCGCGGAGAAGCGTCTGTGCATGCCCGTGATCCTACCGGAATGGAAAGCGCTTCACGTCCGACTTCGTGCCATCCGTGAACGTGACCTGCACCGTCACGAAGTCGGTGTCGTCGGGCACGTCCTCGAAGATCGGGGTGCCGTCGGTCGGGATCGAGTACGGGTTCTTGGGATCGCACTTCGGGAGCCGGTAGATCCGGTCGGGCGCGTCCTTGTTCAGGCCGTACCGCACCTGTGACAGGCCGCACCGGTTGGTCCGCAGGTGGGTGAAGTACAGCAGCCGGTTGCCCGGCACCGCCGGGTTGTCCTGGAGCGACACCCAGCTCGTCCAGGTGGTCAGCAGGGTCTGCTTCTTGGCCGCGGTCAGCGCCTGTTCCGGGGTGAACGCGTAGTCGAACGGGCCCTGCAGCTTGCCGCGCGCGTCCACGTAGCGGAACTGCAGGGTCATCGCCTCGGCCTCCGGCGGTAGCTGCACGCTCACGTTCGCGGCGGGCTTGCCGGTCAGCGGGTCGACCGTCGGGGAGGTGCCCAGCGACTCGAAGGTGCCCCCCGGCCGCTTGACCTGCACCTCGCTGTACCCGGCCTCCATCGGCGAGGCCGTGATCGTCCATCCGCCGTTGTGGCGCGTCGCGTGGAACTGCATCGGCTGCTCGAGCAGGTTCGCGCGGAGGCCCCCGAGGGCCGCCCGGCGCTCCTCCGCCTCCTCGATCCGCTCCTGGGCCACCACCTTGTCGAGGAACCAGCGGTACACGTCGCCGCGGTCGAGGGCCGCGAAGAACTTCTCGAGGTGGGCGCGCTCCTGCCGCTGGTCGTCGATCGTCTGGTCGCCCAGGCGCCGCCGTGAGTAGTCGAGCGACAGCTCGTAGTGGGCCGGGCCCAGGTCGGGCAGCTCGGCGATCAGCGCCTCGAGCTTGGCCTTGCGGCGGTCCCGCGGCTGCAGCAGGGCCGCCGCGAAGGCCATCACCTTGTCGTCGGGGTTGTCGTAGACGAGCTCGTTGTAGGCCTCGCGCGCGCCCTGCCGCCCCTCCTGGGCCTTGAGGTAGGTCTGGTACCGCAGGTGCGGGTCGACGTAGGGCAGGCCGAACTGCAGGTACCGCGCGTACATCTTGCTCGCGTTGAGCGCGTCGCCGCGCAGGTCGTACAGGCGGGCGTTGTTGTAGAACTCGTGGGGCTCGGTCGGGTTCTCGATCACGACTGAGCGCTTGGCGAGCCGCGCGTAGGCCCGGGCCAGCGCGTCCGCGCCCTGGGGCACCTCCTCGGCGAGCTTCAGCCCCTTGATCCGCGACCTCGCGAGGTCGACGAAGCTCCCCTCGGGGAACCGCTCGACGTAGCTCTGCAGCTCCTCGATGGAGCCCGAGTCCTTGACCTCGAGCCAGTACTCGACCTCCACGCGCTTGGCCGAGACGTCGGCGAGGGCCACCGGCGCCTGCCCCTCGGGGGGCGGCGAGGTCAGGTAGTAGTCGGTGGTCAGCGACGCGTTCTGCCAGGGGACCTGGGCGCCGTCGCTCGCGCGCACGACCTCGGCGCCCACGCGGCGCATGAGCCCTTGCAGCTCGAGCCCCGGGGTGCGGATGTGCTCGAGCAGCGCGGCGGTGTACGGGCTGTTGCGCCCGGTGCCGTCGGAGGCGGTCGCGCCCGGCTGGGTCGAGAACGAGATCAGCGTGCCTGGGGCGACGGCGTCGAGCGCGGCGAGGCCCCCGCTGCGCCCCCCGATCGAGCGGGAGCTGCCGCGGAAGGCGCGGGCCAGGTTCTCGGCGAGCGGGTTGTTCCGGCACGCGTCGAGGATGATGATGTTGACGCGCGGCTCGCGCTCGAGCTGCACGAGCACCCGGTTCATGTCCACGGCCTCGAACTCGAGGTCGTCCTTGCTGTCGAGCTGTGCGTCGACCGGCAGCATGTAGTTGTGCCCGTCCACCTGCACGCCGTGGCCGGCGTAGAAGAACAGGGCCACGCCAGCCCCCTGGACGGCCTTCGCGAAGTCCCGGAGCTTCTCCCGCATCGCGGCGCCGTCGAGGTCGGTGCCGTCGACGACCTGGAAGCCGAGCTCGAGCAGCGCCGCCGCGACGTCGTGCGCGTCGTTGGCCGGGTTGTCGAGCGCGCCCGCGGAGGTGTACCGGCCGTTGCCGATCACGAGCGCGACCTTCTTGTCGGGGTCGACGGGGGCTACCTCGTCGCCGGCGAACGCCTCGAGCGCGCGCGAGGGAGCGGTCGCCTCTGGCCCGTCGCCGCGCGCGGCGACGGCGCGGGTGGCGGGAGCGTTGGTAGGCGCCGGAGAGGCCTCCGGGCTGGGGGACGCGCACGCGGCCAGGAGCGTGCCGAGCGCGACCACGAGGGTGACGGGGCGGGGCATGGGTCCTCCGGCGGAGCCGGAGGGTACCACTGCGGCGATACGCCGGGTCGGGAGGGGTGGAGGAACCGGTGAGCGAGCCGGCGAAGACGTGCAGGAAGTGCGGGCGACGCATCGAGTGGCGCAAGAAGTGGGCGGATCACTGGGACGAGGTCCGCTACTGCTCGCAGGCGTGCCGCCGGGCGCGGCTCACGCGGCTCGACGAGGAGCTCGAGCGCGCCATCCTCGAGCTCCTCGCGGCGCGCCGCGCGGGCGCCTCGATCTGCCCGAGCGAGGTCGCGCGATCGCGTTCAGACGACGAGCGCGAGTGGCGGGCGCTGATGGAGCCGGTGCGCCAGGCGGCGCGGCGGCTCGTGGCGCGCGGCGAGCTCGAGATCACCCAGCGGGGGCAGGTGGTCGATCCGTCGACCGCGCGGGGGGCGATCCGCCTGCGCCGTCCGCGGTGAAGCGCCCTAGGGGCGAGCCCTCAGGGCAGCGCTCGCCACCTCCAGCACCCGGGCCACCTCGGCCTCGCTGTTCGGCCAGTGGGGCGACAGGCGAAGCCACCCGTCCGGCGTGCTGATGCTCACGCCCGCGCTCATCCACCGCGCCGCCACGTCCTCGAGCGACGCGCCCGGAGGCGGCCGGACCGACAGCGTGCCCGATCTCGCCTGCGGATCCGCGGCGCGGGCGGAGACGTAGCCCAGCGCCTGCAGGCCCGGCTCCAGGAGATCGTGCAGCCGCTGCACGTGCGCCGCGATCCGCGCCGGACCGAGCTCCGCGAGCAGCCCCACCGAGGCGTGCAGGCCCGCGTGCGCGGCCGTCGTCTGCACGCCGCCCTCCACCCAGTCCATCGACCGGCGCACCGGCTTGTCGTAGTCGAGCGGCGCGCACGGCGCGATCAGGAAGTCCAGGGGCTCCGGCACCGACAGCCAGCCCCCCGTGAGCGGGGTCAGCCGCTCCCGGGCGGCGGGCGCCGCGTACACCACCGCGATCCCGTCCACGCTCATGAGCCACTTGTGCGCCCCCGCCACCAGGTAGTCGACGTGGGTGAGGTCCACCGGCAGCGCGCCCACCGCCTGTACGCCGTCGGCGAACAGCTCCGCCCCGCGGGCGTGGGCCAGCTCCCCCATCGCGCCGAGCGGCATGCGCAGCCCCGTCGCGAACTGCACCGCGCTCACCGCCACGAGGCGCACGCCCGGGCGCGCCAGCGCCTCCTCGAGCCGCGCGAGCCCGCGGCCCGACCCGTCGCCGAAGCCCTCGAGCGGCAGGCGCTCCACGGTCGCGCCGAAGCGCCGGGCCGCGGTCATCCACGGGCCCACGTTGCTCGGGAACTCTCCGTCGAACACGATGATCCGGTCGCCCGGCCGCCAGTCCACGGCCAGGGCGATGTCCACGATGCCGCGCGTGGTGCCCGGCGCGAAGCCGATGTCTTCCGGCTGCACGCCGAGGAACGCGGCCACGTCCGCGCGCAGTACCTCCCGCCGCCGCATCCACGGACCGACCGCCCCCAGTCCCGTGGCCGCGAAGTCAGCGAGGGCCTCCTCGGCGGCTTCCCGGACCGGACGTGACAGCGGGCTGACGGCCGCGTGATTGAGGTACACACCCTCTTCGAGGGTGGGGAACAGCGAGCGATCGCCCAGGCGGGGGTGCGGCAATGGGAGCTCCGGTTCATTAAAGCGGGACACCGGCCGCATCGCCGGGGGCCGGAACAGTTTCCGGCGGGCGTAACTGATATGCAACGACACTGACTCCGGGCTCGCCTATCGTCGAGTGCCCCACCGCTGGGACGTCCCCGTCATGGCTCACGACCGCCTCTCCCGTGCATCCGACGAAGTGACCGCGCAGCGCGAGCACATCCAGCGGCAGGGCCGCTTCGTCCTCGTGGAGCGGGTCGGCGAGAGCGCGATGGTGCAGCTGTGGCGCGCGTGGGACCAGCACCACCAGGTCGACCGCATGCTGCGCGTCCTCAAGCCCGAGCTCTGCCTCAACCCGGCGGCGCGGGAGCGGTTCGTGCAAGACGGGCAGGCGCTTCTGCGCGTCGAGCACAAGCACCTCCTCCAGATCCACGACGTGCAGGGCCGCGGGTCCGCCCCCTACGTGGTCATGGACTTCGCCGGCGGCGGCTCGCTGCACGCCCGGATCGCCCGTCAGGGCCCGATGGCCCCGCGCCGGGCTCTGCAGGTCGCGCAGCAGCTCGCCCAGGCGGTCGCGGTGGTCCACGGGGTGGGGCTCGTCCACCGCGACGTCACGCCGCGCAACGTGCTGCTCACCGACCGCGGGCTCGCCCGGCTCGGGGCTCCCGGGCTGTGGCTCGACGAGCAGGAGGAGGCGGTCACGGTGCCCCACGCCGCGATGGCCACCCTGGGTCAGCTGCGCGCGGGCCTCGCCTCGTCCGGCAGCGACGACATCGGCTACGTCGCGCCGGAGCAGATCGAGCATCCGGCAGAGGTCGACGCCCGGGCCGACGTCTACGCCCTCGGCGCCACGCTGTGGACGCTGGTCACCGGCCAGCACGCCCGCGTGCTGTTCGGCGCCGCCGAGTCGGGAACCCTCACCCGACTCCCCGACGCCACGCGGGTGGTGATCCTCGGCTGCTGCGGGTACCAGCGCGAGGATCGGTTCCAGAGCATGCGGGAGCTGCTCGACGCGCTGGCGCTCGCGCTCGCGCCGCCGGGCACGGTCGGGCCGAGGCCGTCGGCGTCCTCTCCAGGGCCCCGCGAGGACTTCGACGAGACGGCGGAGACCGACGTGCGGGCCGATCCCCGCTCGCTGCCGCCCGGCGGCGGTCCAATCGGGGTGCCCCCGCTTCCGCCCCGCAAGATCGACCGCCCGTCGGTGCCGCCGCCCGCTCCGCCGCCCGCCCACGCGCCTCCGTCCGTGCTCGAGGGCGACGAGCCCCCCCCGATCTCCGACCGAGGCTTGCCCCCTCGGCCGGTGCCCTCGCGGCGCCCGCCGCCCCGCCGCGTGTCCGAGCCGCACACGCCCACGCTGTCGGATGGCTGGATCGAGCGGCCCGTGGCCCGCGGCGACGATCTGCCCCCGCCGCGGTGGTCCCCGCTGCCGTACCTGCTGCTGGCGATCGCGCTGGTGCTCGGCGTGGGGGCCGCGGCCGCCGGGGTGTCCACGGTGTTCATGCGCCTGAGCGAGCAGTCGGTGGTCACCAGCCGGGAGCAGCTGTACCTCGCGCTCGGCGACGACGACGGGCAGATCCGGCAGTGGCTCCAGGAGGAGGTCGACGATGCCGAGATGCTCCGGCGGTACGAGGCGTGGCGCCGCACCCCGAGCGAGCCCGCGCGGCTCGAGCGTGCCCTCGCCTTCGTCGCGGCGCTGCAGGCGCACGAGTCAGAGCTCGGCCTGCGCGGCGCGCGGCTCGGGCACTCGCGGCGTGTGATCGACGACCTCCAGGCCGCCCGTACGAACTACGAGCGCAGCCTCTTCGCCTGGCGGGAGCGGGCCCGAGGCCTCGGCCGCATCGCGATCCGGGTGGGCACGGTAGATCCCCCTCCGCCCCCCGGCGCGCTGCCCCAGTAGCCGCGCCGCCGCGCCTACGGATCAGCCCAGGCCGTGCTTGCGGAGCCGGTACAGGAGCGTGGAGCGGGGGATGCCCAGGCTGCGCGCCGCCTGGGTGCGGTTGCCCCCCGCGGCGGCGAGCGCGCCCGCGATGCGCTCCCGCTCCGCCCCCGCGGTGTCGGGCAGCGCCTCCGGAGCCGCGTCCTCGAACGCCCAGGGCTGAACCTCCACCTGGGCGGCGGTGAGCCGAGGGCCCCCGAGCACGTAGGCCCGCGTGAGCACGTTCCGGAGCTCGCGCACGTTGCCCGGCCACGCGTGCGCGCGCAGCATGGCCTCCGCCTCGGGGGCCAGCGTGGCGTCGGGGTGGTGGCGCGCGAGCAGCGCCCGGGCGAGCATCGGAGTGTCCTCGGGGCGCTCCCGCAGGGCGGGAAGCCGCACCGTGAGCACCGCCAGGCGCCAGTAGAGGTCTTCGCGGAACCGACTGTCGCGGATCATCTGGTGGAGATCCCGATGCGTGGCGGAGACCACGCGCACGACCGGGAAGATGGGCTCGACGCCACCGACCCGGCGCACCTCCCCCGACTCGAGCACCCGCAGCAGCTTGGCCTGCAGATCGAGGGGCATCTCCCCGATCTCGTCGAGGAACAGGGTGCCCCCATGGGCGTGGGAGAAGGCGCCCTCCTTGCGCGCGATTGCGCCCGTGAAGGCGCCCTTCTCGTGCCCGAACAGCTCCGACTCGACGAGCGTGGGCGCGATCGCGGCGCAGTTGACGGCCACGAACGGCCCATCGTGGACCGCGCCCTCGGTGTGGAGCGCCCGCGCCGCCAGCTCCTTGC